>CALDDN010000009.1 GCA_937936615.1 uncultured Bacteroidia bacterium | reverse complement strand
GGTTTCACCTCGGGCGATGTGGGCTTGCTTTCTGCCGAAACCACGGGTTTCACCTCCGGCGATGCAGGCTTGCTTTCTGCCGAAACCACGGGTTTCGCCTCGGGCGAGGCAGGCTTGCTTTCTGCCGGAACCACGGGTTTCACCTCCGGCGATGCAGGCTTCGCTGGAATGATTGGCTGGATATCAGGCGGAAGCTGCGCGGGTCGTTCAGGTAGCACGACATCGATCGGTCGGCGATCCTCGAACGAGGCTTCAGGAAAATCCTTGGGATCAATGCCTGTCGCGTTAAAAAGGATGGCTGCCTTGAAGGAGGCTTTATCCCGCTTGATGCCCGTCAGATTGCTGCCCCGCAGGTCGGCCTCGGCGAGGTTGGCCCCCGTCAGGTCGGCTTCGGTGAGGCTGGCGTTGATGAGATAAGCTTGAACGAGGCGGGCCTCGGTAAAACGGGCAGCAGCGGCATTCGCTCCGATGAGTTTGGCTCGGTCGAGGCGAGTCTGGCTGAAGTTGGCCCGCTCGAGCTTGGCCCGCACCAAGTTAGCCTCTTCGAGGTTGGCTCCAGCCAGATTGGCACCCGTGAGGTCGGCACCGGCCAGGTTGGCCTGCCGCAGATCGGCCCCCTCCAGCACAGCTCCCTGCAGACGGGCACCGGTCAGGTCGACATTGCTCAGATCGAGACCGGTCAGGTTCTTGCCGGCCAGGTCGACGGGCTGCTGGGCTTCGTTACGCTGGCGGATCAGGTCACGGACCTGCTGCTCGGTGAGCGGGTTCGGGATTTTGGGGCTTGCTTCCATCAAAGAAATCGAAAGGCTGAATGACGAAAATACGCAAACCCAAGCGGTTTGGGTACATCGAATCGTCCACCACTGGGGGCCGGCGGTTGAAAAACTAGCTTTGGTATGGGGCAGTGGCTGCCGGCTGGAAGTAAAAAAGGGGGCTACCGCTCCCTACCTCTCAGAACGTGCTCTGCACCGAAAGCATGAAGCCGTTCATGGCCGGCACAGGCCGGCAGATACCCCCCGCGCAGTTGAGGCCTTCGCGCACCCGCCCGTAGCTCAGGGTCAGACGCGAACTGCCGAAGATGTAGCCGAGCATCGTGCTGTAGTAATGCACCCGTTTTTCGGGCTTGGGGTTGCCGTAGTTGTATTCATCGGCCACGCTCACAAACCAGTGGGGCGAGGCGTTGAATTCGAGCAGCAGCATGGCCCAGTCGCCAAAATCGCTGTTGGTATGGGGGTCGATCTGGCGGGCACCCATCCACTGGGCCTCGGCCCGCAGGCCGTATTTTTTGGTCAGCTGGTAGGCCAGTTCGGCCATTGCTGCGTTGACGCTGATGCGCCCGTAGCCCTCGAGGCCCAGAATCTTGTCGCGGTCGTAGACCATATGCAGGTACATGAACTGCGATTTGAGGCGCGGCGTGAGTTTGCGCTGGATTTCGACGTTGAAATCGGAATAAAAGACGCGGCGACCCGCCTTAAAGAAATCGGAGCGGTAACCGCGCTCGTCGGTACGGGCGGTTGTATCGAGGTCGTGGATGCGCGAGTAGTTGAACTGGATGGTCGTGCCGTAGGGGCCGCCCCAAGGGGTGTTCTTTTTGAGGCGGAAGTAGAGATCGGCCTGGGCACCCATTTCACCGTTGGGCTGGGTGGCGTAGATGTAGAGGGTGGGCAGGCGCAGGCTGTGCTGGCGGGCAATAGGGGGCAGAAAGTTGATGACCAGGTTCTGGCCCACGGCCGTGCGATCGGAACGAAAGTCCATGTTATCGAGCCGCTTGGCTTCGAGATTGAAGCCGAATCCCTTCTGGGTGTAGCCTGCGGCCAGGTAGAGGGCCTGGCCCGGGCGGTAGATGAATCCGTTGGTGGCGTTGGGGTCGTTGGCCTTGTAGGCGTATTCGCCCCGCAGCGAGAAGCCCCCGCGCTGGACGGCGGCCCGGGCCGAAGCCGCGCCGATGTTTTCGGGCACCGTGTAGATCGATCCGCCCCGCGGCACCGTTTTGCCCGCTTCAAATTTGCTGACAAAGCTGCCCCCCAGCGTAAGGTTGGTGCGGCTCTTCCAGAGGGTGTCGAACAAGGTTGCCAGATCGATTTCGGCATCGCCCCCGCGCACCGTACCCCGTCCCAGCTCGTAGAAGATGCGCTGGCGGCCCGTCAGGGCCTTGAAACGCAGGCCCCGCACCGGCTCCCAGGCCACGCGCACCCCATCGATGGCCGTATCCCAGCCCAGGAGCGGCTCCCACCACGCCCGCAGCACCATGCCCATGCCAAACTGCTCGTAAAAATGGCCCACCGTAATCGAAAACCGGTCGGTAGTATAAGTGGCAAAGCGGTTGACGATACCGCTGCCCTCGTAGGCGGCATCGATACCCAGCAGCGGCTTGGGCAGGTAAGCCTCGTAGCGCAGCCCCGCCGTCAGCCCCCCCCGCGTGTACGTAAACTGGCCGTAGGCATTGCTGCGGGCCACCTCGTCCACAACCGGTGTTTCGATAATCGAATCCTGAAAATAGACCTGCGTATCGATCTGAAAACTGCCGCTGAAGCTGCCCAAGTCGAAGCCTTCGCCCGACTGGGCCAGCAGGCGCACCCCCCAACCAAGCAACACGCATAGCAACGGGAACTTTTTCCCCTCCGTCAGCCAAGCAAACATGCGCGAAGGTACGCAGCAAAAGCCCATCCGTCGGTCTCAGTAGACCGAATCCCACGACTTACCGTCCGAGCGTTTGCACGACATGAGCGTTTCGCTCAGATTCGAAATCTCGGTGCGGACGGCCAGACTTTCGAGCACCTTGCCCGGATCATCCTTGAAGAGGGCCGGGTCGTAGAGATCAGCTGCCCGCAGCAGCATCCGAATCAGAAAACCGATTTCCGAAAACGATAACTGAACCAAATTGACGGCATTGGGCGAACCGGGCGCGTAGGCCGCTTCGAGTTTCTCACTCACCTGGCGGATACCTTCGAGCACGAACTCGGTCTGCTCTTCTTCAGCAAACATGCGCGATACACGGTTCAGTAAAGCGATTAGCAAAACGATCTCGTTTGAATCGCCATAGTATACAAACTTATCTTCTGAAAGATTATGCATTGTCAGGCTGGCTACAGCGTTGCAGGCTCAAATTTTACGAAAAAAAACATAGCCAGTCGCTCGCTTTCGATAAACATGAAAAATTAGGCATTTGTGCTTACATGTATCAAAAAATTCATATCTATATCTTTAAAAACTTTGTTTTTTAAGTAAAGTTTTTTTAAATTAAAAAATGGAGCCCTGAATACACCAAATCGACGAGGGAGTGGCTGCAATCCTGAAGGCTTCTTCGCCCGATCGCACCGAGGGACGAGTCGCCAGCCGATTCCCTTCTGGCGACTGGCCGACCCCAATCCAGCTCAATGGTTGGCAGAACAAAAAACCGCCGGCAGCCTTGAACTGCCGGCGGTTGACAATGCGATGTATGGTTCAGCCCGCAGGCTTACTCAACAATCAGTTTTTGCGTCTGTACGCGGCCTCCCGTGCTGACGCGCAGCAGATAGACTCCCGCGCTGATGCCCTCCAGTTCGACGGGCAGCTCGCTGCGGCCCGCCAGCAGCTCAGCCGACTGGCGCACCAGCTGGCGGCCGTTCAGGTCGGTAAGCGTCAGTTCGGCCAGGCCGGACTGCTCCGTTTCCAGGGCCACCACAAAGCGGCCACGGTTCGGGTTGGGGTAGACGCTCAGGCTGAAAGCCGCCGCCGCTTGGGTCGCTGCGAGGCGTTGGGCCTGCGTGCGCACGGTGTAGAAGCGCGTCCACGACGAGATCTGGTCGTTGCAGAGCGAGCGCACGCGGATGGTGTACTCGGTGTCGGGGCTGAGGCCCTCGATGACAAAGCGGGGCGTGTTGGTCGGCAGGGTTGCCGTCGTCCAGCCGGTACCGG
Source organism: uncultured Bacteroidia bacterium (assembly GCA_937936615.1). Lineage (GTDB taxonomy): Bacteria > Bacteroidota > Bacteroidia > J057 > CALDDN01 > CALDDN01. The sequence continues at coordinate 46,623 of CALDDN010000009.1, read as the reverse complement.
CGGCCCGCCAGGCGATCTGGTAGCGCGTGGCCTCGGCCACACCCGGCCAGGTGAGGATCAGGCGGCGGGCTTCGGCTTCGAAGCTGACATCGAGCGGACTGCCGCAGGCTTCACGGGTGGTCTGCTGGGCCGGACCACTCCAGGCCGACGACTCACCCGGGCCGCATTCGCTACGCACCTGGAAGTCGTAGCCCGTTTCAGGGCGCAGGCCCGTTATCGTGGTGCGGGTGGTGGGGCTGCTGACTTCCGTCCACGGGTCGGTGTTGTTGATGCGGTAGCGGACGGTGTAGCCAAGGGCACCCGGCACGCCCGTCCAGGTCAGCTCGGCTGTGCGGCCCGAGGTGTTGACGACCGTCAGGTCGTCCGGAGCCTCGCAACGTTCGCGCGGCTCGTGCGTCAGCACGACCGTAGCTTCTGCTTCACAGCCTTCGAGCGTGCGCACCCTTACGCGGTAGGTTCCCGCCGTCAGGTTCTCGAACAGATTTGAGGAGGTGAACGCGCCTCCGTTGAGCGAATAAGTAAACGATTCGCCGATGCCGCCAGCCACCTCGACAACGATGCGGCCATTGGTGCCGGTGCGGTTGCTGGGGTTGGTGCGGATGAGGCTGATGCCCAGTGCTGGCGGTGCCTCCACGCGAACTTCGCGGGTCGTTTCGCAGCCGTTGGCATCGCGGACGCTCACGCGGTAGGTGCCCGGCACCAGGTCGACGAAGATCGGCTCGGGCTGAGGCGCACCGCCGTTGAGGGCGTAGGTCAGCTCACCCGTGCCGCCGGTCGCGATGATGTTGAGGGCACCGTCGGTACCGCCCGGACACGTGGGCTGGCGCAGGCGCAGGTTGCGGATGAGCAGCTCCTCGGGGTTGACGACTACGACCGTCGTTTCGGCCTGGCAGCCCGCGCTGTTGCGCACGCGCACCAGGTACGAGCCAGCCGAAAGGCCGGTCAGGACATTGCTTTCCTGGTAGTTCTCGCCGTCGGCCGAATAGCTCAGGCTCAGCCCTGCCTCGGTGGTGGCTTCCACGCGGATCGAGCCGTCGGCCAGGCCCGCGCAGGTGGGCGAGCTTTGCACAGCGGACAGGATGTTCAGCTGGGCGGGGGCATCGATCGTAACCTCGCGCGAGGCCAGGCAGCCGATTTCCGAACGGGCGCGGACGGTGTAGGTGCCCGGGGCCAGGTCGCGGAAGGTGTTGCTGGGGCCGAACGCGCCGCTGTCGAGGGCAAAGGTGGTGCCCAGCGCACGGACATTGATCCGCAGAGTGGCTGTGGCGTTGCTGTCGCAGCTGGCGGTTTCGATATCGACCGATTCGATGAAGTCGCCGATTTCGGGCACCAGTTCAAAAGTTTGCGGATTGAGCACACCGCAGCCGCGGGAGTCGCGGACAAAAGCCGTGTAGGTTCCGGGTGCCAGGTTACGGAAAATGGGGTCGGTCTGGAAGTCCTGACCATTGAGCGAGTACTCGAAGGGGCTGCTGCCGCCCTGAACGCGGATGCGGGCGCGGCCGTTGTTCACGCCGTTGCAGCGCGGGAAGACTACAAAGACTTCGGGCACTTTAACGCCCGGCCCCGAAGCCAGTTCCACATTCCGGCCGACGACGCAGCCGTTGGCGTCCTGCACACGGACGGCGTAGGTGCCGCTAGCCAGGTTGTTGAAGACGGTGCCCGTATTGAAAGGCCCGCCATCGATCGAGTAGCGGTAGGGGCCAACCCCGCCCCTCGCCGAGAGGGTGAAACCGCCATCGGGACGGCCCGGGCAGGTGGCCGGACGCAGGTCGGCGGTCAGTACGATCGAGTCCGGCTGACTGACCGTTACCTGGGACATGACCACGCAGACGCGGTCGATTTCGGTTACAAAAACCGTGTAGATACCGGCGGCGATGTTTTCAAAAACGGGATTGGTGCCAAAGTCCACGCCCTGCACTTCATAGAAGAGGGGGCCTTGGGCCGCAGGAGCCGAGAGGGTAATGCGGCCATCGCTTCCACCGTTGCAGCGTACATTCTGGACATCGGCCACAATCTCGAAGGTACCCATACCGGGCAGGTAGAACGTGGTATCGAAGCGGCAGCCGTCCTGATTGCGAATGGCCCCTTGATAGACGGCACCGCGCAGGTTTTCGATGACGTTCGAGGTCTGCCAGCTGGCCCCCCCGTCGACCGAGAACTCGTAGTCAAGCTCGCCGTTGAGGTCGTCTACGAACACTTCGAGGCGGCCATCGGCCTGACCGCAGGTCGGGAAGCGGGCATCCCAGCGCCGCACAATCACCGGACGGCCGGTAATGAGTTCAACGGTCGGCGTTTGGCTTGCAGCGCAGCCGTTGACATCGCGCACCCGGAAGGTGTAGCTGCCTGCCGGCAGCTCAGTAAAGAGGTTTTCCGAAACAAAGGTGCGACCGTTGTCGATCGAGTATTCGAATCGACCGGCACCGCCAGCCGCATCGATGCGTACGCGACCCGAAGTGGGCGTGCCGCCACAGCCCGGCCGTTCAAGCACGACAGCTTCCACGCTGATGGGCGTAAAGGGGTTGACGGTCGCGCTGAACTGGCCGCTGCAGCCACTGGCATCCTGAACGAAGAAATCGTAGGTACCGGCCGCCAGGTTGCGGAAGACGTTATTGGAAACGAAGTTGACGTTGTCGAACGAGTAGCGGTAGGGGCCGCTGCCACCCTCGACGTTGATGCGCACCACGCCCGTAAACGGGCCGGTGCAGCTCACGTGGGTGATGTCGAAATTGACTTCAAAGTCCACCTCGCCCCGCAGCACGTAGGTCAGGCCATCGGCGCAGCCGGCGGCATCGCGCACGTCGATGCGGTAGCTGCCTTGGGCCAGGTTGTCGAAGCGGTTGTCGGGCGTGAAGTTGCCGCCGTTGAGGCTGTAGGTCAGGCCGCCGGCCGACGAGCGGGCCACTATGGTAATCGCTCCGTCCTGGGCACTGCAGCCGGGTTGCTCGGGGATGATTTCGTCGATGCTCAGGGTACCGGCGGGGGTCAGTTCGACCGTCAGCTGGGCCTCGCAGCCCAGGTCGTCGCGAACCTCGACGATGTAGGTACCGACCGCCAGGTTCGTAAAGAGGTTGCCGAACTGGAAGTCGCCGCGTCCGTTGAGGCGGAAGCTGTAGGGCACCGTACCACCCGATGCGCCCACGGCGATGCGGCCGTTATCGTTCTGGGCACAGGTCGGCTGCGTGATGACCGGCTGGATGTTGATGCCGCCGGCACCGGGAATGACGGCCGTGGCCGTATCGATGCAGTTACGGCTGTCGCGGGCGTAGACCAGGATACGGCCCGTGGGCAGGTTGATGAAATCGCTGGACGACTGGAAGTTGACCCCGTCGAGCGAGAAGGTGTAGGGGGCCTGACCGCCGGTAACCGTCACGCGCAGGCGGCCCGTGTTGGGGTTGCGGCATTCGGGAGCGGTCGGGTCGAAGGTGAAGGTCAGGTCGGCTGCGCTGACGAGGGTGCGTGTTTCGCTGGCGGTGCAGTCGCCCCCGTCGTTTACGACAATATTATACGTACCTGCGGGCAGGTTGGTGAAGGTGTTGCCGCTCTGGAAGCTGCCGCCGCCATCGATCGAGTAGCGCAGGGGCGCACCGCCACCACCTGCCGTGATGACGATCCGGCCGTTGGTCTGTCCACAGGCCGGATTGGTAACCTGAATGTCGCTAATGTTGACGGGCTGGCTGCCGCGCAGCTGCACGGTGTTGAGGGTCTGGCAGCCGAGGGCATCGCGGGTGTAGACATCGTAGGCCCCACCGGCCAGGTTGGTATAGGTGCGGTTGGCCGTGAAGTCCTGCGGACGGGGTTCCTGACCGGCCCGCACGACAGCGAAGCTCAGCGGGGGCGTGCCGCCCGTGGTCTGAATGTCGATGCGGCCGTCGTTGGCTCCGCAGCTGGGGTTGGTTTCGCGGGCACTGAAGATGATGGCTGGGCCTTCGTCTACCACAAAGCTCGCCGTATCGGTGCAGCCGCGCTCATCGCGGACGGTGGCCACGTAACGTCCGGCAGCCAGGTTTTCGAACAGCGGCTCGCGCTGGAACTGACGGCCCGTGATGGCAAACTGGAATGTACCCGTCGCACCCACCACCCGAACGAGGGCGATGCCCGAAGCCTGTCCAGCGCAGCGGGCCGGCTGTACGTCGACCTGTACATTGTAATCGGTCTGGTTGGCCAGCACCACCTCGGATTCGTTCGAGCAGCCCTGACTGTCGATAGCACGCACCAGGTAGGTACCTTCGGCCAGCTCGCCGAAGTTGCCGTCGTCGCTACGAGCAACCACATTACCCCGGAAAATCAGTTCGTAGCGGTAGGGGAACGAGCCGCCGCGGGCCTGGGCCATAATCTGGCCGTCGGACGCGCCGCAACCCGGGGCCTGCGATTCGATCGAAAGCTCGATACCCTGCGGGGCTTCGAGTTCGACCTCCAGCTGACCGAGACAGCCCTCGCGGTCGCGCACCTGAACAACGTAGAGGCCGGCTTCCAGGTCATCGAAGAGGCCATCGGTAATCCAGGTCTCGCCACCGTCGATCGAGAATTCAAAGGGGCGCGTACCCGTCCGAGCTTCCACCAGCAGGAATCCATCGGCCACGCCCGGGCAGCTGGGCTCACCCACTTCCACAACGACAAGCTCCAGTCCGCCTTCCTGAGGCACCGTTTCGGCGCGGGGCGTGCTCAGGCAGCCGTTCTCATCGCGAACGACTACGCTGTAGACTCCCGCGTTCAGGTCCGTAAAGACACTGGCGCGATTCCAGGTGCGGCCACCGTCGATGCTGTATTCCAGCACACCCGCTCCACCCGAGGCCACGATAAACAGCCGGCCATTGCTCACCCCGCAGGGTGTTCCCTCGGCAACCACCGACTCAACGACGATGGCCGAAGGTTCGGTCAGCACCACGCGTTCGGTAACGATGCAGCCGTTGGCATCGCCTACATAGACATCGTACGTTCCCGCAGTCAGGGCTGTAAATACATTGTTATCGCCCAGATTTTCGGGGTCATTGAGGCTGTAGCGGTAGGGGCCAGTGCCGCCGCTGGCACCGACGACGATCGAACCGCGGTCGCCAAAGCAGCGGATCGTCTCGACTTCGGGGCCGATGGTCAGCTCGGCGGGCTGGTTGATGACCACCGACTCGACGAATTCACAGCCCGCACCGTCGATAATGCGCACCGTATAGGCTCCAGCTTCGAGGTCGGTAAAGGAGCCTGTCGCCTGCGGCGGATTCTGGTTGAGCTGGTAGCGGTAGGGAGGCTGGCCACCCTGGGCTACAATCGAAATCGAGCCGTCGGCCTCGCCGAAGCAGCTTACGTTGCGCACGTCCAAGGCAAGGGGACGCAGGTCGGTTTCGGCCCGCAGCACGAATTCCGTTTCGGCGCGGCAACCGTTGGCATCGATGACCAGGGCAGTGTAGACACCGGCAGCCAGGTTTTCGAAGCGGCCGTTATCCTGCGAGCGGATGGGGCGGCCATCGAGCAGCAGAGCGAAGGTGTAGGGCTGCTGGCCGCCTTCGGCTTCGACAAGGAAGCTGCCCGTCGGGGTGGTACAGCCCGGAATCTGCAGCAGCTGGGTGCGGCTGATGAAAAGCGGGTCGCTCGTTTCGAGAAAAATCGTCGTATCGAACTCGCAGGACTCACGGTCCAGAACACGGATGCGGTATTCGCCAGCGGGCAGGTCGGTGAAGCTTACGGCACCCTCGTCCTCGACCTGCTCGTTGCGCGTTGCGCTGATGATGAAATAGAGATAGGGCGGGGTGCCCGTAGCCGGTACGACGGCAATCTCGCCGTTGGCATCACCCGGGCAGCTGGGCGGCAGGGCAATGATGCGCACATCGATTGTGCAGCCGTCGCCCTCGACTTTGACCTCATAGGTAAAAGTCTCGGTGCAGCCGTTGGCGTCCTGCACTTCGACGGAATAGAAGCCGGGCAGCAGGCCTTCGAAGATGCCCTCCTGATTGGGATCGCCACCATCGAGGCTGTAGGCATAGGGCGGGCGGCCGCCGCGGGCCTGCACGACAATGGCACCGTCGGCGTTGTTGGGACCCGAGGCATTGACGATCAGCTCGTCGACTTCGATGCGGGCGGGTGCGGCCAGTTCGCGGCGGAAGACCGCCCGGCAGCCGTTGCCGTATTCGATTTCAATCCGGTAGTTGCCCGGCGGCAGGGTACCAAAGAAGCCGTTCTCCTGCTCGGCCACCAGCTGATCATCCAGAAAAAGGCGGTAGGTGGCATCGTCATCCAGCACTTCCGAGGCCAAAATGAAGCCGTCCTCATCGCCAAAGCAGAGCGGCGAACGGGATTCGACCGTAAAGACGGCATTGCATTCGCCGCTGCACACGTCGCGCCCGCCGTAAACGTAGGGAGCCGATCCGCCGAAAAGCAGCCCCAGCTGAATACCCCCCAGATTCGCCGTCTGAAATTGGAGGGGTACGACATCAAAAACCCAGGTGCGGGGCCGCACGCCCATCATAGCCTGCTGCTGGCAGCCACTCTGGCCGTCGGCACCCATGAGCACGGCATGCATGTCCTGATTACGCTCGGTGGTGTAGCTGTTGGTCGGCCCAGCCCACACAAAGCGGTCGCCCGCCAGCGCGGCCGACCGGCCCATGTTGACACCCCCTACCAGGATGCCGGCCCGTTCGGTGTTGGTGCCACCATAGACGTTGATCCAGTTGATGGTGCGCCGCGGCACGTTTATGCTGGCGGCCACCATGTCCCAGCGGCGGGCGGCCGAGGTCGAGTCATATCCGAAAGCCAGCAGATTGCCGGCGCGGTCGAAGTGGCAGGAAATGAAATCGGTGAACACACCGCCGCCCACCTGAAAGGCTTCCAGCGGCTGGTTCTCTTGATCGACCTGCATGACAAAGCCCTGCATCACGCCGCTGCTGTTGGTGCGGCCCACAATGCCCAGCGTACCGTCGGCTGCCCGGGCCACGCCCAGGGCCACACCGTTCTGCTCGTCGGGGTAGACGGTCATCGATCGCACGTTGCCCTCCAGGTCGATGCGCACCAGCAGGGGGTCTTCGTTGCCGTTGAGCGTCGTCAGCCCCACAATGGCGTAGCCTCGGTCTTCGATCACAGCATCGAACGGAAATTCGTTGCTGGCAGCTGCGCCAATGAGCGCGCGCACCCAGAGCAGCCCCAAGGTTGTGGCATCGTGCTTGTAGAGTACAATGCGGTTGGTAGGCTGACCGCCTGGGTTGTTGAGGCCTACGTTGGCTACGATCAGAATGCTGTTGTCGGCGGGGTTGTAGAGTACCTTGCGGGGCTGGAAGCCGCCGCCCTGAGCGTTCATCAGCACCGACAGCTCGGTATTGAGCTGGGCATCGATCTTGGTAATGAAGCCCGGCATGACCACGACCTGATTTTGGGCATTGAAGGTGTAGGCAAAACCTACGACGATGAAGCCCCCGTCCGGCGTTTGAGTCACGCTGCGGGGCACTTCGAGCACGGGGTTGCCGTCGCCCAGCTGCGAGACCAGGGCCTTGGAATAGACGATCTCGCCCGCCGCATCGAAACGGGTGGCTACCGGGTCGACATCCACGTTAAAGGGGTTGGGAATAAGGCCCGGGTTGATGGAATTGCTGATCACCACGAAGCCGCCATCGGCCGTAGGAGCAGCGCATTGACCGACATCCCCGTTCACCGTGCTGAACACGCGGTGGAAGGGACTGAGCTGGGCCAGCCCCGTCTGAGCCAGCGCAACAAGCACCAGAAGCAAGCCAAGCACCCGCAGGCGACCGGAGTCGAGTCGTCTCGTTCGTGCCATACACATCATCATATCGTGTAAATAAGGATGGATAGACTGATTTCTTTCAAAAAATCGATCATTTTATCAACAGGCCCAAAGCGCACGGAGGGCGTTTTCCACCGTTTTTTTCAGGCTTGCTCCGTAAAATTAGAAAAATTTAGCCGCGTGCCGGTTTGGACGCAGTTTTTTACTTGTAATGGCAGGCATGGGCCGACTGCCCTACCCACGGGCCGGATACAGGCTGGGCCTGGGGGCTGTAGCGCACGGTGCTGGTGGTAGTCTCCTGCAGCTGCACGTAGTCGAGCACGCCGGGCCACTGCGCTTCGATTTGCTCACCGAGCCAGCGGGCCAGGTTTTCGGCCGAGGTGGGAAAATCGAACTCCATGCAGCGGCCCGCCACCTGCCGCAGCAGATCGGCCTGCGGATCGGCCCGGTCGAGCAGCAGGCAGTGATCGAGCGACTTGACGATCGGCTCGAGCCGCCGGTCGACGTCCTCGAAGAGTACCGTAACCGCGTCGGGCGAGGCCTGAAGCAGCCGCAGGGCGACCTCTACATAATACGTATGGCCGTGCAGATTGGCGCACTTGCCCCCGATGGCTACATTGCGGTGTGCTGCGTAGAAATGATACTTCTTCAACAGCGTGTAGTACTGGGGGACGGGGAGCATGCGATCGGCATTTGGGGATGCTGATTCCATAAATGATGTAAATTTACACATCGAGGAGGAACTTTTTCACATGAGCGAAAACCGGAAGCTGCCTGAACCCATCCGCCACAACCGCATCAACCGGCGCGAGCTTCGCCAGCGCATCGCCAGCGACCCCACCCCGCGCTATACCCTCTCGTTCTACGCCTACGCCCGCATCGACGACCCCGCCGCCTGGCGCGACGAGCTTTACGACGGCCTCGCGGCTCTGGGCGTGCTGGGCCGCATCTACGTGGCCCACGAGGGCATCAACGCCCAGATCAGCGTGCCCCAGCACCGCCTCGACGAGATGCGGCAGTTTCTGGATCGGTGGCCCTTTCTGCGAAACATCCGCCTGAACTTCGCCGTTCAGAACCAATACAATTCGTTTTATTTATTAAAAATAAAAGTTCGGCCCAAGATCGTGGCCGATGGCCTCGACGACACGACCTTCGATGCCAGCCAGACCGGCACGCCCCTCGATGCCGAAGCCTTCAACGCCCTGACCGACCGGCCCGAAACGCTGGTCGTCGACCTGCGCAACCACTACGAGTGCGAGGTGGGGCATTTTGAAAACGCTCTCTGTTTCGATACCGATACCTTCCGCGAAACCCTGGCCCAGGCCGAGGCCGCCCTCGCCGAAGCCAAAGACCGACCCATCGTCATGTACTGCACGGGAGGCATCCGCTGCGAGAAAGCCAGTGCCTGGCTGCGCCACCGCGGCTTCCGGCAGGTCTACCAGCTCGAGGGCGGCATCATCGAATACGCCCGCCAGGTGCGCCAGCGCGGCCTGCGCAACAAGTTCATCGGGGTCAACTTTGTTTTCGACGAACGGCTGAGCGAGCGCATCGGCCCGCAGGTCATTGCCCGCTGCCACCAGTGCGGCACCCCCTGGGACGTGCACACCAACTGCCGCAACGAAGCCTGCCACGTGCTTTTCCTGCAGTGCCCCCGCTGCGCCGAAACCTACGCCGGCTGCTGCTCCGAAGCCTGCCGCGAATTCATCAGCCTGCCCACCGAACAGCAGCAGCTCCTGCGCAAGGGCTTCCGCAAACCCAGTTCCGTCTACCGCAAGGGCCGGCCCGGGCCTAACGCCGAGCAAGTACGCCAGCTCCTTGACCGCCTGCGGGCCTGACCCTCGCCCGATGTTTGTCCGCACCTTTCACCGCGCCCTCGCCCCCGCGGCCGCCCTGCTGGCCGCCCTGCTGGCCGTCCCGGTACTGCGGGCGCAGCAGCCCCTGAGTGGCCACCGCGACTACCCCCCGCTGGTACTCGTACCCCTGAATCAGGCCCAGGTACTGCGCACGGCCGACGGGCTGACGGTCCTGGCCGCCGGCTCCACGTTGATCATCCCCACAGGCGACGGCGAGACGCGCGTGCTGCTGCCCGCCGAGGCCACCGCCCTGGGGCAGATCGAGGGGCTGCTGGTGGTAGCCTGCCGCAACAGTCTGGGCTACCTCGACGGTCCGAGCCTCGACAACCTGCGCTACCGCGCCCTCCGTACCCTCGAAGCCGGACAGGCTGTTACCCGGATCGCCACCCGGGGCCACCGCGTGTTCTGCTACAGCCCCCAGCGCGTCTACATCTACACGCCCGACGGGCTGGGCGGCCTGACCGAACAATCGATCCTCAACGCGGAAGCACAGTCTTTTGCAGGCTGCTGGCCCACAAGCGAGGGAATCTTCCTCCTGCAGGCCAATGGCCAGTGGCGCAACGCCGAAGACGGCCCCACTCCCCCCGCATGGCCGGCAGGCAGCCGCCTCGTCGCCTCTGCAAGCAGCCCCCAGGGGCAGCACCTACTGCTCGATGGCAGGGGCCAGCTCCTGCTGGGCAACCCGCTGGAGAAGCTGCGCCCCCTGGGCCGGCCGGCGGTGCACGGCCTGACCGACTCGCTCGTCGGGCTGGCGGCAGCAGGGCAACATTGGGTAGTGGCCAGCCGGCAGCAGGGCTGCCTGCTGCTCGCCGGTCGGGCCACCAATCCCCTGCAAACAGCCCGCCGCCTGCGGCCGTTCAACCGCGAGGCAACGATTCTGGCCGCCTGCGGCGACCTCGACGGTCGGCTTTGGCTGGCCCATCCCACGGGCTGGTCGTGGGTTTATGTCGAACTGCCGGTATCCGACCTGGGCCCGCTGGCCGAGCGGCCCCGAGGCCGCATCAACCGCATGCTGCCGCTGGCCGATGGTCGCGTCTACCTGGCGACCGGCCGCGGCCTGCTGAGCAACCACCAGCCCGAACACGCCCCCGTCCAGCAGTTCAGCGAATACAAAAGCCTCAAAACCCAGTTTGTCATTGCCAATTACCCCCTCTACAGAGATAATCTAAATGAAATTCTGGCCCTGGAAAAGCAGCTGGAGAAACTGGACGAGAAGCAGAAACCCGGCCGCCGCGTGCTCGAACAACGCCGCCGCATCGGGCAGGAACTGACCCGCCGCCGCGGCGAACTGGCCCGCATAGAAGCCAATCTCAACGCCATTTGGGAGCGGCAGGCCCCAACCCGCCTGAGCCTGCCAGGCTTCGACTATGTGACAGGCTTCGAAAGGGTCAGCTGCCGCGACCTCATCGATGCGGGTGGATCGCTGCTGGTAGCCGCCGACGAGGGGGTGTTTGTCCTGCAGCGGGACAAGCGCAGGGAACGGCTCCGCGACCCGCGCCTGGTAGAGTGCACGCGGCTGGTGGCTCTGCCCCAGACACCTGACCGCCTGCTGGCCGTCTGCGAGGGCAACCGCCTGCACCGCCTGCGCCTGCGCAACGGCCGCTGGGACTACGATACCGAAATCGAATGGCTCAAGCCCCACCGGATCACCAGCGCGGTGGCCCGGGATGCCCAAAGCCTGTGGCTGGGTACCGAAGCGGGCCTCTTCCGGCTGCAGTTCCGAGAAGTCGACGATGCCCTGCCCCAGGTCATCCCCCACCCGCTGAAGCAGAACAAGGAAGCCGAGGGGCGGGTCTACATCGGCCTGCACTTGGGCAGCCTGCACGTGCTGACCGAAGACCGCATCCTGGTGTGGACGGGGCGCGACTTCCGTAATGTCAGTCGGGACTACCTGCGCAGCGAAGCCAACGGCTACCTGATGAGCGAAGTGCTGGGCATTCCGCTGGCGGGCGACGACCGCCACCTCGTCTGGGCGCGAAGCGGGCGGCTCGAATGGTGGGCCAGAAGTCGAGCCGACAGCCTGACCCAAAGGACAAGCGACGTGCTGGCCCTGCTGCCGGCAGTACAGGCCCTGGCCCTGAAAGGCGACAGCCTCTGGGTGGGTACCGAGCGGCGTGTCTACCGCCTGCACCTGCACCAGCTGCCCGACCGCAGCCTGCCCAAGAAGCAGTTCAACTGCCTGATACGCAATGCCCACCTGGTACACGGGCACACCAAACGCGACTCGCTCATCGACCTGCGCCAGCCCCTGAGTCTGGCCTACGCCCCGCTCTACCGCCTGCACCTGACGCTCGATGTCAACACCTTCGACGCGCCCGAACGGCTGGTCTACCAGCTCGAAACCCGCGACGGCAGCTGGGCCAATCTGGTCTCGCACCAGGAAGCCCTCAACCTGGAGTGGGGCTACGGCATGCAGCAAATACGGGTGCGGGCAGTCGACGGCTTCGGCAACATCAGTCAGCCCGCCGTGCTCAACTACTGGATTGAACCCCCTTTGGGGCTGCGGTGGTACATGCTGGCCTTCTATGCCATCGGGCTGGTGGCCCTGGCCACCTGGGGCCTGCGAGCGGTGGAACGGTGGGCCGAACGCAAGGCCCAGGCCCGCAACGAAGCCCTCGAACGCCTGGTGCAAGAACGAACAGCCACCATCGACGCCCAGCGAAAAGAGCTGGAAGCCCTGGTGCGCGACCTCAACGACAAGAACGCCGAACTGGAACTGCAACAGACGGTCATCCAGCGTGCCAACGACGAGCTGGCAACCCTCAACCACGAGCTGGTCGAAAACCGGGCCCAGCTGGTGCAGAGCGAAAAACTGGCCGCCCTGGGCGAGATCACACCCGCTATTGCCCACGAGATCAACAGCCCGCTCGGGGCGCTGGGCAATACCCTCGATACAATGGGGCGAAGCCTGCCGCAACTGCTGGCCGAGTTGCCTGCGGGTCTGGCCCACCTCTCGCCTGAAACGGCCGAGCGGCTGCGCCAGCTCATACCGGTACTCATTGCCGAGCCGATGCAGCTCAGTGCCCGCGACGAACGGCGGGCCATCCGCAGCCTGGCTCCCACGCTGGCCGACCTGGGCCTGCCCAACGCCGAGGCTCTGGCCGACCGCCTCGTCAGAGCGGGCCTCCACCACCAGCTCGATGCCCTGACCCCGCTGCTGCTGGGTGCCGAACGCGAGGAGGCCCTGACCCTGCTCGAACCGATTGCCGCGGCAGGCCGTCAGCTTCAGATCATGCGCCGCTCGGTCGAACGGTCGATCCACATCGTCAAGGCCCTGAAAGACTACGTGCACCGGCGCACCGACAGCGAGACGCCCGTTGCCTTCAATCTGGTCGAGAACATCGAGCTGGTGCTCACGCTCTACGACTACCACATCCGGCGGGGCATCGAGCTGATTCAGGAATACGAAGAGCTGCCCGACGTGGTAGGCTTTCCGGAGGAACTCTCGCAGGTGTGGACCAACCTGATTATGAATGCGGTCTATGCACTCAACCTGCGGATTCGGGAGGCGCAGCTGGCGGGTGAGACGTTTCAGGCGCAGCTGCGTATCGGCGTGAAGCAGGCAGGGGCCTACGCCGAAGTGTGCTTCGCGGACAACGGCCCGGGCATCCCTGCCCCCATTCAGGACCGCATCTTCGAAGCCCTCTTCACAACCAAGCCCAAGGGCGAGGGTACAGGACTGGGGCTTTCGATCTGCCGCAAGATCGTCGAAAAACACGGCGGCGAAATCAGTTTCGAGAGCCAGCCAGGCCTGACTGAATTTACGATTCGCCTGCCGCTGGCCGGCCCCCCACCTCTGCCATGACCTACGCAACTGCCCACAATTCGCTTAATTTTGAGGCCCAAGCCGACCGCCCGGGTCGGGCCCGGCTGGCCGATTGGCCTGCCGGTTTTTTTCATGTATTCAAAAATACCTTTTTTTAGTTTAAAAATTTTTATTTTCAAAATATAATAAATAAAAACAAGCGAAAAACGGCTCGTAATCCAACTGAACCTTGAGCAGGAAAAAGCCGCCAGACACCCCCAGCATCCTAAAGCCAGCCCCAGCCCAATCCTATGTCCATCCCTTCGACCACCAGCCGTAAACCGCCCATCATCCTGTGCGTGGACGACTATAAAAACATCCTCGACACGCTGCGCGAGCAGCTGACCATGCACCTGGGCGACCGCTTCCGCATCGAAATCGCCGAAAGCGGCGAAGAGGGCCTCGAACTGCTGCAGGAGTTCCGCGAGGACGGGCGCGATGTGGCCGTCATCGTCTCGGACTTCCTCATGCCCGGGGGTATGCCCGGCGATGAGTTCCTCATTCAGGCCCACGCCCTCTTCCCCGACACCCGCAAGATCATGCTCACGGGCGAGGCCGAGCTGACCAACGTGGCCAACGCCGTCAACCGCGCCAAGCTCTACCGCTACATCAAAAAACCCTGGGACGCGCAGGACCTGAAGCTGACGGTGGAAGAAGCGGCCAACAGCTACCTGCTGGGCCTGAGCCTCGAGGAAAAAAACCGGATCCTCAAGCTGCTGCACGAAGCGGCGCTCATCATCACCAATCAAGTGGAACTCGACGAGCTGCTGCGTGAACTCATGAACCGGGTGCTCGAGTTTTCGGATGCTGAGGGGGGGCTGCTGGTGCTGCTGAGCGAGGGCGAGCTGACAGTGGCCGCTCAAGCGCGGCGGGGGTCGGCCGTGCAGATCATCGAAAACAGCCCGCTGGCCGGCTTCAGCGAGCCGGTGCCTGCCGCCTTCATCGAAGAGGTGAGCCGCCGTAACGAAGCCATCGCCCTGGGCCACGCCAGTACCGAGGGCAGCGACCCCTATTTTGCCGGTCAGGGCGTGAAAGCGGCCCTGGGGCTGCCCATCCGCAACATGGGCAAGCTCGTGGGCATCCTTTATCTGGAGCACCGCACCACCCCCGCACTTTTTACGCCCGAGCGCATCGAAATCCTCGACATCCTGGCCAGCGATGCGGGCGTGGCCATCGAAAACGCCCGCCTCTATCAGCACATGGAAAGTCTGGTCAACGAGCGCACCCAGGACCTCTCGGAAGCCTACCGCCAGAAATTAGCCGTCGACTCGCACAAGGACAAGATGATCCACATCGTCTCGCACGACATCCGCTCGCCCCTCTCGGGTATCGCCAGCCTCGCGACCCTGCTTCAGGACCGCGAGATCGCCGGTCAGACCGATCAGGTCATCAAATACGGAGGTATCATCCAGAACTCGATCAATACGGTAGTCAAATTCGTGGAAGACATCCTCGACCTGGCCAAGCTCGAATCGGGTACGATTGTCCTGCAGAAAGAAACCCTCGACCTGGGGCCTTACCTGAGCAACCTGCTCAAGACCTGGGAAGCCTTCGCGCTGACCAAGCAGGTGAGCCTGAGCCTCGAAGGGGGTAACGGCGTACAGGTCGAAGCCGACGGCGCGCGGCTGGCGCAGGCCTTTAACAATATTCTGTCCAACTCGATCAAATTCACGCCCAAAGGCGGGCAGGTGAGCCTCTCGGCCGCGGCCGAGACGCACAACGGCCAGCCGGTGGCTGCCATTCGCATCCGCGATACGGGCGTGGGCATCCCCGCCGAGGAGCTGCCCAAGCTTTTTGAGAAGTTCAACAAATTCCAGCGCTCGGGGACCAAGGGCGAGAAGGGCACGGGGCTGGGCATGAGCATCGCCAAAGAAGTCATCGACCTGCACGGGGGCAGCATCGAGGTGGAATCGGAAGTAGGGGTGGGCACGACCTTCACCATCCGGCTGCCGGCCTGAGGGGGAAAGTCGGGCCGCCAGCCTGCACCGCCTCAACGGGTCGTTTGCGGAACCGGGCTCAGGGCTTTGGGCAGCGAGAAGGTAACCGTCGTTCCGCGGCCGGGTGCCGAGTCGATACGCAGCTCGCCGCCGCTGCGCTCCACGAAGTCACGGCAGAGCATCAGCCCCAGACCGGTGCCCCGCTCCGAGCGCGTGCCGGCCAGCGTCTGGCTGAGCGTTCCACCGAAGAGTTTCTGTACCTGCTCGGCGGTCATGCCCGTGCCCGTGTCGGTTACCCTGATGTCGATGAGCGAGGGCCGACTCAGCTGGGCCGATACCCCGATGCGGCCCCCTTCCGGCGTAAACTTGAGGGCGTTGCCGATGAGGTTGCGCAGCAGCAGAGCCAGAATGTTGAAGTCGGCCTGCGCATAGAGGCCGGCGGGCACCTGGTTATCGAAGGCAATGCCTTTGGTCTCGAGCTGGTAGGCAAAGAAGCTCTTGAGCTGCTCCACCGCTTCGATCAGGGCGATGGGCTGCGGGTAGAGGGCCAGCCCCTGCATCTGCGAGAGCGACCAGTAGAGCAGGTTGTCGAGCAGGGTCTGCAGCGACTTGAGGCCGTGCGTCAGTACCGGGATCTCCTGGCGGAGCTGTTCGAGGGTCAGGGCCTGGTACTGCAGCAGCTCAAAAAGGCTGTGAAAGTCGTTGAGGGGGCTGCGCAGGTCGTGGGCGATGATCGAGAAGAGCCGGTCTTTGATGTGGTTGATTTCGGTCAGGCTCTGGTTCTGGTGCTGGATGTGCTCGTTCTGCTTCTGGAGCAGCAGGTTCTGTTCTTTGATCTTTTTGAAGGAGCGCGAGAGGCGCAGGGCAGCCTGCAGGCGCGAGAGCAGCTCGACCCGGTCGGCGGGTTTGCGCAGGAAATCGACCGCGCCCTCTTCGAGGGCGATCTTGAGGTGCTCGCCTGCGAGCATGATGCCCGTGTAGATGATGACGGGGATGTCGGCTGTTTGCTCGTGCTGCTTGAGGGCCTGCACCACCTCGATGCCGCTCATTTCGGGCATTTCCCAGTCGAGCAGGATGATATCGGGACGGGCCGTCAGGGCCAGCTGGTAGGCGTTGCGCCCGTTGTTGGCATTGATGACCCGGTACTGTGCATCGGCCGAGCGCACGTAGCTCAGGATAACTTTCAGGTTGTTGAGGTCGTCGTCAGCAACCAGAATGAGCGGAACTTCGGTACGTTCGGATTCCATTTTCAATCGCTGCTTGGTCCAGTTTCAAATTTAAGCCAAATTAAGACCAACGGACTGGGGTTTGACGCAAGTTTAATTCCGAAGCCCTCAAATTGTAACGGCTCTGTGTAGCTTTGCAGCATGGATGCCTTGTGGCCGTTGGCGGCCATCCGCTGGGATGTGAGCCCCACGCTGGTCGATCTGGGTGGCTTCGAGCTGCGGTGGTATGGCCTGATGTTCGCGCTGGCTTTTCTGCTGGGGCATTTCGTGCTGCGGCGCGTCTACCGCATCGAAGGCCGGCCCGAAGCCGAAATCGACCGCATCACCCTGGCCATCATCCTGGCGGTGATCCTGGGTGCCCGGCTGGCCCACTGCATTTTCTACGACCCCGCCTACTATTTCCTCGACTACTTCGAGCAGTACCGTGCCTACGCCGAGGGCTTCCGCGGCAGGCCCGATGCCCCCACCAGCTGGGCCGAAGCCCTGGGCCGCACCGTGCTGCGGGTACTCAACGTGCGTGAGGGGGGACTGGCCAGCCACGGGGCCGCTGCCGGCATTCTCATCGCGATGGCCTGGCTCGTGCGCCGCCTGCCCCAGACGACCTTCCTCTGGCTGGCCGACCGCCTGGTGCTGACCATTCCCCTGGGCGGTGCCCTGGTGCGCGTGGGCAACCTCTTCAATTCCGAAATCTGCGGCCTGCATACCCATGTGCCCTGGGCGTTTGAGTTTGTGCGCGGCGGCAGCGACTGCAGCGGAGGCCCCCGCCACCCCACCCAGATTTACGAGGCCCTGCTCTACGTGGCCCTCTTTGGCGTGCTCTGGGCCGTCTACCGCCGCTACAAACGGCAGACTCCGGCGGGCCTGCTCCTGGGCCTGCTCATGTTCATCATGTTTACGGGCCGCTTCCTCATCGAATTCCTGAAGGTCAACCAGGAGGAATACCAGCTGGGCCTACCCTTCAACACGGGCCAGCTGCTGAGCCTGCCCTTCATCGTGGCGGGTGCGTGGCTGACGTGGCGGGCCTGGCGGCAACGTCCCCTGCATCCCTCCGCCACTGCATGAAAAACCCCTTTTCCATCGGCGATACCCGCGAATACCACACGCGCGTTACCGAGGCCAAGCTCGCCCGCTTCGAAGGCGAAGGCCTCGTCCATCCGGTGTATGGCACCTTTGCCCTGGCGCAGGATGCCGAATGGGTCTGCCGCCTTTTTGTTCTGGAGATGAAAGAGGCGGGCGAGGAAGGCGTGGGCAGCTACGTCTCGGTACGGCACCTGGCCCCCGCCCCGCTGGGCACAGCCGTGCGGCTGGTGGCCCGCCTCGAGCGTGTCGAGGGCAATGCCGTCTGGTGCAGCTGGCAATGCTGGGCGGGCGAACGGCTCATCGCCGAGGGCGAACAGGAACAGCGCATCCTCGACCACGCCCGCTTTGCGGCCCTGATCGACCGCCTCAAGCCCCGCCCCGAAGGTGGCGATGCCTGAACCCGGCCTGCATCGAACGAGCCGGTTCCGGGCGAGTACTGCCTCGCGCCTGCAGCCCCCTGCCTCCCAAAAAGAGTACGCCGGGCGATTGGCTGTTTCTTTTATAAAATTTTATAAGACAAATCAAAAGCAGACGTATGTACCGGATGCTGGCTGCCGATGTTCAGGGGAGCCGATAAAGCCCAAATCCCGCCTGACGGCGGGATTCGGAGGACTTCTGGGGGAGAAATATTTAGTTCAGACTCAGAGGTTCAAGTAGTTGAGGAAGTCGGCCCGGACACTTTCGGTGCGGAAGCGTCCGCGGTACTCGGCCGTGACGGTGCTGCTGGTCTGGTCTTCGATGCCCCGCAGCACAACGCAGTAGTGTTTGGCATCGATGAGCACGGCCACATCGGGCGTTTCGAGGGCCTCGCAGAGGGCATCGGCTATTTCGATGGTCAGGCGTTCCTGCACCTGAGGGCGGCGGCAGTAGTGGCGCACGATGCGGTTGATTTTCGAGAGGCCGATCACTTTGCCCGACGAGAGGTAGGCCACGTGCGCCCGCCCGATGATGGGTACGAAGTGGTGCTCGCAGACCGACTGCACGGTAATGTCTTTTTCGACGAGCATCTGCCGGTAGTGGTAGTGGTTTTCGAAGAGCGAGACGCGGGGGGCGTTGGCGGGGTTGAGGCCCGAAAAGAGCTCCTGAACGTACATTTTGGCCACGCGGTGGGGCGTGCCGGAGAGGCTGTCGTCGGTCAGGTCGAGGCCCAGTGTATGCATGATCTGCTCGAAATGGTAGCTGATGCGGGCGATCTTTTCCTCGTCGGTCAGGTCGAAGGCATCGGGGCGTATGGGGGTTTTGGAGCTGGTGCCGTGGTGGAGGTCGCCGATTTGGGCGATGCGGTCTACGAAATGCGGTTCAAGCATAAGGGGTCAGGTTGATACGGGTAAAGTTGAAAAGCAAGTGACTAAAAGATGGAATAAAGGAAGTAATTGGACATAGCTCTTACTAAAAGTCCTGAATGGGGCATATCGTTCAACAATCGGTGGAATTAATTTTAAAGCTTAAGGGAACTATTCGCCGCGGTATTCAACGAAATTGCGGGGCGTTTCGTAGAGGCGGATGCTGTAGAGGCGGCTGCCGGCCGGCAGGCCCGTTTCGAGCTCGCGCCAGATGGCCACGACGAAATTCTCGGACGAGGGGATGATGCCCTGCATGAAATCGACATCGAGGTTGAGGTTGCGGTGATCGACTTTCTTCAAAATCCGTTCCTCGATCAGGTCGCGGAGCCGGCCCAGGTCGAGCACATAGCCCGTGTCGGGATCGGGTGTGCCCACGGCTGTTACTTCCAGCTCGTAGTTGTGGCCGTGCCAGTTGGCGTTGTTGCAGGGGCCGAAGACCTCGGCGTTGCGTTCGTCGCTCCAGGCAGGGTTGTGCATCCGGTGGGCGGCGTTGAAGTGAACTTTGCGCGTTACGTAAACGAGCATGGTGTTGCGGTTGACGTTCTATTGAACAGGCTGCCGCTGCGATTGATTCCAATTCAAATTGAAAGCTGTTGGGGGCCGCAGCCACCTTTTAAGGCCCGCATCGGTTAATGCAGGTATGGCAAGTCCCTTCCGCCTGCGGCCCGACCGCCCCGCGTATGCCCGCCTGCGCCTCGTGCTGGGCGACCAGCTCAACGAGCAGCACAGCTGGTTTCAGAACCCCGACCCCGAAACGCTTTACCTGCTCGTAGAAGCCCGCGCCGAACAGACTTACACCCTGCACCACATCCGCAAAATCGAACTCTTTTTCCGGGCCATGCGCAGCTTTGGCCAGCACCTGCAGGCCCGCGGCCACGCCGTGCATTACCTCTCGATTGCTGACCCCGAAAACACGGAGGCAAGCCTGAGCCGAACCCTGGGTGCGGTGGCCGACCGCTACGGCGTGCAGCGCATCGAATGGCTGCTGCCCGACGAGTACCGCCTCGATCGCGAGCTGACCGAATGGGCGGCGAGCCAGTCCCGCCCTACCGCCACGGCCGATACCGAGCACTTCCTGACGCGCCGCCACGAAGTGGGCGAGCTTTTCGGCGAGCGATCCCACTGGCTGATGGAAACTTTCTACCGGCGCATGCGCCAGCGGCTGGGCCTGCTTCTCGACGGGGCGGGCAAACCCCTGGGGGGGCGCTGGAATTTCGACGCCGAAAACCGCCACAAGCCCCCCGCCGGTACCCGCTTTCCGCCACCTCTCGACTTTGGCAACGACTACGCCGCCATCCGGGCCGACATCGCCGCCGCCGGCCTCCCCCACTTCGGACGCAGTGGCGGCATCGACTTCCCGACCACCCGCGCCCAGGCCCTGCACCAGCTCGACTACTTCATCGAGCAGGCCCTGCCGCAGTTTGGCCGCTATCAGGATGCCATGCTCGAGGGCGAGCCCTTCCTCAACCACAGCCTGCTCTCGTTCGCGCTCAACGTCAAGCTCATCAGCCCGCTGGAGGTCGTCGAACGCTGCCTGGCGGCCTACGCTGACCCCGAGCGGCAGATCGGTCTGGCACAGGTCGAGGGCTTCGTACGCCAGCTCATCGGCTGGCGCGAGTACCTGCGCGGGGTCTACTGGGCCAGAATGCCCGACTACGCTGCGGGCAATTTCCTGCACCACGACCGGCCCCTGCCAGCCTGGTACTGGACGGGCGAGACCGAACTCAACTGCCTGCGCCACGCCTTGAACAACAGCCTCGACAACGGCTTTGCCCACCACATCCAGCGGCTCATGGTTACGGGCAATTACGCCCTGCTGGCCGGCGTGCGGCCCGCCGAGGTCAACGCCTGGTACCTGGGGGTCTACGTCGATGCACTGGAGTGGGTGCAGCTGCCCAACACCCAGGGCATGAGCCAGTACGCCGATGGCGGTCTGGTAGCCACCAAACCCTACGTGTCGTCGGGAGCCTACCTCAACAAGATGAGCGACTACTGCCGCAGCTGCCGCTACGATGTGAAGCAGCGGACGGGGCCGCGGGCCTGTCCTTTTAACGCGCTCTACTGGCACTTTCTGGACCGGCACCGCGAGCGGCTGGCAAACAACCAGCGGCTGGCCATGCCCTATAAAACCTGGGACAGAATGAGCGAAGCCGACCGGCAGGCCCTACGGGCACAGGCCGAAACCTGGCTGGCCCAGGAGGGGAACTGAGCCTCAGAGGCCCCGTACAAATAAAAAGTTGGGGGACTCAAGCCATTCAGGCGAATCAACCCCAACCCTTGCTCTGGTAAAGTAAAGATGCTAGCACCTGCAGCGAATTCAGTCGCTCCGGGCACCAGCCGTCAAAACGCGCGTGCGAGTGGTCATTTCACACGCCCAACCGGTTGACAGGCGGCCTCGACTCGCTCAAGGGCCTGTGCCGCCAGGAAGCGGCGGTCGAAGCGTTCGCAGGCCAGACGGCGGGCAGCAACTCCCAGCCGACGGCGCAGATCGGGCGCATCGATCAGTTCGAGGAGTACCCGTTCCCAGGCCTCGAGGTCGCCGGCCGGCACCCAGCGGCCACAGCCGGCCTCTTCGACCAGCTCGGCCTGCCAGCCCCCGTAGTTGAGCACCACCGGCAGGCCCGCCGCCAGGTAGTCGAAGAACTTGTTCGCGCTGTTGGCTTCGAGCACCGGATGGGGAGCAAAGACGCACAGCCCCACGGCCGCCCCCCGCAACCAGATGGCCAGCTCGTCCTTGGGTTTGGCCGGCAGCAGGCAGAAGCCGGCCTCATCGGCCATGACCTCGGCCAGAGCCTGCCAGTGGCTGCCCCAGCCGCAGACCTCGAAGCGCACCCCCGACCGCCGGGCCAGCACCCGCCGCGCCACCACCGCCAGAGCTTCCAGCCCATTGGCCCGCCCTACCGCCCCGGCATACACCAGACGCAGTACGTGGGAATCTTCGGGAGCAGGCCGGAAACGGTCGGTTTGGGTGCCGTTTTCGATCACATGGATGAGGGGCGGTGCCGTAGGCCGCTCGGCAATCTGGCGGCGCATGCCCTCCGAAAGAGTTATGACGCAGCGGGCCGAGCGGTAGAGCGGATCGGTAGCCGCGTGGAGCAGGGCGGCCAGCAGCCGCGAGCGGATCAGGCCCATGCCGATAGGCACCTGAGGCCAGACATCGATAACCTCGAAGCACCACGGACAGCCGTGCCAGCGGGCCAGCAGCCGACCCAGCCAGCCCACCGAGGGGGGCGTGCTGCAGGCGTAGATGACATCGGGCCGAGGCCGACGCAGCCCCGCTACCAGCCCCCGCCCCAAAAACGAGATAAAGGCCCACGACCGCCGCAGCCAGCCCATGCGCTGCTCGTAGGCAACGGGCAGGGCCAGCACCCGATGACCCGCCACATCGAGACGCAGGGGGCGGGAG
Organism: uncultured Bacteroidia bacterium; assembly: GCA_937936615.1. Classification (GTDB taxonomy): domain Bacteria; phylum Bacteroidota; class Bacteroidia; order J057; family CALDDN01; genus CALDDN01. Next base: position 24,253 of record CALDDN010000009.1, on the reverse strand, counting down.
CTGCGCTGGGCGGGTGGAAAGTAGGCCTGCGTGGTCAGCACCTCGACCTCGTGGCCTGCCGCCGCCCACTGGCTGGCCCAGTCGAAGGAGCGGTCGTTACCCCAGCCACCGGGCGGGCAGTAATACTGGTGCAGGATGAGGATGCGCACGGGCGAAGTTCGCAAGCGCGAGGCAACGGCCGGCGATCGGGCAGGCCTTCGCTTTATTCGCTTTATTCGCTTTCCGCGAAGCGGCCCTCATGGACGTACGTGGCCCAATCTTTTCTTTTACTATTATATACACATAATCATCAGATAAAGTGATACAGACTTTTGCCGACCGTTCTACGGGAAAGAATCTATTTTTCAGATCAGATATAAATTCTGTACAGGCAAAAAGGATAGCGGATGGTATTATAAAGTAAAGTTCAGATTAAGGATAAATTTGCACCCCGAAAACGAAGATCAACGTGCCCGAAATCCACTCCAAGCTGTCCTTCCACCGCAACTGGAATCCCGCAGCCCTGCAGCCGGTACTGGGGTAGTGCGCCGAGCGCATCCGCCTGCCGCCCCGGCTGCCCGAGGAACGCCAACGCCTGCACAGCGTCTGGCTCGTCAAAGGCACTCAGGCCACCACCGCCATCGAAGGCAATACGCTCAGCGAAGCAGATATCCGCCGCCTTGTCGAAAACCAGCCGATCGAAAACCTGCGGGCCGGCTACCTGGAACAAGAAATCAGAAACATGCTCGATGCCTTCGATTTCTGCCTCGAGTCCACGTGCGGCAGCTCCGAACCCGGACTTATGGACGATGCCCTGCTGCTGGAACTGCACCGCCGCGTGGGCCGGAATCTGGGCGAGGTCTTCGAGGCAATCCCGGGCCGCTACCGGAGCAACAACGTCGTAGTGGGCGGGGCTACCGCCCGCCCGACAGCAGCGAGGTGCCCGAGCTGATGCGTCGGTTTTTCGACTTCATGGCGCGGGAATTCCCCTATGCGTCGGGCAGGCAGACCCTCGAAACGGCCCTCGTTCAGGCCATTGTCGCCCACGTCTACATCGAGCTGATCCACCCCTTCGGCGACGGCAACGGACGCACGGGCCGTCTGATCGAGTTCTGGCTGCTGCTGCGCGGGGGCGTTCCCGCGCATTTTGCCCACCGCATGGCCGACCACTACAACCTGACACGCAGCCTCTACTACCAGCAGCTCAAGCAGGCCGGCGAGAGCGGCGAGCTGACGGCCTTCCTGACCTATGCGCTCGATGGCCTGCTGCACAGCCTTGCCGAGCTGGAGGAGGATCTCATGGGCCAGCAATGGCGCATGGCCTGGCAGCGGCACGTCTACCAGACCTTCGAGCAGCACGAAAAGCAGTTTCCCGAAAAGCCCCGCCGGCAGCGCATCCGCCGGCTGGCCCTGCTGCTGCCTCAGGGTCAAAGCTTTGAAGCAACCCAAATCCCCTTCCTGTCGTCTGGGCTGATGCAACTGCTGCACAACCGATCGCTCAGCACGCTCGAGCGCGACCTGCAGGCCCTGACCGAAGTAGGCTTGCTGACCCGTGAGAACAGTTCACCGGCCCGCTACCGCCTGACGACCGAAGTGCTGGGTAGCTGGCAGCGGACGGGCTAGTCTGAGCACAGACATCGAAAAAGAGGCAGTCAGACACTTGAATTTTCGATAAATTGGCGGCCCAACCCCAAGCCCTAGTGGAAGCTGCCATGATCCGTACCGCCCTGCTTTCGGCCTGGCGCAAGTCGGCCCTCGATCCGCTGACCGAAGTGCTGCGCCGCTTCGATGTAGCCTGCCTCAGTACCGGCGGCACCGCCGATTACCTGCGGGGGCGTGGCCTCGAAGTCCGCGAAGTGGCCGACCTGACAGGCTTTCCCGAAATGCTCGACGGGCGGGTCAAGACGCTCCATCCGGCAGTCTTTGGCGGCATCCTGGCCGACCGCGCCCGCCCCACCCACCTGACCCAGCTCGACCGCCACGGCCTGCGGGCCATCGACCTGGTGGCCGTCGATCTCTACCCCTTTGCCAACGGACTGCAGGAAAAGTGCAGCCCCAGCCAGCAAATCGAACTCATCGACATCGGGGGCGTGGCCTTGCTGCGGGCCGCAGCCAAGAACCATGCCTGGGTGGGGGTGCTGAGCAACCCTGCCGACGTCGAACGGGCCGCCCGCTGGCTCGAAGTTCAAGAAGGCGCCCTCACCGACGCGCAGCGGCGCGAGCTGGCAGCCAACGCCTTCCGCCTCGTCTCGGACTACGACCGCCTCATCGCCGACTACCTGACGGGCGGGGTACTCCAAGTCCCAGCCCTGCGCTACGGCGAAAACCCCCACCAAGCCGCCCGATTTGCCGGCCCCTGGCCCGAAAGCCTCCAGCAGCTGGGCGGTAAAACCCTCTCGTACAATAACCTGCTCGACCTTGATGCAGGCCTGCGCCTGCTGCGCGATGTGAGTGCCGGCACTTCGCAAGCCGCCGTCGCCATCCTCAAACACACCACCCCCTGCGGTCTGGCCCTGCGGCCCACTGTCTACGAAGCCTGGCAGGCCGCCCTCGACAGCGACCCCGTCTCGGCTTTCGGAGGGGTGATCGTGAGCAACCGGCCCCTCGATTTGCAGACGGCCCAGTCGATCGACAGCCTGTTCTACGAACTGGTGGCCGCACCCGCGTTTACAGAGGAAGTACTTGCCTTTCTGACCCAGAAAGAAAAGCGCATGCTCATCGCCTACGGCGAGCTGGAGGCGGCACTCGCCAGCGAACTGCGGCGGTCGGTGCTCACAGGCGAGCTGGTGCAGGCCGAAGACCGCCAGTTTACCACGCCCGACACCTGGACACTGGTAACAGCGACCGCGGCACCGCCCGAACAGTGGCCCGACCTGATGCTGGCCGAGCGAGTGGCCGCTCATCTCAAATCGAACGGCATTGCGCTGGTGCGCGCGGGGCAGCTCATCGGAGCGGGCACGGGCCAGACGGCACGCATCGCCGCGCTGCGGCAGGCCCTCGACAAGACACGGCTCAACGGCTTTGATCCGAGGGGGGCGGTGCTGGCTTCGGACGGCTTTTTCCCCTTTGCCGATCTGGTGGAGGAAGCGGCAGCAGCGGGGATTGCCGTACTGGTGCAGCCGGGCGGCTCGGTACGCGACCGTGAATCGACTGAAGCCGCCAACCGCCTGGGACTGGCCATGTACCACACGGGTACGCGGCATTTCCGGCACTGAGCCGATGCATCGGGTGCCTTCGCCCCCTTGGAAACTTGTATCGAAACGAGTGGCTTTTCTTTTTTCTTTCAGAATAAAGAAAAACAGGCGAACGATGCGCCGGGCGCAGCCCTAGCGCCGGACGTCGGGGTTGAGCAGGTGCTGCAAGGCCGCCTCGAGCTTGGGAAAAGTGAAGACGTAGCCCGAGTCGAGGGCTTTGCGTGGCTCGACGCGCTGGCCGTCGAGCAGAATCGTGGCCGATTCGCCCATGATGGCTTTCACGGCAAAAGCCGGTACGGGCAGTCCCGAAGGCTTGCCAATCAGCCGACCGAGGGTGTGCGCCACCTGCTTGTTCGTTTTGAGGTCGGGAGCCACCACGTTGAGCGGACCGCTGATCTGCTCGTTTTCGAGCGCAAAACGAAACAGACCGATCACGTCCTCGATGTGTATCCACGGGAAGGGCTGGTTGCCGGTACCTACATAACCGCCGGCGTAGAACTTGAAGGGGGTGAGCAGGCGCGGAAAGGCTCCCCCTTCGGTGGCAAAGACCACGCCCGTGCGCATGAGCACCGTGCGGATGCCGGCCCCTTGGGCAGCCGCCTCCCAGGCTACGCCCGTACGGGCCAGGAAGTCGTTGCCCGGCGGGCTGTCTTCGGTCAGGGCCTTGGCCGTATTGGTGGGGTAGTAGCCCACGGCCGAGGCCGAAAGGAAAACCCGCGGCCTGAGGGCCTGGCTGCCGATCCATTCGACGCAGGCCCGTGTGGCCTGCACGCGGCTATCGAGGATGAGCTTTTTGTAACTGGCTGTCCAGCGGTGGTCGGCGATACCCGCTCCTGCCAGGTTGATGACTACCCCCTGGGGGCCAAGGTCGGGATCGATGTGGCGGCCGTCCCACTTTACGTAGCGGTGCAGCGGGTGGGTGGCCTGCCGGTCGCCACGGGTGAGAATGGTCGTCAGATAGCCTTCAGTGGTCAGCAGCTCGAGCAGGCGGTTGCCGATCAGGCCCGTTCCCCCCGTCAGGAGCACCCGTTTGGCTACGGGAATTTCGTCGATTTCGGTTTTCATTCGGCTGCGAAAATACAGTTTTTTACCGGCCAGCACCGACCCGCCGATGTACCGCTTGGCCCTCGTCCTTAACTTTGCCGCTGCATAGGTCTCAAAGCTTGTTACACACACACCTCTACAACATTGACCTACCGATGACAATGCGGTTCTCTTACTTGAAATCGAGCCTGTCGGGCTTGCTGGTTTTACTGGCGATGCTGGGTACCAGCCCGCAGATACAGGCTCAAAAGCTCATGGATAAAGGCTCGAAAGCCTTGGGCTTCGGCATGGGACTGGGCTACAGCTACTACGGTAGCTATGGTGTTTCGACCCCCTGGTTCCTACGAGCTCATCTGGATATCGGGGTTGGCGAGCTGGGACCGACGGTCTTTTCGGTCGGCCCGATGCTCGGCTTCGGCCAGACCACCTACCGCTGGCGGCCCAATCGCCGGGACGAAATCCGCTGGACCTGGACCAATACCGTCATTGCGGCCCGTCTGGCCCTGCACTACGATTTCGAGGTACCCCGTCTCGATACCTACTTCGGCTTTGCGCCCGGGGTGCGCATCGAAACCTTCCGCAGCCGCTGGGTCAGTGGCAAAGACCCCCTCTACGACGACAGCGTCTACGACTACGGCGGTGCCTACCCGGCAGGGGCGTTTTTCCTCGGCGCAGCCTACGGCCTGACCGACCAGATCAGCCTCTTCGGTGAGTTCGGCTTCGGCTACTCGTGGGCCAATATCGGCCTGCAGATTCACTTCTAGCCCCGACCCAATACCAGCTCACCTGCAGTACCCGAAAGGCCCGCCAAGCGCAGGCCTTTTTTATTTTACGACTGCTTTTATTTTACGACTGCTCGGACGACAGTGCAGGAAAAAAACCAGGCCCGGCCTTACCGCCGCGAGAACAGAAAGTCGCTGCCGCCACGGGCGTGGCAGTCGGCACAGTACCGGGCTTTGCGGAAGACCTGATGCGTGCCCAGCGTACGCAGAGCTTCGGCGAGCTGGCCGTTGGGATGGGCCGCCGTTACCGAGCTGGCCGGCAGCACGTAGTAATCCCAGTCGCCACCCTCGGGAAAGTAGCCCGTATTCTGCCGGTGCATCACAAAAACGGCCAGGCGGTCGCCGTCGGTGCCGTTGGGGTTGCGGCGGAAAACATGCTTGGCCAGCAGCGTGCCGGGGGCGATGCGCCCGGGCGTTTCTTTGGGGTAGCTCGTGTAGAGGCTGCGGTTGGTGCTCTCGGCCATCAGGCTGTCCGTACCGGCGTGGGCTGTGGGGATGCTGTCGGTACCCTCGATCCACACCCCGCTCAGACCCTCGAACTGCAGGGTACGCACCGAATCGAGACCGGCCTGCGTCAGGGGCACCTCGGGCACCGGTTTATCCTCCTTTTTTTCCTTTGAATCGGAACAGGCGGCCAGAACCAGGGCAAGCAGCAAACAGAAACGAAGCAGCATATGCAAGGCAAACGATGCAGTCGGGCAAAAAGTATCGCAAATTACGAGTCTGATGGCCTACGGAATGGCCTGCAGCCTCGGGCCGCTCGGGGACGGCAGCCCCCGAGGCAGGGCTTTTCGGGTTCAGTCGGCCAGCAAAGCTTCCATTCCCGGCAAACCTGTAGGCAGCTGTCGCTCTAAGTTTTTATTTTTTCAGAATTAAAAAATATGATTTAACAAAAAAATAAACAGATTCAACTAAAAAGTCGGACCGACCCCACGAGTCGGCCCGCGACAAAACCTTCGGAAACGCCGCCTCAGTACTTGACGACCGGTTGCCGCCAGGCACCGGCTTCCGAATCGATTTCGAGGAACCAGACCCCAGGAGCCAGCCCCGACAGGTCGATGGGCACCGGCCCCGCCGGGTCGAGGCGCAGCGGACGGGCGGGCTGCTGGCGACCCAGCGCATCGCTCAGGCGCAGCACCGCCGGCACTGCCGGACCGTTGCCGCCGTAGTCGAGCCAGAGCTGGCCGTCGGTGGGATTGGGGTAGAGGGTCAGCGGCAGGGGCGGACGGCTCAGCCCCCGGGCCGTCGCCACGTAAGGACGCCAGCTCAGCCGCCAGCCGCGGTCGGTGAGGCTGCCGTCGGTCCGGAACTCGATGAAAACGGAGGGGCCGCTGCTGCGCAGCGTGTCGGGCGGACGCTGGTCGCCATGGAAGCGGCCCAGCAGGCGGGCAGCCGGTGTCGGCCCGTCGTAGAGGGTCAGGAAGTCGAAAAGAGGTTCCAGCTCAAAAGCTTCGATCACCAGTTCGACGCGACGGGCACCGGCGGGCTGCAGGTACCAGGTGCAGCGCGTGTTGTTGCGGTAGTCGGCTTCGGGGCCGCTGCCGTCTTCGAGGGTGCCGGTAGCCTCGGTCAAGGCCATGCTCAGAGGGCAGGGCACGCCCACGTTGTCGGCCCCACGCGGCTCGTAACTCAGGAACCAGCCCTCGGCCGTGCGGTTCTGGTCGGTACGAAAGACCACCAGGGCCGCTGGGCCGGTGTAGATCGCCGGAGGCAAGTCCAGTCCGCTGAAGCGGCCAGCCAGCGGGCTGTCCTCGGTCGGGCCGTCGTAGACGAAGACCTCGTCGAAACGGGCCTCGGTGGCAAACTCGGTAAAGAAAAGACTCAGGCCCTCGACCCCGTCGGGCTGGATGAGCCAGCGGCACTCGAGGTTGTTGGCGTAGAAATTGTTGGGGCCGCTGCCGTCGCCGAAGCCTCCGCGCGGCTCGCGCAGGAAAGCCGTACCCTGACAGGCATCGCCCACGGCCCCGATGGCCTCGTAGCGCAGGGTAAAACCCTGGTCGGTGTTGACTTCGTTGGAAGTAAAGAGCACCAGCACCCGCCCCTGGGTCGATTCGATGACGCGGTTCGGAATCTGGTTGCCTGTCAGGGCAATGAGCCGGCGGTCGGCTTCGGTGGGGCCGTCGAAGATCTGGACGTAGTCGGCCCGCTGCTCCAGAGCAAGCTCCTCGACGTAGATGCGGATGCGCTTGGCCCCGGGCGGGGCGATGAGCCAGCTGCAGCGGGAGTTGTCGCGGTAGAAGCCCTCGCCGCTGCCGTCGTCGAAGCGGCCTTCAGTGGCCTGCAGCACCTGTTCACCCTGGCAGAACTCCCGGATAGGCATCGTCCGCGTATCAAAAAGCAGCGTCGTATAGGGCGAGTAGCTTTCGGGGCCGCCCGCCTTGAGGCCGCAGACCGAACGCACGCGGAACTCGTAGAGCCGCCGCGGCTCCAGGTCGGTCATCGTGAAGCGGGCCTGGGTGGTGCGCTGGTCGGGCGGGAACTCGGCCCCCGTCAGACGCCAGCTGAATTCGAAAGCATCGGAGGTTTCGGTACCGATCCACTGGGCCGTGGCATCGATGCCGCCCACCTGCACCGTGGCTGTCGGTGCCCGCGGCCCGTAGCAGGGGCAGGCTTCGATCCGCAGGCAGGGAGCCTCGAGCAGCCGCCGGCGGATCAAAGCCCCGGGCAGCTCGCCAAAGCCTTGGTTGAGGTCTACGCCTGTGCCCGGCACCAGATGGCAATAGCTCATGACCGTGCCGCGAAAACTGCCCGTCGGCAGCGGAGGCTGGGCGCAGTTACCTTCCACGGGGTAGCAGCCGTCGATGGGGCCACCGGGCCAGCTGCAGTTGTGCGTGTGGGGGCTGCCCAGGTTGTGGCCCATTTCGTGCGCTACCACATTGAGGGTCCACGAATAGACCGGCAGGTCGGCCACTTCGGTCTGGCCGTTGCTGTAGGCCACCCGCAGGGCCGGCGGGCCGCAGATCTGGTTCAGAAAGGCCACGCCACCCGCGCCAATGTTCCGAGTCGAATAAAGATGGCCGAAGTCGATGTTCGGCCGCTGGGCCAGCGGTGCCCGCTGCGCCAGCAGATTGAGAATCGGACCCGACTGGTCGAAGCGGCGGTAGGGATCGATCTGCGTCCAGATGAAAACCTCGTCGAGGCGCACGTTGACCTCCTCGCGCTGATAGAAGGTAGCTACGGCATTGAAGATCGTCGAAATGAGTGCCGTAGTCCGCTCCATGCTCGAGTTGCGGTCGAGGAAAGTCTGCCAGTCGGCCTCAAAGTAGAAAGTAACCACGGGACAGCCTGCGCTCATGGCCCGATCGCCCAAAGGCTTGTCGGGCGGGCTGCCCGGGTCGATGGCACCGGCGCAGGGCGGCGGCCCGGGGGCAGTAATCTCGTCGTTGTGCAGGTACCAGTAACCGCCCGAGGGGCCTTGGGGGGGACGGCGTTCGCCCACCTGCCAGGTGCCACCCGGCCCCCAGCCCACAATGGCCAGCTCGAAGCGGTAGAGCGAGACGGCCACCGTGGAACCTTCCTCCTCGAGCACGCGCCCGCGGTAGTGCTGGCCCAGTTCGATGCCGGTGGCGGGGCCGTCGGGCGTGTTGACAGTAAAGTTCGGGCCATGCACGAGAGCACGGGTCAGCAGCAGGGTACGCCTGCGCCCGCGGTCGTCGACCAGACGCAAGGCTAAATCCTGGGGCTGCTCGCGGGCAATCTCTTCCAGCGTGGCGGGATCGAGGTCGTAGCGCAGGCCCCGACGCAAGACCCGCGCCACCTCGGGCGGCAAAGTCTGGTCGGCCGAGGGCTTCAGCGGTTCATAGACTGGTACTCCCTGCAGGTCGGAGGCAGTCGCCCACCCACCACCAGGACCCATCACCCAGAGCAGGCAGACCATTACCCAGCGGGTCAAGGGCCGAAAGCAAATCCATTCTTTCATTATGTAAATGTAAATAAAGTTTATAAGTCAGTTAATGGGCACCTGAGTTCAAGGAAGGTAGAGTGAAACAGACGACGAAAGCGATTGTTTCGACAGAAGCAAATGAATCACTTGACTGCCAATCTATATTTCATAATTATATCTTTTTAATTAATATACATATTTTTAATCAAAATAAAATCGATTGATTGAACTGAATTTTTATTCAATCAAAAAGCAGAAGCTGGCGGCATCGGCCGGCAGGCGGGTCCGATTTCGATCGCAAACCCGCGGGCCGCGCATCGGGGCCTCAGGACGCGCTCTCGAGGCGGGCAAAGACCCCTGCGGGCAGGTAGCGGCCGCCTGTCGTCTCGGGCAGCAGCAGTTCGCCACAGCTCACGCGGCTGCCCGGCGGGCAAATACCCGCCAGAAGCCCCGCCAGAATGACCGGCGAATAGCCCAGCGAGTAGCTGTTGAGCACCAGAAAATGCCCCGCCGGGTCGAGCAGCGGCGGCAGCAGGCCCACCAGCTCGGGCAGGTGCTCTTCGAGCACCCAGCGTTCGCCGCCCGGGCCGTGGCCGTAGGCGGGCGGGTCGAGCAGGATACCCGTATAGCGGTGGCCGCGGCGCGTTTCGCGGCGCACGAACTTGAGGGCGTCGTCGATGAGCCAGCGCAGATCAGTCAGGCCGTTAAGCTCGGCGTTGGACTTGGCCCAGCCCACCACCTGCCGCACGGCATCGAGGTGGACGACGCGGGCACCGGCCTGAGCCGCAGCCAGACTGGCTCCGCCCGTGTAGGCAAAGAGATTGAGCACGCTCCCGCCCCCCCGCCGCTGGCACTGAGCGGCCACGTACTCCCAGTTGGCGGCCTGTTCGGGAAAAAGCCCCACATGCTTGAAGCCCGTCAGGGCCAGGCGCAGGCGCAGATTGAGGCGGGCCGAGCGGTAGCTCAGCGTCCAGCTGTCGGGCAGGTCGGGCCGGCGGCGGAGCCAGCGTCCGCTGTGGCTGCCCTGGGGCAGGTATTCGCCGGCGGCCTGCTGGTTCCAGTCGCTGGGGGAGAGGGCGGGCGGCCAGAGGGCCTGCGGTTCGGGACGGATGAGGGTCCAGCGGCCGAAGCGTTCGAGCTTGCGCCGCCCCCCCGAATCGATCAGCTCGTAATCGCCAGCCCAGCGGACGGGTGCGAGTGCGAAATCGGGTGCTGCATCAACCATGCACAAAGGTGCACAAAGCCCGCGGGGCCGCAGCCAGGCACTGGGCCCATGTGGCCACTTTTGGCTAACTTGGGCTTCATTTGCTTACCCTATGCCCGAAGTCTCAACCGAAGCACCGTTTTCTTACGAAGAGAGCATCCGCAAAATTCATCAGATCGTACAGGAGCTGCAGGAAGGCCGTACCGGCTTCGAAGAGCTGGTGCGCCGCTATCAGGAAGCCACTGCCCTGATCAGCCAGTGCCGTGCCTACCTCGACGAGTCCGAACTCATCATCCGCAAAGTTACCGGCGGTCAAGAGGTCGATTTTCACTGATGCCCTGCCATGCAAAACAACGAAACCTTCCGCGTTAGTGGTCGCATCCACCTTATCAGCGAGACGCAGCAAGTCAAAGACAGCTTCCGCAAGCGCGAGCTGGTGCTCGAATACTACGACCACCCGACCTTCCGCAATTACCCGCAGTACCTGAAGTTCGAAGCGACGCAGGAACGCTGCATCCTGCTCGACCAGGTGCAGCCCGGAACCGATGTGCAGGTCGAATTCGGCCTGCGGGGCCGCGAGTGGATCAATCCCAAGGGCGAAAAAGTCTTTTTTACGACCCTGGCCCTGATCAGCATCGTGCCCGTGCACGGCGGCGCACCCGCACCGCCCCCGCCAGCCGATCTGCAGATCGACCCACTCAACGAGCTGCCCGAAGACGACCTGCCTTTCTGAGATGGCTGCCCAAGAGGACCTGCTGGCCGTGGGCCTGATGTCGGGCAGCTCGCTCGACGGCCTCGACCTGACCGCCGTCCGCCTGCACTTCGATGCCGAGGGAACAAGCTACGAGCTGGTAACCGCGGCCACCGAAGCATGGTCGCCCGAGTGGCAGGCCCGTCTCGCCGCCCTGAGCGAAGCTTCGGCCGCCGACTACGCCAAAACCCACGTCGATTTTGCCCATGCCTGTGGTCTGGCTCTGCGCCGCTTCCTCGTGGGCCAGGGCCTGCAGCCCGATGTGGTGGCTTCGCATGGCCATACCGTCTTCCACCAGCCCCACCGGCATTTTACGGCGCAGATCGGCTGCGGCCAGACGCTGGCTACGTATGCGGACTGCCCCGTCGTTACCGATTTCCGGCCCCGCGACGTGGCCGAAGGCGGCGAGGGTGCCCCGCTGGTACCCTTCGGCGAGCTGCACCTCTTCCCGGCCTACCGGCTCTTCCTCAATCTGGGCGGCATCGCCAACCTGAGCATCCTGCAGCGCGAAGGGGCACCCACGCTGAACCTGATGAGCCGTCTGCGCCACCCGCCCCGCTACCTGGCCTGCGACCTCTGCCCCCTCAACCAGCTGTTCAACGCGCTGGCCCGCCGCCACGACCCGAATCTGGCCTACGATCCCGAGGGTACGATTGCCCGCAGCGGTCGGGTGCTGCCCGAGCTGCTGGCTGCCCTCGATGCGCTGCCCTTCTATGCGCTGCTGCCGCCCCGCAGCCTGGGCCGCGAGTGGGTCGAGAACGAGGTCTGGCCGCTGATCGAGGCGGCAAAAGCTACGCCCGCCGACCTGCTGCGTACCTGCGTCGAGCATGCCGTGGGCCAGATTGCTGCCGAATGCCAGCGGCAGGGCCTGCACAACGAAGCCCTGCTGGTAACGGGTGGGGGGGCGCACAACGCATTTTTAATCGAAAGCCTGAGCGAACAGCTGGCCCTGCGCGGCCTGCGGGTCGATGTGCCCGAAACGCAGCTCGTCGATTACAAGGAAGCGCTGGTGTTTGCGTTTCTGGGAGCCTGCACGCTGCGAGGTCAGCCCAACCACCTGCCTGACGCGACAGGTGCGCGGCGGGCAGCCGTACTGGGAGCCGTTCATCTGCCGGTGGGCTGGCGCGTCGAACGGCCTGCCCCCCCCGCTCTGCAACCGGATCTGCTTCGGTAATTTTCTTTGGTTCTTTTTTGGGTTAAAAGAAACGGGATCGGCTCGCGCTGGGGAGAGCTTCCCGCGCGGGTGTTTCTCAGCCGGGCTTGCGGCCTACGATCCTCCAGTTGGGGTCGTCGCCCGCAAAAGAGGCGCGGTGCTTCCAGACCAGTTTGCCTGCCCGAAACAGAAAGGTGCCCGAGAGCAGGTAGACATCGCCGAATCCCGTTTCGTTGCGATAGCCCTTGAACTGAAGCCGCAGCATGGCCAGGGCCATCCGCGGATCGAAAAGGGAAAGCCCGGCCATGCGCCGGATGCCGAAGAGACGGAAGAGTTCGAGCTTGGGATCGGAGATGTGGGGGGCCCCGGGCCAGCGTTGGGCAAAAAATTCCCGGCCTACTTCGACGGGGCTTTGGTGAACAAAATAAATGGTCGGGAAACGGGGCATCTGTTCCTTAAGCTCGCGCAGCTGATCGACGGTGTGTTTGCAGAAGGCGCAGCCCAGGTGGCGCAGGAAATGGAGTATGAGCATGTTTTCCGATTCCAGCAGTTCGGCCAGGCGGGTTGCGGGCAGGCCCTCACCTTCCAATGGCTTGGTGTACTGCCGGATGAGTTCATCGTTTACTTCCATGCGGGGGCTTATCTTTGGGCTATGCGAAGTAAACAAAAAATCGCATGGGGCGGGCTGCTGGTGGTGCTGGGCCTGCTGGTGGCCTGCGAGAATCCCTACCGCCGCCTGGCCCGCGAGGCTCCGTTCCTGAGCGTGGGTGCCCGCGACGCGACGGGAACCTTCGTGAGCCTGCCCGACCAGCCGCGCCGCATCATTGCCCTGGACCCGGCGGCGGCCGAGCTGCTCGTACTTTTCGGGCGGGCCGACCGCGTGGTAGCCGTTTCGGAATTTTGCGACGGCCCGCCCGAACTCAATGCCCTGCCTACTCTGTTTATCGAAGCCGACAGCGGCTACCGGGTCCAGAGCTTCGAGGCCCTGAAGGCCGATCTGGTTTTTCACAGCCTGAGCCTGGCACGGCCCGAGCGTTTTCGGGCCTTCGCGCAGGGCCTGGGTCTGCCGGTCTTTTTTGGAGGGGTGCAGTCGTGGGAACAGGTCGAGGACCAGATTCAAGGGCTGGGTCGTCTGGCGGCCTGCGACAGTCAGGCTCAGGCCTACGTGCGCGAGCTGAACCGCTTCATCGGGGCTATTGCCGCCGCCCGCCCGACCGGTGATACGGTGCGGACGGTTGTGCTGACAGGTACGCGGCCGCTGCGGGTGCTGGGTCGCGACCATTACCTGACGGGGCTGCTGACGCGGCTGGGTGCCCGCAATGTGATGGATTTTCTGGCAGGTGAAACGGCCGCGGCCAGCGGCGAGCTGATAGCGGGGCAGCGGCCGGCCCTGGTGCTGGTGCTCAGCGACAACGCCGCCGATGCCACGCTCGATCTGCAGGCCAAGGCCCCCGAGCTGGGCGATACGCCCGCCGGCCACCGCTCCGAGGGCATCGTTTCGGTCGAACCCAAAGTGCTGCTGCGCCCGGGCGCGGGCCTCTTCGAAGCGGTGGGCCTGCTGGGCCAGTACCTCTATCCCGAACTGGCCATCGATTCGCTCTACCGGCAGGCGGTGCAGCCCCGCCCTGGTGCAAGACCCTGAAACACGCCACTCATCCAAACGATGCGTCTGCGGGATGCTTTTTCCTTCTGCCTGCGGTTCTGGAGCCTGTTGCTGTTGGTGGGAATAGGCCCTCGGCTGGCAGCCCAGACCGACCACAACGCCCACCTGTGGCTGCGTGGTTCGATCGAATTACAGACCTCGGAACGCTGGATGATCCGGCACGAGACCTACATCCGCCGCTCGGAGTGGGGCAAGACCTGGCAGCAGCTCGTTTCGCGCTCGGCGATCCAGTTTCGCAGCCCCCGGTCGATGCTCTGGTCGGTGGGCTACGCCTTCCACAACCGCTACCCCTACGGGATGTATACCCCCCGCTATACGCACATCGAACATCAGCTGATGCTCATGCACCTCTTCGCGCCGCGGCTCTTTGAGCGGGTGCAGCCCCAGCTGCGCACGCGCTTCGAGTACCGCTGGCTTGAGCGGCAACGCCGTGTGCTCGGCACCCAAGACAGTGCCCCGCAGATCGAGCGGTATTTCTGGCAGTTCGCACGGATACGTTTTCAGCTGGGTTTGATCTACAGTCTCGACGAGGGCAGGAACTGGCGGCTCGAGCTGTTCCTGGAACATTTTTACAACTTGGACCGGCCCCTTTACCGGCAGTTCATCGTACAGAACCGGTTGACGACCGGATTGACCCACCGGCTGGCACCCAGCGTTACGCTCAGTGCGTGGCTGCTGCATCAATGGATCAACCCCACCACCCCGAAAGATGAGCAGAATCACACCCTTTTTCTGGCTGTCAACTGGCGGATCAAGGCCTTTCGGCGGCCGCCCCCGCCGCCCGATGCCCATGGGGCGGAATTCTGAGGGATAGTCTCCGAGGGGCTGGAACTTTGCGGCGTGTGCTAGCGGCAATGGTTCCAGAAACTTGTTCTCAAAAAGAGCGATTCGAATGCATCGATTTTAAAAAGCAGTGAAATCCCCAAGAGGCGCATTTCGAAAAAGGCTTAACTTGCGCTTCATGCGATTGCTTAGTGCTGCTAGGCGGATGGGCATCTGGTTCGGGTTGACACTGCTCGTCATTGGATCGAACTCCCAGCTGACAGCCCAGACCGACTACAATGCCCACCTGTGGGTGCGCGGTTCGATCGAATTACAAACCTCGGAACGCTGGATGTTCCGACAGGAAAATTACGTGCGCCGCTCGGAGTGGCTCCAGATTTGGCAGTCGTTTGTCTCGCGCTCGGTGGTTCAGTTCCGCAGTCCCGCATCGATGCTCTGGACGCTAGGCTACGCCTATTACCTTCGCTTTCCTTACGGGGCCTACAACCCCCGCTACACGCACGCGGACAACCAGCTCATGTTCATGCATCAGTTCATGCCGCGGCTCTTCGAGCGAGTGCAGCCGCTGCTGGGTACACGTTTCGAGTACCGCTTCCTGGAACAGCAACGCAACGTGCTGAGCGACGACTCCGGTACCCCTCGGGTCGAACGGTATTTCCAGCAGTTGTCGCGGGTTCGTTTTCATCTGGGCATCTTCTATACCTTCAACCAAGCCAGAACCTGGCGGTATGAAGTTTTCACCGAGTCTTTTTTCAACTTTGACCGGCCTGTTCACCGGCTCAAGATCGCGCAAAGCCGGATCATGAGCGGCTTCACGCACAACCTGACCCCGAGCGTGGCGGTCAGTGCGTGGCTGCTGCACCACTGGCTCAGACCGACCAGCCCGCAAGATGAGCAGAACTACACCCTGTTTCTGGCCATCAACTGGCGCATCAAAACCTTTCGGGAAAGCAAGTCCACAACCGATCTCAACGAAGGGGAAGTAAGGTAAGCGCGGGCCGGGTTCCGGCTGCAGCCCTGGAATGGGAGCCGCGTTCGTCCCCAGGTGCCTGCCGCCCTATCTGATCTCGGGCTTTGCCCCGATTTCGTGATAGAAAAAGCTCCAGAAGTCGGCCCACTGGTCGATCTGCTTGGCCGTAGGCAGACCCGCGCCGTGGCCCGCCGAGGTCTCGATACGGATCAGCTGCGGGTTGGGGCCGCGGTAGACTTCCTGCAGGCGGGCGGCGTACTTGAAAGAATGGGCGGGCACGACGCGGTCGTCGTGATCGGAGGTCATGATGAGCGTCGAGGGGTATTCGATGCCCGGACGCAGGTTGTGCAGGGGCGAAAGCCGCAGCAGGTTGGGGAACTGGTCGGCCTCGTCGGCCGAGCCGTATTCAGGCACCCAGCCCCAGCCTATGGTAAATTTGTGGTAGCGCAGCAGGTCGAGCACCCCCACGCCCGGGATGGCCACACGGAAAAGCTCCGGATGCTGGTTGACGACTGCCGCCACGAGCAGGCCTCCGTTCGAGCGGCCGTGCAGGCCCAGGTGCTGCGTGCTGGTCCAGCCGCTGCTCAGCAGCCAGCGGGCCGCCGCCACGCAGTCGTCGAAGACGTTCTGTTTCTGCAGGCGTTTGCCCGCGTTGTGCCAGGCTTCGCCATATTCGCCACCGCCACGCAGGTTGACGACCGCATAGATGCCGCCCGCCTCCACGTGCCAGAACACCGCGGGGCTGAAGCCGGGCGTTACGCTGATGTTGAAGCCACCGTAGCCGTAGAGCAGGGTAGGCCGCTTGCCGTCGCGGGGCAGGCCCTTGCGCCGCACTAGGATCATGGGCACGCGGGTGCCGTCCTTGCTCGTAACGAAGACCTGTTCCGACTCGTAGAGCGAGACATCGGCGGCATAGCGGGGCTGGCGAAAGACGCTCGTTTGCCGCGTGCGGGCATCGTAGCGGTAGACGGTGGGCGGAGTGGTATAGTCGGTGTAGATGAAGAAGGCATCGGGGTCGTTGGCCTTGCCCGAGAGGCCCGACGCGCTGCCCAGGCCCGGCAGGGCGATCTCGCTCAGGCGGCTGCCTTTCAAGTCGTAGGCGTAGAGGCGGGCGGTGGCATCGCGCATCGTCTGCACGAGCAGGTGGTCGCCCGTGAGTTCGATGTCGCCGAGCACTTCGGCTTCCAGTTCGGGGACAATGACCTGCCAGTTTTCGGGCTGGGGCCGCTGCGGGTCAACGGCGATCAGGCGGTAGCGGGGGGCCTGATTATTGGTCTTGAAGAGCATGCGCCCGTCGGGCAGCAGGTCGATGAAGCTGTAGCTGTGGGCAAAGCCCGTAAAAAGCGGCCGCAGCGGAGCCCGGGGGCCGGCCTTGAGGTCGCGCAGGTGCACTTCGTTGGTGCTGGTGGCACCCTCCGAAACGGTAACGAGGAGCCAGCGGCCGTCGTCGGTGGTCTGCACCCCGAAATAACGTTTGGGGTGGGCGGGGTCTTCATGGATGAGCTGGTCCTGGCTTTGGGGCGTGCCGATGCGGTGAAAGTAAATCTGCTGCCCTTGGTTGATTTCCGATAGTTCCGAACCCTTCGGTTCAGGGTATCGGCAGTAGTAAAAACCGTTGCCGGCCCAGGCGGCCGCCGAGAACTTGATGCGCTTCAGCTCGTCGGTCAGGTCTTTGCGGGTGTTGAGGTCGCGGATGCGGAAGCGTTGCCAGTCGGAACCGGCTTCCGAGATGCCGTAAGCCGCGTAACGCCCGTCGGGCGAGACGCTGAGCATCGAAAGCGAAACCGTCCCATCTTTCGAGAAGGTGTTGGGGTCGATGAGCACCTGGGGCGTGTCGTCGAGCTTTTTCTGATAGTAAACGACGCTCTGGTTCTGCAGGCCGTCGTTTTTGGAGTAGATGAACCAGCCGCCGCGCTTGTAGGGGGTGCTGTAGCGTTCGTAGTTCCAAAGCTCCTCCAGGCGTTTGCGAATCTGCCCGCGGAAGGGAATCTGGTTCAGGTAGCCGAAGGTTAGCTCGTTCTGGGCTTTGACCCAGGCGGCGGTCTCTTCCGAGCGGTCGTCCTCGAGCCAGCGGTAGGGGTCGGGCACGGGCGTGCCGTGGTAGACGTCGACCACACTGGGGTCCTGCCGGGTTGGAGGGTATTTCAGCCCCGGCGACTGGGCTGCAGCCGGTAGAGCAGCCAGCAGCACCGCAGCCGTCAGCAGAGCAGTTGCAAGGGGAAGGGCAGTCATCATATGGGATTATGTATACATCAATTTCAAATAAAAGAAAAAGCCGACGAATGCGGCCGATTTTTGATTAATTTCATAGACGATGTTCCAATGTTACGCGCGATGCGAAAGATAGTTATAACATTTGTTGCCGGCCTTATGTGGATCCTGCTGGCGGCTGGTACTGCGGCGGCGCAAAATCCGAAGCTCGATTCGTTGCGGCGGGTGATGGCTACGGGTCGTACCGATTCGGTGCGGGCGGAGGCCGCCGTCCATGCGGTTAATCACACCTTGGCATCGGGAGACACGGCGCATACCGAAGCTTTCATCCGACAGGGCTTAGCTTTGGCCAAGCAAGCGGGGACTTATAAGTTCGCGTACTACTTGCGCATCAAATGGGCGATGTTTTTTGAAAGTAAAGGTCAGCTTGATGCGGCCTCTGTGCAATATCATGCTTTCCTATCGGATGCCCGAAAGCATAAACGATATTTTGAAGCGGCTGAAGCAGCGAGTAATTTGTTTGACTTTTGGAGGAAATACAGTTCCGATCTCGATAGTTCACTAAGCTATGCGAACCTGCAGTTGCGTTTGGCTAAGCAAGCTCAAAGTATACAGGCAAAATCCGCCGCATACGGAAATCTGGGCTTGATCTACCGAATCCAGGGCCGCTACCCCGAAGCCGTAAAGGCTAACCAGCAGGCCCTGCGCCTTGCGGAACAACAGCGCGACACTCAGAGGCAAGGTGCGAGTTTAGCCTCTTTGGCGGTGATCTACGATCTGATTGGCGACGCTAAATTGGCTGAATCGCATTACCTCAGGGCAATTGAACTTTTTTCGCTTAACCCCAAATACCGTAGAAATTTAGCCATCACCCGCTATAATTTCAGTGTTCAGCTTGAAAATGCCAAGCGTTACGATGAAGCCGAACACCAGTTGCAAGCTGCCTACGAGTTGGCCTTGTTCGAACGCGACTTGGGCTTAGCTTCGGCTTGCCGAATTGGTCAAGGGTCAATAGCCCACAACCAGAACCGCATCAAACAAGCTGACAGCCTGCTGGCCGAAGGGCGGTCGCTGGCCGAGCAGTCCGGCGAAACGGAAGCCAAGGCCGAGGGCGATGCCACCTGGGCGGTGTTGCTTTTCAAGAAGGGCCAAGTAGCAGAAGCCCGCCGCGTAGTAGCGTCCGTATTGCCCATCTTTGCCGAAATGGGCCAGCTGGAGGGCCTGCTCCGGGCCTCGAGCCTGCTGTACCAGTGCGATTCCGCCCTGGGCGACTTCCGTTCTGCTTTCTTCCGCCTTAAGGAATTCATCCAGTACCGCGACAGCAGTCAGAACGAGCGGAATTCGCGCGAAATCGGCCGCCTCGAAGCCCAGTACGAAGCCCAGAAGGAGCGCGAAATCCTCGAAGCCCGACAAGCCGCCACCCTCATCCGCCGCAACTGGATGCTCGGTAGCGCAGGCCTCGGCTTGTTCATGGCCCTGGTCATCGCCTTTACCCTCTTCCGAGGCCGCCAGAAAGAAAAGAAGGCCAACACCGCCCTGCGCCAACTTAACCAACAGATCGTCCAGCAAAAAGCCGAGATCGAAGCCCAGCACAGCGAAATCACCGCCCAGCGCGACCAGCTCGAAACCACCAACGAACGCCTCGTACGCCTCGACCGCATGAAGGAAGAACTTACGGGCATGATCGTCCACGACCTGAAGAACCCCTTAAACGCCGTCCTGGCGATGGCCTCCCTGCCGCCCGACACCGGCCGCCTGCAGGTCATCCGCGGTGCAGGCCAGCAAATGGCCAACCTCGTAACGAACCTGCTCGACGTGCAGAAATACGAGAACGATGCCCTCAAACTCCAGCCCGAAACCCTGCCCGCCCATGAAATCCTGAAAACAGCCGCCGAACAGACCGATTTCCTGGCCCAGCAGAAAAACATCCGCTTCGACATCCAGACCACGCCCCAATTAATGGTGGAAGCCGACCGCGAGCTGCTCGTGCGCGTCTGCGTCAACCTGCTGACCAACGCCATCAAATACGCGCCCAACGGCGATACCCTGATTCTGGAAGCGAGCTACGATGCCGAGCAAGGCGCTGTTTTCCGCATCACCGACCACGGACGGGGCATTCCCGCCGATCAGGTCGAGTCGATTTTCGACAAGTTCTCGCAAGTGGACGGCGGCCGGGCATCGGGCAAGTTGCGCAGCACGGGCTTGGGCCTGACCTTCTGCAAACTGACGACCGAAGCCCACGGCGGCACCATCCGCGCCCGTTCGGAAGTTGGAAAATACACGACGCTGGAATTCAACCTGCCGATCGCTCGCCTCGACAGCGGTCCCGGACGGCCAGCAGACGCCAAACCCGAATCCGCCCCCGTTGGGCCGCTGCCCGCCGCGCTGCAAAGCGAACACACCGAGGTACTCGACCGCTTGCGCAACCTGCCGCCCTACAGCCTGACGGCCATCCTCGACGCCTTGGACGAGCTGCCCAACGCACCGGAGCTGCTGCACAACTGGAAAACGGCCGTGGAAGCGGCGGTGCTGGCGGCGGATGCGGCGCGGCTGCGGGAATTGCTGGCCTGAAGGGGGGCAATACCCCGCTACCGCGACGAAGTGGTTTTTCGTGCCCCAAACCACAGCGCGACAGGCACGGGCATTCCTTTCAGTCGGGAGGCTGGCATTCGAGGTTGGCCAGCACCTGCGCCAGCGTCTGGTGGCAAAGGGCCAGCTGAGCCGGATCGATTCCAGCGGTGCTTTGAGCCAGCGTCAGATCGGCGATGCACATGAGACGGCGGGTACGCTCGCGGCCCGAGCCGGTGATGTAGATGCGGTTGTTGCGTCGATCGGCGGGGTCGGGCTTGCGTTCGAGCAGGCCCTCGCGCTCCAGCTGGTCGATCAGGCGCGTGATGCTGGCGCGGTCCTTGCCGCAGAACTCACCAATGCATTGCTGGTTCTGGCCGTCGTGGTGGTAGATGCACACCAGCAGCAACCATTGATCGATATTCACCGCCAGACCCGCCTGCTGAAAGTTTTCGAGCAGCCGCTTGCCAATAGCCCGCGAAACGCGGCGGGTTACGAATCCCAGAGAATCCGCAAGACGGTAGAGGGGTTCGTTGGAATCCATTGCAGCAGCTTTACTCTTCGCGTTTGAGATTGGATACTATTTAGAGACGGAACGGCCGAAGTTCAAGTTAGCAAAATCCCGAGAGCTTTCGTACCCTGAAACTGGAAAATCTGGACGGGCCGAAGCTCACCGTTTCGAAGTCTGGGAACAAGAGTTGCCTGCTGGAAGTGAATCGACAGTCCCCTTGGCCGGCTGCTCGGCCCGGTTGACAAAAGAGCCTGCGTAAGCCGCCAGCAGTTGCAGCAAAGTGGAAAACGTCCGATATTTGACTTGTTTGTATCAATATGTCAACCTACAAATACCTGCTAGCCGTAAGCCTGTTCTGTGTCGTAGCCTGCTCGAAACCGGCCCACCAGCCAGCCACCGACACCGCCGCCCAACCCGACTCCCTCTACGAAGCCCAGGCCCGCCAAATCACCCAGCAGGCCTTCGCCGCCCTGTCGGGCGTACTGATGCGCGAGATCGCCGCCGGCGGTCCAGCCCGTGCCGTAGAGGTCTGCCACAAGGCAGCCCTCCCCCTGACCGACTCGCTGGCCCGCGCAGGCGGTGTGCAGCTGCGCCGCACCAGCAGCCGCCCCCGCAACCCGCACAACGCCCCCGACAGCCTCGAACGCCGCGCCCTGGCCGAACTGGCCGTCCAGCCCCTCGATGCAAACGGGCGACCCCGCGCCTGGCTCCACCGCAGCTCCGAAGCGGTCGATGTCCTGCTGCCCATCCGGCTGGCGATGCCCACCTGCCTCAACTGCCACGGCCAGCCCAGCACCGACATCGCCCCCGCCACCCTCGCCCGCCTCGACAGCCTCTACCCCGAGGATGCCGCCCGCGGCTACGCCTTGGGCGACCTGCGCGGAGCCTGGCATGTGCGCTTCCCGCTGCGCTGATCGGGCACCTTACGCCGAAGTGAGCAGCTTCCATCGGCGTAAAGGTCTTCCACAAACGGGTGGGGCGGGGCAACTTTGCTCCGCATTATCCAATCCCACCGCTCCATGAGCCTCAACACCAATCCCCTGCACCCCGACCGGCGCAAGCGCGTACTGCTGGTCGCCTCCAACCCCAGCGTCTCGCAACAGACCGGCTGGCCCATCGGGGCCTGGCTGGCCGAGATCGCCCACCCTTACCACGTCTGCACCGAAGCGGGCTACGAGGTCGTGATCGCCAGCCCCGCCGGCGGGCGCATCGAACTCGACGGCTTCTCCGACCCGCGCCACGAAAGCGGCTATTCGGCCGACGACCTGCTGGCTTGGGGCTTCATCAGCTCGCCCCGCCACGCGGCTCTGCTCGAATCGTCGCCTGCGCTCGCCACGCTCAAGCCCGCCGACTTCGATGCCGTCTTCCTTGCCGGCGGCCAGGCTCCCATGTACACCTTCCGGGGCAAGGGCCCCATCGCCGAGCTGGTGCTCGACTTCTGGAAAGCGGGCAAGCCCGTGGCCATTGTCTGCCACGCCACCTGCATCCTGCTCGACCTCAAAGGTCCCGACGGCGAGCTGCTTGTCAAGGGCCGCACCTGGACGGGCTTTGCCGATGCGGAAGAACAGTTTGCCGACAATTTCGTAGGCCAGCGCATCCAGCCCTTCTGGATCGAGACCGAAGCCCGCAAGCTGGCCGGCACCAACTTCATCACCGGCGGCCTGTTCAAAGCTTTTGCCATCCGCGATGGCCAGATCATCACCGGCCAGCAGCAATTCTCGGGGGCTGCTGCCGCCCATCTGCTCATCGAAGCCTTGGGCCGCTGATCCGATTGCGTTTTCTTTATTTAAGAAAAAAACAAAAACAATGACCATAACCGTAATTGGAAGCGGCAACGTGGGCGGCAGCCTGGCCCGCCGCTGGGCCGCCGTCGGCTACCACGTTCGCCTCGGGGTACGCGATACAAGCGATGCTCAGGCTCTGGCCTTAGCTCGGGAATACCCCGACCGCATCACCCTGCATCCCTTGGCCGAAGCAGCTGCGGGGGCCGATGCCATCGTGTTTGCCGTACCGGCTGCGGCAGCCTATGCGGCGGCGCAAGCCGTCGGTGCGGTGGGGGAAGCCGTCGTCATCGACGCAATGAACGCCCTTTTCGCCAAGCCCGAACCCTACGAGCGCACCAGTGCGGCCCTGGCCGCCGCCCTCGGTACGCGGCGCATTGTCAAATGCTTCAATTGGACGGGGGCCGAGAACCTGCGTAACCCCCACTACGGCACCGAGCGGGCCGATTTGCTGCTTTGCGGCGACGACGCGGCGGCCAAAGCTGTTGCCCGCCGGCTGGCCGAAGACTGCGGCTTCCGTGTCTTCGATGTGGGTGGCCTCGAACGCGAGACGACCCTCGAATCGGCCGCCCTGGTCTGGATTGAGCTCTCGGCGGCTTTGGGGCGGCAGTTTGCCTTCCGCATCCTGCAGCGTTGAGCTTTGCTGTACTTTTTCTGCTTCTTTATAAAGAGAGAACCGGCCAGCCCCACAGAGGCTGGCCGGTTCTTTTTTTTCGATAAAAACGGCCGATCAGCGGCCCATCATCACCAGCAGGACGGTAACATCGGCAGGCGAAACGCCGCTGATGCGGCTGGCTTGGCCCAGATTCTGGGGCCGGAAGCGGTTGAGCTTGTCGCGAGCTTCGTTCGATAGGGCCTTGATGCCGAAGTAATCGACGTTGGGGGGCAGGGGCACGTCTTCGAGGCGGCGCATGCGGGCGGCCTGTTCCTGCTCGCGGACGATGTAGCCGGCGTATTTGACCTCGGTTTCGGCTCCGTCGATCACCTCGTCGGTTTCGGAGGCCAAGGCCTCGGCCAGGGCAGGGGAGCAGGCGGCCAGCTGGCGCAGGTCGATGTTGGGCCGCGCGAGGATGGCTTCGGCTTTGGTTTTCTGCTTGAGGGGCGCACTGCCTACCGAATCGAGGTAGCGTTCCACGTCTTCGGGGGCGATGGAAGTCTCGGCGATGACCCGGCGCAGGCGGGCGATGCCCTCGCGCTTGGCCAGCATGCGCTGGTAGCGGGTTTCGTCGGCGAGGCCCAGGCGGTAGGCTTTTTCGGTGAGGCGCAGGTCGGCGTTGTCCTGCCGCAGCAGGATGCGGTATTCGGCCCGCGAGGTGAACATGCGGTAGGGTTCGTCGGTGCTTTTGTGGATCAGGTCGTCGATCAGTACGCCGATGTAGGCTTCGTCGCGACCCAGGACGAGGGCTTCGCGCTCCTGTATTTTGAGGGCGGCGTTGGCACCGGCGACGAGGCCTTGGGCGGCGGCTTCCTCGTAGCCGGTGGTGCCGTTGATCTGGCCGGCGAAGTAGAGGCCCTGGCCTCGAGCAGGCAGTCGAAGGCCGCGGTGTCGGCGTCCACCGCGCCCAGCAGCTCGTCCTTGAGGGCTTGGCCGCGCTCGCCGATGCGCTCCAGGGACTCGCCCTGCTCCTCGAACCCGAAGGCTGGGAAACCTGCGAGGTCTACGTCAACGGCTTCTCGTCCTCGCTGCCCGAGCGCGTGCAGTACGAAGCCCTGCGCCGCGTGCCCGGCCTCGAAAACGTCCGCTTCTTCCGCCCGGGCTACGCCGTCGAATACGAC
>CALDDN010000008.1 GCA_937936615.1 uncultured Bacteroidia bacterium | reverse complement strand
CCCGTCAAGCCATGGAAGCTGAGGGCGCCTGAAGTCGGATCCTCAAAACTCTGCCTAAGGCGAAATCGGTAACTGGGGCTAAGTCGTAACAAGGTAGCCGTACCGGAAGGTGCGGCTGGATGATCTCCTTTCTACAGTACTTTTATGTACACCAACGGGCCGAATCCGCCCGCTGTCCCACCTCATCTGAACCTCAAGCAGCGATCCACGAACGGATCGCTGCTTTTTTTATGTTTCTTGCTTCCAAAGCTGGAGCGTCCGCCTCCTTTTCCACACCGGCCCTCCTGCGCCCCGATCAACGCGCTTAGTTGGCCTAAATCTTGGTAACTTCACTGCTTGGCATGCAGCTGCTCAACCCCATAGCACCTACGACCCCTTCGACTTCCACCGCAGCCGATGGCATGACCCTTGCCCCGTCCTATCAGCGCAAACTCTGTGCTCTTGTCGTCCACTCCGACCGGCTGGTGCGTCAGGCCCTGCAGGAACGCTTCGATCAGGAAACGGGGCTGACCTTCAGCGTCGAAATGACCGACTGTGCCGCCGAAGCCCTCGAGCTGGTGCGCCGCCTGCAGCGCAGCCGCCTCAACGTGGCCCTCGCCCTGATCGAAGACCGCCTTGCGCGCCCCGACCTGGTGCACTTCGGCCAACAGCTCGATGCCATCGACCCCCAGATTCGCAAGCTCGTCATCCTGACGCGCAACCCCTCGGCCGATGAACTGGCCCGCAGCAGCGATCTGACCCACTTCGACGGCTATCTGTACGAACCCCAGAACGACCCCCAGCTGGCTGCCCGCATCGTCCGGTCGGTCGAACGCTATATCCAGGACCTCGAACAGCACCGGCGCCTCGAACTCTACACCAACCTGCACCGCAGCGGCGAACGCCTCCTCGACCAGATTCATACCATTGCCCTGGCCGAAAACCTGCTCCACGAAGTCCTGCGCCTGACTCAAGCCCAGGTGGCCACCCTCATCACCTACGACTACCACAAGCAGTCGAGCATCTACCGCGGCACCTGGCAGCTCAACCGCTTTCACTTCCAGACCGTTGAAATCGATAACTTCGAACACGAACTGCCCATCTACCTGCTCTCGCTGCTGCTCGAACGCAAGGAAGCCCTCGCTTGGGGCAACGCCACCGACGAAGACCTGGGCCTCGACGACCAGTACATCCATCTTTATCGGGTCAAATCGATTTACGGTGCCCCCCTGTTCTCGGGTAAAGTGCTGCTGGGCATCCTCATCCTCGAGCAGCGTACCCACTACGACTACTTCGGCCCCGAATACCGCGACCTGCTGGCCATGTTCAACCGCATGGCTGCCTCGGCCCTCGAAAATGCCCTGCTCTACCTCTCGATGGAACAGCAGGTTAGCGAACGCGCCCAGCGCCTCATCGAACAGCGCGAACAGCTCGAACGCAGCACCCGCACCATCGGCGAAAGCCTCAAGATCGCCAAGCGCATCCAGGAATCGCTCATGCCCTCGGCCAACGAGCTGCACGAGATCTTCCCCGAAAGCTTCATCCTCTACCAGCCCCAGTACACCGTCAGCGGCGATTTCTACTGGCTGGCCAGCGTCCAGAAAAAGCAGATTCTGGTCTGCGGCGACTGCTCGGGCAGCGGCGTGCCCGGCTCCTTCCTCACCTTCATCGCCCTCAACGCCCTCAACCGCATCATCAAGCAGCTGCGCATCATCGATCCGGCCCGCGTCCTGACGGAACTCGATGTCGAATTCAAGCGCGTGTTCAGCCGTAAATCGACCACCGACGAGCCGGCCTGGGCCTTGGCCAGCCTCAGCATCGTGGTCATCGACCGCAAGTACATGACCTTGGACTATGCCGCCGCCAACTCCAGCATCTACCTCGTGCGCCGCGGCGAGATTGCCCGCCTGCGCGGCGACATCATCCCCATAGGCGGCGACGACGACCACGCCAACAGCTTTGCCCAGCACCAGATCGACCTGCAGCCTGGCGACCGCCTCTACTTGCCCACCGACGGGCTGCACGTGCAGCAAGGTGGCCCCGAGGGCCGCCGATTCAAACGCTCGCGCCTGATGCAGACGCTGATCGAATGCCAGGACCGACCCCTGAGCCTGCAGCTCGTGCACATCGTCCGCCGCCTCAGTGCCTGGAAAGGATCGTACGAGCAAACCGACGACCTGACGATGCTCGGCATCGAAATCCAGCCCCCTGGCAGCAGCCAACCGGCCTAATTGCCCAAGTGCATCCGAATGAGCGAGGTGATCTCGCGCGGATCAATGGGTTTGGCTACGAAGCTGTCGACCCCGGCCTCCCAAAAATGCCGTTGATCTTGCGGCGAAGTCAAACCTGTTGTGGCCACAATCGTACTCTGGCGGCCCTCCTGTGCCTCAAGTTTGCGAATCTGCCGCGTCGCCTCGAAGCCGTCCATCTGGGGCATGGCCCCGTCCATCAAAATCACATCGTAATGCTTTTTCTCCACGCGACGCAGGGCCTCCTCTCCATTCCAGGCCACATCGACTTGCCAGCCGTTGCGTCGGCACACCTCGACCATGAACTCCTGGTTGGCCGGGTCGTCGTCCACAACCAGAATGGAGGGTAAGGCCATATCGTCAATGGCTTGCCTGAGAGCAGGCTGCACCTCAACCACCCGAAGGGGCAGGCTGAAGCGGGCCACCGTCCCGCGCCCGATTTCGGATTCGATCTGCAGGTGGCCCCCCACCCGGCGGGCCAGTTCGCGGCAGATGGCCAGGCCCAGCCCCAGCCCCTGCTGTTGCTTGGTACGCGAACGGTCGGCCTGAAAAAAAGCCAGATTGCCTTGCCCGATGAGCGTCGTATCCAGGAGTGCTGTATCGAAGCCGCAGCCCGTGTCGGAAACTTCTGCCACAATCGCTGTGGACGAAATGCTCAGTTTGACTGTAATCTGGCCCTCGGTCGTAAAGCGGATGGCATTGTGCACCAGATGGCGTAAAACTGTCCGCAGATCGCCCGCGTTGAACTCGGCCCGGCGGATGTGCTCAGGATTGTCGATCGAAACCGAAAAACCCACCCGAATGGACAGCTCGCTGCAGTCGAGGCTGCTGGCCTGCGTCTGAAGCCAGGCTTCCACATCGACGATTTCGGGTAAGCTGACCCAGCGGTTGTCGCTCAGGGCGTAAAAGTGCTCGATGCTGTCGATGCGCCAGGCCAGGCGGCGCAAGGCCCGCAGCACCGGTTTCAGCTCGCCCTTGGACTGGCTGCGTCCGTTTTCCCGTAGAGCCAGCTCGGCCTCGCCGATGACCTGGTTCAAGGGGTTGCGCAGCTCGTGGCTCAGGTGCATGATGCATTCCTCGCGCTGGGCCAGCCTCTCGCGCAGTTCTTGGGCTTCGACCTTCGACTCTGCCAGCCGCCCCTCCAGTTCCTGCAACTGCTTCTGCATCTGCCGCCGCTGCAACTCCTGCCAGCCGATCAGTCCACTGAAGCCCAGAATCAAGGGCAACAGCCACCACAACTCACCACCCACGCTGATTACCGATTCAGTTATCAAGCCATTGAAAATGCTCGGTAGCATTTGGGCTAACAGAGGCTGCGGTACAAACCAATGAATTAGGTCTGAATTGAGCAGTTCCAGAATCGAAAGTAAGTTCAAGTCAGCGTGAGTCATAAGAGGTCGCAAGGAAATTCGTATGTGGATATACGAACTGCTGTCCACCTAAGGTTGGATTTCCGAAACACTTTTTATGATCTAAGTCATAAATTCAGTATTAAAAACTAAGCAGCTATTAAAACGACAACTAATCCGATACAGCAGGATACGCCGACACCGCATGGCTTTTGATGCGCATATGACTACGCACGAACAGTCAGACCCTGCCGACTTTACACAAGAAATCAGGCGGAGACAAAGTGCCCCCGCCCGCAAATCCGAAAACTCAGAGGTATTGCGAATGAAGAGTTATTCCCGCATCAGGCGACCGGTCTGCATCCCCGTTAGCGTTTCGAGTACCAGCGTATAGAGACCTGCAGCCCAGTCCGAGGCATCGAAAGTCAGAGTCTGGCTGCCAGCCGGCAACCGGTCGAATTGCTCCGAGAACACGCAGCGGCCCCGTGCGTCGTAGGCGGCGAAGCGGGCAGGACCAGCAGCCGCACTCTCGATCTGCAGGCTGACGCGGCCACTCGTGGGGTTGGGTGTGATGCGTAAGTCGGACACCGCCGCCGTAGCACGACCGGTTGGCTGGCGACGATAGCTCAGTTCCCAGCCCCGACCCGTTACCGAGCCGTCCGTCTGAAAGCGAACGAAAGCCGTACCGCTGCGGGCCGTAACCGCCGGCGGCAACGCCGTACCCGAAAACCGGCCAATCCGCGGTGCTCCCGAACCCGGCCCGTCGAAAATTTCCACCCAATCGAAATCCGCTTCCGTAGCAAAGCGTGTAAAACCTAGTTCGATGGGCTGGCCCAGACCCGGTGCAATCCGCCACTGGCAGTCGAGGTTGTTCGCGTAGTCGCTGGTGGCAGGGCTGCCGTCGCTGAACCTACCCTCGGGGGCCGTCAGTTCCACCAGCCCGCGGCAGCTGCCTGCCGGAGGCCCAATGACTCCCTCGGAACGGAAGATACGGCTCCAGAGCGAGCGAGGGGTGCCGGCGGTGCTGTTGCAGCGGGTACGTACCCGAATTTCGTAATCGACATTGGCCTGCAGGCCTTCAAGCCGAATCGAAGGCTGGGAGGTCTGCAAGGTAGGGCCGAACTGGTCTGCTCCACGCCGACGGAACTCCACCTCGTAGCCTGAGGCGCGGGGCATGGCGATCCACTGCACCACGATCTCGGTCGGGCTGGGCCGCTCAACGATGCGGGGTACACGGGGTGCGTGGCAGTCGCAGTCTCGGCGGGGCTGACAGGACGAGGCAGCCAGATGCTCGCGAATCCGATCGCCCGGCTGCGGGCCAAAACCCAGGTTGAGGTTAATGCCTACCCTTTCCACAAGATGACAGTAGCTCATAATCGTGCCCTGAAAGGGCGGTACCGGACGGGGGGGCTGCTCGCACGAGCGGACGTTGCGCTCGACGGGCATGCAGCCATCGATGGCACCGCCCGCCCAAACGCAGTTATGGGTGTGGGGACTGCCCAGGTTATGGCCGATTTCATGGGTCATGACCAGCACATCCCAGCTGTAGGTAGGCAGCTGTTCGTATCGCAGGTACAGGCCCGAAAACGCCAGTCGACGGTTGGGCGACTGGCAGAGTGAACCAAGCGACCGGGCAATGCCTCCTACCCCGGGTTGATGCGCCACCAGATGCCCCAGGCTGATCGAATTGCGCGTCTGCAAGGGATTGGCGTTCTCGAAGGCATCGATGATGCGCCCCAAGTCTTGCGAGCGGAAAGGATAGGGGTCGGGCTGGGTCCAGACTCGAATTTCGCTGACCAAGGTTGAATACTGCTCGCGATCGAGCAGCATCGCCACCACGTTATAAAGCCCTTCGATGTAGGTTACGACGCGGTTCTGGCTGGAACCGAGTTGCTGGTAGATGCTGTAGGCGCATTCCAGATACAGGGTTACGTAGCGGCACTGGTCGGCCATCGCGTCGACGGGGTCGCCTTTGGGCGGGTCGTCCGGCGTATCGCGGGTACCGCAGGCATGTCCGGGCGGGCGGCGGGCCAGTTCGCGTTCCTGATAGAGGACGTAGTCGGTCGTACCCGTAGGCAGGCCGCCTGCGGGGCCGAGCACGTAGCTGCCCTCGGGCGAGAGGACGACTGCCATTACCCCGCTGTGGGCGAGCGTCAGGGCTACTGTGGCATCGGTTCGGCCCGCCACATAGCCCCGAAAGTGCAGGGGTTTTTCGGCATCAAGGTCTGGATCGTCCGGACTGGTGAGGCGGAAATCAGGGGTACGCAACTCGTGGCGGGCCAGCACCAGCTGCCAGTCGGGCTGGCCGTTGCGGGGCACATACAGGATCAATTCCTCAGGCTCTTGGGCCAGCAGCTTTTCCAGAGCCTGGACATCGAGCAGCAGGCGGCTGGCCGCGGGTGCGGCTGTCAGAGGGGGAGTGCCGGTTTGCAGGGAGAAAAGCCGCGCCGTGGGCAGCGCACAGGCAGCGAGGGGAGCCAGCCAGAACAGCAGCAGAACAAGCTGGCGGCCAAAGCGGGAGTTCATAGTCAGATGATCGTTTTGGTTCTGCAAGTTCGAAAAATCGATCGACGAAGGCAAAGCAGCTCGCTTTTCGAATTTAAATTTTTTATTTCATGCTAAAAACAAGGATAAGATTAAAGCAAAGCAGATCAGGTTCAGTACAGGATCAGGTTGCGTGTCAGGGTCTGCCCCATCTGAACCTGCAGGGGTTCGGTAAGGCTGTAGCGGGTCTCGTTGCTGAAGTGCTCGACAAGCACGTAGTAGTTGCCTGCATTGAGAAAGCCGAAATCGACGACACCCGAGCGGCCCGTAACCCCCCGATCGAGGTAGAGGTCGCGTTCCAGGTCGGCCAGACTCAGGTAGAGGCTGATATCGGCCTCGCGCACCGGAAGATACCGCTCGCCCGCAAAGACGTAGACCCGCAGCCGGCCCGTGCCGGGCGGTGCGTCGGGATCGGGTTCGTAGATGCTGGGCGGGGGTGCTGGGACGGGTCGGTTGTCGTCGCGGTCGCTTCGGCAGGCGGCCAGGGCCAGGCAGCACACCAACAGGCAGATTCGCAGAGCAACAAGGTTCATAAGGCGGGGTCGAACGGGCTTTTACCATTCCGTGCTAAGGTACGACGAAAGCAGCGGTTTGTGAAGTGCAGGCTGGGACATCAATCGGCCCTGCGGCGCAGCAGCCAGGCTTGGGCAGCACTGCGTCTGGCATGCCAGACCGTGCGGTAGGTCGCCGAATCGGCCAGCAGAGCCTGCCGGTGGCTGTCGGCTTCGATCGTCGTCAGAGCCAGCCAGCGACCGTGGGGCACCGAGTCCGGTTCGAGCAGATGAGCCGCCAGCGGGCGAGCCTCGGGGGGCAGATACCCACAGGCAGGCACCGCCAGATTGAACCACGTCAGAAAATGGGCTTCAATCCGCTGCCCGGGGGGCACGCGCCGCAGGCATTCATCCACCAGCTGCCGATGTACCCGCACCATGTCGGCATAGGCCATGTTGGTATCCGAGCGCAGGGCCACCAGTGAGTCGGGCGTATACCAGAGCGTAGCCCCTACGTAAACGAGCAGCCCGCTCAGAGCCGCCAGCAGGCCTGCCCGCCAGCGCGGAATCCGCTCAGCGAGCTGCACCAAACCCCCAATCCCTCCCGCCACAACCAAAGGGTAAAGAGCCAGCAGGTAGCGCATCGTCAGGAAATTGAGTGCCGAAAACCCGATGTAGCACGCCGCAAACAGCAGGGAAAAGACCCAAAAGCGCGTCACGCGCTCCGACAAGTCCGAATCAACCGGAATTCCAGAGTTTTTACGCTTGAAAAAAAGAAAAAAAACACCAATCATCAGCGCAGTAAACAGACTCACGGCAGCCCCTTTATTGAAAAAAAGATACTCCAGAATTCCCCACGTTTTCTCGAGGACGCTGCCGGGACTGCGTTCGATCATCGTCAGGTGATCGGGGTAAAATACCCAGCCAAACTCGAGGTACTGCAAAACGAAGAACAGCACCACAGGTACCAGGCTGGCGGCAATCCAGGCATTGACCCGCCACCAGTCGGGCCGTCGGGGCCGCCGCAGTTCCAGCAGCTGAGCCAGACCAGCTGCCGCCACCAGAGCCGCCCCCGATTCCTTGGTCAGCAGCAGCAGGGCCGTTGCAGCAGCAAAGAGCGGCCACCGCCGCTCCGTCCAGCCCCATACTGCCAGCGTTGCCCACAGCGCAACCAGCACCTCGGGCAATGCCAGGACCGATTGCGCAAACACCGGCGGCTGGGCTGCCAGCACCGCGGCTCCGGCCACACCCGCCAGGCGGCTGGCCGTCAACCGCGCAACCAGGCCATAAGTCGCTAGCAGCAGACAGCCCGTCAGCATCAAGGCAAAGACATGTACCGATACCAAGTCAGGGCCCAAAAGCCGCATCCACGCTCCGGCCAGCGCATAGAACAGCAGCGGATGGCCCCGGGAGTAAACAGGTTCAATGGCACCGGGCAACAGGCTGGGGCCTTGGTCGTACATGGCCCGAAGAGCCGGCGCATACGACCAGGCCTCATCCATAAAATAGGGCAAAGCCAAGGCCGGCCACTTGGCAAGCAGCAGCAGCCCCAGCAGACCTGTCATCGCCAGTGCGGCCTGCCACCGCATCAAGTCAGGCATCCGGGTCATTGGTTTGCTGTGTTCAGGGGTAAGTGGCCGCGAAAATAACGCGAATCCCTATCCGGCAGGAAGATTCCATGCAGCCCCCGAACAGCCCCGATCAATTCTCAAGAAAAAAAGCCTGCAGACAGACCGAAGGATCGATGTGGCCTTTGTGCCGCGGATTCACGTACAGCGAGACAGATTCAGGCACTACGACCGGCAAACTTGTCTGGGGGCTGTTTGCGATCGGCAGCCGGCACGGCTTTAGCGCACAAGCCGTAACTTGCTAGCCGTGAACCAAAGGTGCTTCCTGTACTGGGGCCTGCTGCTTCTGGGCCTGCTGGGCCGTCCGGCCGAGGGGCTGGCCCAGCGGGAATTTCAGTTCGACCAACCCCACCGCCTGCGTTTTGGCGCGTCGGTGGGTACGGGCAGCGTGCACGTTTTCTGCAAACCCAGTCTCGACCTGCACCACCGCGGCACCAGCCTGCGCCTGGCACCGGGCCTGCTGTTTCTCTCGATGCAGCTCCAGCATCAGCTCTTCGAGCTGGAACCCAACAACCGGCGGCAACCCCTGCCGCTGTACATCGCGCTAGGCTACCACCGCGACTGGCTGCTGGGCAAACAGCTCTGGGTGGCCCGCCGCCCCGAACTACCTCAGCGCCGCCAGCTCCACCTGCACACCCTGCTCTTCGGACTTCATTTCAAGAACGACTACCTCGACCGTACATTCTGGGAAATCGGCATCGGGCCGATGCTCATCCGTGAACGCTACTACCCCCTGGGCAACCGCCTGATCGAAGACCGCTTCCGCGTGGTGCCCATGATCGAAATCCGGCTGGGAGGCGTACTGCAGCTGCACAAGTACTACCACCGCCGCTGGCCCTGGAAAGCGTACTGAGAAACCACCCCCAGCCTCATGCTTGCCGCCGCAATCGCACTCTATGTACTGGCCACGCTGGCGGTGGGCTGGTGGGCCTCCCGGCGTGTACAGACTGCCGAAGACTATCTGCTGGCTGGGCGGCAGCTGCCCCTTGTGCTGGCTACAGCCACCGTTTTTGCCACGTGGTTTGGGGCCGAAACCATTCTGGGGGTCTCGGCCGAGGTAGCCCGTGAGGGCCTGCGTGGAGCTGTGGTAGACCCCTTGGGCGCGGCTCTGTGCCTGCTGCTGGTAGGCTGGTTGTTTGCCCGCCCGCTCTACCGGCGGCGGCTGCTCACCTTTGGCGATCTCTACCGCAATGCCTTTGGCCCCCGTGCCGAAACCGCGGCAGCCCTGCTGCTGGTCATTTCGTATCTGGGCTGGGTGGCCGGTCAGTTTGTGGCTTTGGGCTTGCTGGCCGAGCTGGTGCTGGGACTGCCTTTGGAGGCAGGCGTGGTGGGGGGCTGCATGGTGGTGGTGGCCTATACGTGGCTGGGGGGCATGTGGGCCATCGCCTGGCTCGATCTGGCGCAGAACATCGTTCTGGTCGCAGGCCTGGCCCTGACCCTGGGGATGCTGGCGGCCGATCTGCAACCGACAGCTGTAACCCTGCCGCCCGACTTCTTCAATCCCCTGCCCCGCGCCGACTGGCTCGATGGTCTGGCCTGGATGGCTTCCCTTGCCACAATTGGTCTGGGGTCCATTCCGCAGCAGGATGTTTTCCAGCGGGTCATGGCTGCGCGTACCGAAGGAGTAGCGGCAGGGGCTTCGGTACTGGGAGGGCTGCTCTATCTGACAGTGGGCCTGCTGCCGGTGATTCTGGCGGTACTGCTGCGGCTTCACCAGCCCGAGTCTGTGGGGCTGGGGGCCGAGCAGGTCGATCCCCAGCAGGCCATTCCACGCTACATTCTGGGGCAGCTGCCACCGGCCGTGGGGGTACTTTTTGTGGGGGCTTTGCTTTCGGCCATTCTGAGCACGTGCAGCGCGGCCCTGCTGGCACCGGCGGCCATCGTGGCCGAAAACCTCATTGCCCCGTGGGTGGGCGGACTGAAGGGGACGCGCCTGCTGGCCGTCTCGCGGAGCGCGGTGCTAGCTGTTGCGGCGGTAGCATTGACAATGGCCCTGAGCCGGTCGGACATCCACGCGCTGGTGAGCGAGTCGTCGGCTTTCAGTCTGGTGTGTCTGTTCGTACCCATGCTGGCAGCCCTCTACGGCTGGCGGCTGAGCGAAAACGGTGCCCTGGCTTCGATGGGACTGGGGCTGGGGGTGTGGCTGGCTGCCAGCTGGGCCGAGGCAGCCGTCCCCCCCCTGCTGCTGGGTTTGGGCGCATCGGCACTGCCGCTCTTCGGGGCCTTGCGGCAGAAAACAGGCTGAAGAGGGAGCGACCCGGCTCCCGGAGATGTGAAAGGGATTCGATTAATTAATTTTTGCCCAGGAGGCGGCGCAGTTCGGTCAGGCGGGCCTGCCGGCCGGCCTCGAAGCGGCTTCGGGCTTCCGGCGTATAGTAGCTGGTCTGGGCCACCAGGTCATGAAGGTCGGCGTACCAGTCGGTCAGGGGGCGAGGGGGTCTGGCAGCATTCCATTCGGCGCGGCGGTAAGCCCAGCGCAGGTAGAGCTGTTCGCTGGCCAGCTCGGCGGCTACGGTGTCGGCCAACACCTGGGCAGCAGGATCGTCGGGGCGGGGGGGTTGGTCGATTTCGCGGAGCAGACGCAAGGCCAGCTGGGCGGTTTCAGGGGGAGCGTTCTGCTGGGCCAGTTGGTGAGCGAGCACGGCTGGCCCTTGGGTTTGGGAGTCGTTGGAATCGGAGAGCCAGCCCAGGGTACGGCCTATCAAGGCCCAGCAGATGGCCTGCCGGTGGGTTTCGGGCAGGTTTGCCGCCGCGGCAAGCTCCAGCCCGAGGGCAAGCTGGGCCCGCAGTGCTGCTGCCGAGTGGTAGACGAAGCATTCCTGCTGTTGGTTTTGCAGCCACGTATACAGGGCTTCGGACAGGGCGTCCAGCGTCATGCAATGGGTTTCCATTTTGACCTGTAATAAAGTCAAATTAACGGATTTTTAATACTGCACGACGGAGGAATGCTGTTTTGCCGCTGTTGAAAAAGGTGGGATGATGAAGAGAAGTGAATGAAAAGCGCAGGCACTATTTGCCCTGGAAGACCGGTGCCCGCTTCTCGACAAAGGCGTTGACGCCCTCGGCGTAATCCTCGGTGTTGCCGGCGATCTCCTGGTAGTACTGCTCGAGCAGCAGCATCTGGTCGAGGGTGGCGGTAGCGGCCTTGTGGAGCATTTTTTTGGTCAGGAAGAGGGCTACAGGGGGTTTGTCGGCATAGACGGCGGCCAGCGAGGCGACTTCGGCATCGAGCTGGTCGGCGGGCACAACCCGGTTGATGAGGCCCAGGCCGAAGGCTTCGGTGGCACTGATGCGTTCGCCGCGCGTGGCGATCTCGAAGGCCTTGTGGGGCGGTAGGCGGTTGGCCAGCTGCCAGGTGGTACCCGTGTCGGGCACCAGGCCGATGTTGATAAATGCAAAGACGAGGGAGGCTGTTTCGGAGGCGACCGAGAGGTCGGCCGCCAGCACGAGGCCGGCACCGGCACCGGCAGCCACTCCGTTGACACGGGCAATGATGGGCTTTTCGATGTTTTGCATGAGCCGCACCAGCGGGGCGTAGCGTTTTTCGACCGATTCGCCCAGCGAGCGTTTCTGGCCGGCAATGTCTTTGAGGTCCTGACCCGAACAGAAGGCTTTATCGCCGGCCCCGGTGATGACGATGACGCGGGCGGCGGGGTCGCGACGGGCCTGCTTGAGACCGTCCATCAGCTCGTAGCTCAGTTCGTCGTTGAAGGCGTTGAAACGTTCGGGGCGGTTGAGCGTCAGGGTGGCGACGCGGTTTTCGACGCTATAAATCAGGCTGTTGTAGCTCATGGTGGGTTTCGATTGGCAAATGAAAACCTGAAGTTAGGAAAACGGCCGCAAATGCTGATGCGGCAGCAGGATGCGTCGATTTGTGCTTATCTTTAATTTGCCCCAATTTGGCCCCGCCTCGGGCAGCCTTCTCTATGTACGCAACCTGGATTCAGAGCCTGCGGCAACGTCTGCCACGGGTCAACTACCTGGTGATTTTCACGGCGGTAGCCGTGCTCATCGTGGTAGGCTCACTCCTTTATTCCTATCGCATCGTTTCACGCCTGGCCGAAAAAGAGGAGCGGCTGGTAGCTTTCTGGGCCGATGCGTACCAGTTTATCGCGACATCGGACAACTGCGAGGCCATTTTTCTGTCGAACAACATCATCATCCGCAAGCCCCCCATCATCCATGTTCCGGCCATCATTACCGACATGCAGGGCATTCCGATAATGAACAACCTGCACATCGAATCGTCGGGCGATCGCGAGATGAGCCGCCTGGTCGAGCGCGAACTGGCCCGCATGCGGGAATCGGGTTTCTCGCCCATCGAGGTGGAATATGCCCCGGGCAAAAAACACTACGTCTACTACCGCGAGACTGACGAGCTGATCCAGCTGCGCTACTACCCTTACATTACCTTCCTTTTGCTGGCGGTCTTTATTACCATTGTGGCCGTCAACTTCAACATCGCCCAACGCAGCCGCCAGAACAAGCTCTGGGCAGGGCTGGCCCGCGAAACCGCCCACCAACTGGGCACTCCCCTCTCGGGCCTCATCGCCTGGGTCGAACTGCTGCGCCTCAAGGCCCGCGACGAGGACGACCAGATGATCGTAGCCGAACTGGAAAAAGACATCCGTCACCTGCAGGTCATTGCCGACCGCTTCTCTAAAATTGGTTCGGAACCCGACCTGGTCAATCACAACGTAAGCCAGCTCCTGAGCCAGGCCGTCGATTATGTGCGGCGGCGCATCAGCAGCCGCAAAACCAGAATCGTGCTGCACGACGACCTGCCCCCCAATTTCGAGGCCCACATCAGCCCCCCCCTTTTCGAATGGGTAATCGAAAACCTGCTCAAAAATGCCGTCGATGCCACCGCCCACCGCGAGGATGGACTGATCATCGTAGAAGCCAAATGCAAGAGCGGCACTTTGATCATCGACGTAACCGACAACGGCAAGGGCATCGCCCGCCACGACCTGGGCAGCGTCTTTCAGCCGGGCTTCACGACCAAAAAGCGCGGCTGGGGCCTGGGCCTGAGCCTCTCGCGCCGCATCATCGAACGCTTCCACCGCGGTAAAATCTTCATCAAGCGTACCGAGCTGAACAAAGGAACCACCTTCCGCCTGGTCATTCCGCCGGCACAGACTAGCTTATCCACACCTAATGAAAAAGTAGGCGATCACTTAATGTCGAATTAAATTGGTCGAAGAAATTTAGCATGGTGTCGGCCCAATTAGACAGTTTGTCTAATTTTGCGCACGCAAGCTCGGCTTGACTCTGTAAGAGAACGAGTCAGTCCCTTTGAGAAAACACATGCTTTCCCGACCTATATACCGCTTCAGCCCCGAGGCTCTGGAATTTCAGGTCGTCAGGAGCAGCCCCAGTCAGTGGCTGTGGCACCACGCCTGGATGGCTATGGCAGCTCTTTCGCTTGCTGGGTTGGTCTACCTGAGTCCCGTAGGAAAAGCCCTCGTGCAGTGGCGGATGGCGGCAGAATCACACTATTTGAACCAGCAAATCCTGCGCCAGGAACAGACCCTGGCTCAACTGGAAGAACGCCTCGAACGCATCCACCGCCACGAACAGGAATTCTACCGAAGCCTGCTCGATGTGCCACCCATGGAAGCCAGCCTCTGGGAAGGTGGTACAGGTGGTTCGCCTGCAGCAAGCGATGTGCCAGCCCGGCGGCTGATGGAGCGCATCGAAACGTTGAAGCACCGAATCGGCCTGCAGCGGCAAAACCACACCGAACTCATTGCCACCGCCCGCGCTAAAAGTGAGGCCCTGAGCCGCCTGCCGGTACTCGTGCCGGTACGGGGGCACTTCATCAGCGGCTTCGGCTACCGCAACAGCCCCATCCACGGCCATACCCATTTCCATTCGGGTATCGATTTTGCGGCCCCGATGGGCACGCCCGTCTATGCCGCCAACGAAGGAAAGGTCATTACCGCCGGCTGGCCCGAATCGGGCTATGGCCTGCAGATCGAGATCGCCCACGGCAACGGCTTTGTAACCAAATATGCCCACCTCTCCAGACTCGATGTCCAGGAGGGCCAGCGCGTGAAACGGGGCCAGCTCATCGGGCGGGTAGGCAGCACGGGCCAGAGCATCGGCCCCCACCTGCACTACGAGGTCATCCGGCGCGGGGCCAAGATCAACCCGGCCCCCTACCTGCTCCTGCCGCCGGGCAACGAGCGATAGACGCGTCGCACGCATGGCAAGGGCCATGCCCGGGCCGCCCTGCCCGATTACGTGAACTAGGCCCGTTGTCGACGGGGCCAGTCGACCGCGACGGCGTAGACCAGCAGCACCGCCGAGCCTAGCAGAAATTCAACTACCGGATCCTCGAGCTGGGGACGCGTTACAAAGGTTGCGCTGGCAAACCAGCCCACCGGCGTAAAAATGCGCAGCCAGAACCAGCTCACCCATGAATTGGTCATCCACGTTTTCAAACTGTTTTTCATGGTTTTTTGATTTTACTGGTTTATTTCAAAGATATGGACTTTGACCGCATCCGTTCCCCAAAAGCAGCTAAACGGCAGCTTCTGTTTTGTTTGGCATAGCCGGCTACCGATCGTTGCACCAACAGAAATTCAAACCCGGGCCTGTTTCCCTTCGGCATCGCAGCTACGAGGCTGGAACCACAGTCCCCCCAATCCAAGGGCTTGCAAAAAACAGGTGCCGCCGCCGCCCGCCAACCGATTTTCTTATCTTTGGCCACTACTAAAAATAGCTTTACCTAAAATTGATATGAACTCAATACCAAGAAGCTGCTGGCGTTCGACCTGTGCCGCCCTGCTGTGGCTGTGGGTGCTGGGCCTGGGATCGGTGCGTCCGCTCCAGGCTGCCGAACCGCCCGCCGAGGGCATGTGGCTGCCCCTGCTCATTTCGCAAAACTACGAACAGATGCGCCAGCAGGGCCTGCGCCTGCGGCCCGAGCAGCTCTACAGCGTCAACCAGTCGAGCCTCAAAGATGCCATCGTCTGGTTCGGCGGCTTTTGCACGGGCGAGATCATCTCGCCCGAAGGACTGATCCTGACCAACCACCACTGCGGTTACGACGCCATCCAGAGCCTCTCGACGGTTGCGCAGAACCACCTGCAAAACGGCTTCTGGGCCAGGACCAAGCAGGAAGAATTGCCCGCCGAGGGCCTCTTCGTCAAGTTTCTGGTGCGCATCGAGGACGTTACGCAGCGGGTGCAAAACGAAATCGGGTCGCTGACCGGCAGGGAGCGCGAGCAGAAACTGGCCCAGCTCTCGCGCACCATCACCCAGGAAATCAAGGGCAGTACCGATTACGACGTGCAGTTCAAGAGCATGTACTATGGCAGCGAGTTCTACGTCTACGTTTACGAGACCTATCCCGATGTGCGGCTGGTGGGCACGCCCCACGAATCGATCGGCAAGTTTGGCGGCGATACCGATAACTGGATGTGGCCCCGCCACACGGGCGACTTCTCGCTCTTTCGCGTCTACGCTGGCCCCGACGGCAAGCCCGCCCCCTACTCGCCCAACAACGTGCCCCTCAAACCCAGGCACTT
Organism: uncultured Bacteroidia bacterium; assembly: GCA_937936615.1. Taxonomy (GTDB): domain Bacteria; phylum Bacteroidota; class Bacteroidia; order J057; family CALDDN01; genus CALDDN01. Next base: position 30,816 of record CALDDN010000008.1, on the reverse strand, counting down.
CCTGCCCGTCTCGAACAAAGGCGTCGAAGCCGACGACTACGCTATGATTCTGGGTTTCCCCGGCCGGACCGAACGTTACCTCACGGCCGAGATGCTGCGCCAACGCTACGAACTGAGCAACCCCGCCCGCATCAAGCTGCGCAACATCCGCCTCGAAACCTGGAAGGAGTTCATGGACGCCGACCCGGCCATCCGCCTGCAGGACGCCTCCACATACGCCCGCATCGCCAACTACTGGAAATACTTCATCGGCCAGAACCGGGGCCTGCGCCGCCTGCGCACCATCGAATTCAAAGAACAGGAAGAAGCCAAGTTCCAGCGGTGGGCCAGCCAGAACCCGCAGCGGCAGCAGACCTATGGCAGCGTCATCGAAAATGTGCGCAAAGCCTGCGCCGACTTCCAGCCCTATGTCCTGAGCATGACCTACTTTGGCGAAGCCCTCATCGCGCCCGAAATTCTAACCCTGGCTTTCAAATTCCGCCCCCTGCAGAGCGTACTCGAGCAGACCGACCCCAGCGAGGAACAGGTGCGCAAAACGGTCGATGCCTTGCGACAGGAAGTCAACGAGCACTTCAAGGACTACCACCTGCCCGCCGACCGCAAAGTGCTGGCCCTGCTCTACCGCCAGGCCTACAAAGACCTGCCCCGCGAGCAGCTGCCGGGCACTTTCCGCGAAATCGAAAGCAAATACAAGGGCGATTTCTTCAAGTACGCCGAACAGCTCTTCGCCAGATCGATGTTTGCCGACCGCAACCGCCTCGAGGCTTTCCTGGCCAAGCCCAACGCCAAAACCCTGAAAAGCGATCCGGCCATGAAGCTGGTCATGGACGTAGCCATGAACTACTACCTGCGCATCGAACCCCAAAGCTCAGACTTCAACACCCGCACCCAGGAAAACCTGCGGCTCTACATCCAGGGCCTGCGCGAAATGCACCCCGACCGCCAGTTCTACCCCGATGCCAATTCGACGATGCGCATCACCTACGGACAGGTCAAAGCCTACTCGCCCGCCGATGCCGTCGACTACCACTACATGACCACCGCCGAAGGCATCTTTGAAAAAGAAAACCCCGACGACCCCGAATTCGTAGTGCCCAAAGAATTGATGGAACTGATCAAGCGCAAGGACTACGGACGCTGGGCACGCAAAGACGGCCAGCTGCCCGTCTGCTTCATCACCACCACCGACATCACCGGCGGCAACTCGGGCAGCCCCGTCATCAATGGCGAGGGCGAGCTCATCGGTCTGGCTTTCGACGGCAACTGGGAAGCCATGACCGGCGACCTGGTCTACGACCCCATGCTCAAGCGCACCATCAACGTCGACATCCGCTACGTAATGTTCATCATCGACAAGCTGGCCGGCGCAGGGCACCTCATCCAGGAAATGAAAGTCATCGACGGCCGTTAAAAATAAAAAAACGTTGCTCTTCTTTTGACCGGACGGGTCGCAGCCTGATGAGTTGCGACCCGTCTGTTTTTTTATTCAAACTTTACTGAAACCCTGGGCAAGCCCACAATCCGATGCACAAAAAAACCCAGACCGGCAAAGTCTGGGCGAGAGATGCTGGTACATGCAGCGGGCACTCAGGCTTCGGGCTTGGATTCGTCGTCGCTGGCAGCCGGTGCATCGCTGGGGGCTGGCGCGTCGCTGGCGGTGGCCACTTGAGCATCGGCATCGACGAACTGCAGATCGGGCAGAGTCTCGGCCGTTGCTTCAGTGGCAAGTTCGGCCACTGTTTCGGCTGCGGCGTGGGCCCCAGCTTCAGCGGGTGCAGCCAGTTCCTCGGCGGGGCTTTCGGCGAGCGGCTCGGCTGCCGTTACAGCTTCAGCTGCGGCGGGTGCCGGTGTTCCGGCGGCAGGTGCAGCGGCTGCCGCACCACCCCCACCACGACCGCGGCGGGTTCGGCGCGATTTGCGCTGGGTACGCTCATCGCGCAGGTATTCGTTGAAATCGACCAGTTCGATGAGGGCCATTTCGGCACCGTCGCCGCGACGGGTACCCAGCTTGAGGATGCGCGTGTAGCCACCCGGGCGGTCGGCGACGGCAGCGGCCACGTCGCCGAAAAGTTCGCGGACGGCCTCCTTGTTCTGCAGGTAGGAGAAGACGACGCGGCGCGAGTGCGTTTCGTCTTTTTTGGATTTGGTGATGAGGGGTTCCACGTACTTGCGCAGGGCGCGGGCCTTGGGCAGGGTCGTGCGGATGCGCTTGTGCAGGATGAGCGAGCTGGCCATGTTCGAGAGCAGGGCCGCGCGGTGCGAGTGGGTACGCCCCAGGTGGTTGATCTTCTTTCCGTGTCTCATGGATGGGGTCTTAGAATTCCTCGTCGAGGCGGTATTTGGCGACGTCGAAGCCGAAGGTCAGGTTTTTGGAGGCGACCAGTTCTTCGAGTTCGCTGAGGGATTTTTTGCCGAAGTTGCGGAATTTGAGCAGGTCGGCGATCTGGAATTTGACCAGGTCGCCCAGGGTTCTGATGTCGGCGGCTTTGAGGCAGTTGTAAGCTCGCACCGAGAGATCGAGTTCGCTGAGCTGGGTGTTGAGCAGCTTGCGCATCTGCAGGAAGCTTTCGTCGATTTCGCGCACCTGAGGCGTTTCCGCCATTTGAATCTGGATGGTGCTGTCGGAAAAGAGGGCGAAGTGCTTGATGAGGATGCTGGCGGCCTCTTTGAGGGCATCTTCGGGGTCGATGGTGCCGTTGGTTTTGAGGTCGAAGATCAGCTGTTCGTAGTCGATGCGCTGTTCGACGCGGGTATTTTCGACCGAGTAGCTCACGTTTTTGATGGGCGTGAAGATCGAGTCGATGGCGATTTCGCCGATGGGCGCGTCGTCCTGCTTGTTTTCCTCGGCGGGGCGGTAGCCGCGGCCCTTGCCGATGGTCAGTTCCAGTTCGAGTTTGTAGCCCGGGCTGATGTGGGCGATTTCGAGGCTGGGGTTGGCAATGGCAAAGTTGGTGGTGAAGCGTTCGATATCACCAGCCCGGAAGACTTGCTGGTCGTGGATGGCGACAAAAATCCGCCGGTCGCTGTCGTCGAGGTGCGGATTGAGGCAGCGGAAACAAACCTGCTTGAGGTTGAGGATCAGATCAACCACATCTTCGAGAACTCCTTCGATGGTCGAAAACTCGTGTTCGACGCCCGGAATTTTGATCGATGTAATGGCGTAGCCTTCGAGGGAGGACAACAAGACCCGGCGCAGGGCGTTGCCCACGGTTTGGCCATAGCCCGTTTCGAGTGGCCGGAAGAGGAAGCGGGCACTGGCCTCGCTTTTTTCCATGACCACCTTTTCCGGCATTGTAAACTGCAACAGCGCCATGCTCTGGTGTGAAGTAGTAGGTAAAATCAAAGTGAATGGATCAGCGGGAGTAAAGCTCGACAATAAGGCGTTCCTGGATGTTTTCCGGAATATCGGCGCGTTCGGGGTAGTGCAGGAACTTGCCTGAAAGCTGCGTACGGTCGACTTCAATCCAACTGTAGCGTTTGGGATTGCTGCTTTTCATCGAATGATTGACGATCTCGAGCGACTTGCTGCGCTCGCGCACTTCGACCCGGTCGCCGGGTTTAAGCAGATAGGACGGGATGTTGACCACCTGGCCGTTGACGCGCACGTGTTTGTGGTTGACCAGCTGGCGGGCACCGCGGCGCGTGGTGCTGAAGCCCATGCGGAAGCAGGTGTTATCCAGCCGCGACTCGAGGAGCTGCATCAGGTTGTCGCCCGTCGAGCCTTTGCGGCGGGCCGCCTCGAAGAAGATGCGGCGGAACTGCCGTTCGAGGATGCCGTAGGTGTACTTGGCTTTCTGCTTTTCCATGAGCTGAATGCCAAAGTCCGAGAGTTTCTGGCGGCGGGTACGACCGTGCTGGCCCGGGGCATATTTCTTGCGCTCCAAGGCTTTGGAGAAGCCGAAGAGCGGTTCGCCATAGCGGCGGGCGATTTTCTGTTTGGGTCCTTTAATTCTGGCCATCGGGAATGTCGGGGGTTAGACGCGGCGGCGTTTGGGTGGACGGCATCCGTTGTGGGGCAGCGGGGTCATGTCGCGAATGACCGATATTTCGATACCGGCGGCGTTGATGGCTCGGATGGCCGATTCACGGCCCGAACCGGTCCCTTTGACGTAGACTTCGACACGGCGCAGCCCCAGGTCGTAAGCGGCTTTCGAGCACGTCGAGGCGGCCACCTGCGCGGCATAGGGGGTGTTCTTTTTCGAACCGCGGAAGCCGCGGCTGCCGGCCGAGGCCCACGAGATCGTATTGCCTGTCGCGTCGGTGAGGGTAACGATGATGTTGTTGAACGACGAGGTTACATAGGCCCGGCCTTCGGGCGCAACCCGCGCTTTCTTTTTGACTTTTACTTTGGTCTTTGCCATCTGGCTGAGGTAATAAAAAGGGGCAGGCTCGTGGCTTACTTACTTCGTGGCTTTCTTCTTGTTAGCTACCGTTTTACGTTTGCCCTTGCGGGTGCGCGAGTTGGTACGCGTGCGTTGTCCGCGCAGGGGCAGGCCTTTTTTGTGCCGGATGCCGCGGTAGCAGTTGATGTCGATCAGCCGCTTGATGTTGAGCTGCACCTCGGCCCGCAAGGCCCCTTCCACCTTGTACTCGTCGGCCACCAGCTGCCGGACATCGGCAGCCTCCTGGTCGGTCCAGTCCTGGACGCGTTTCTCGGGCGGCACATTGGCGCGGGTCAGGATTTCGTGGGCCCGCGTGCGCCCGATGCCGTAGATATAAGTCAGCGCAATGAGTCCGCGCTTGTTTCGGGGCAAGTCTACCCCTGCAATACGTGCCATACGTTATTATTCGGTACTGTGCTTAGCCTTGACGCTGCTTGTACTTGGGATTCTTTTTATTGATGACATAGATGCGGCCTTTGCGCCGGACGATGATGCATTCGGCACTCCGCTTTTTGATCGACGTTCGGACTTTCATGCTCGTAGAGTACCTGCGGTACGGTAAAGAGGTGTAGAATTTTATATTTAAACTGATGCGACTGGTTTACTTGTAGCGGTAGACAATCCGGCCTTTAGTCAGATCGTAAGGCGAGAGTTCGAGGCTGACGCGGTCGCCGGGCAGAATCTTGATGTAATACATGCGCATCTTGCCCGAGATGTGCGCCAGAATCTTGTGGCCATTTTCCAGTTCGACCCGGAAATTGGCGTTAGGCAGGGCTTCGATGATCGTACCGTCGACGCGGATGGAATTCTGTTTGGCCATAGATCAAATTCAGAGGGCGGTCTGCGGCTGCAGGCTTGCGCCCGTTTCGATGGGATCAAAAGTAGTCAAAACGTCGGCACCGTTAGGCCCCAGGGCCACGGTATGCTCAAAGTGGGCCGAGGGCTTGCGGTCGCGCGTCAGAATGGTCCAGCCATCCTTACCCCGCACCACCTCGGCACGGCCCAGGTTGATCATCGGCTCGATGCAGATGACAAGCCCCTCGGCCAGCAACGGGCCGTGGCCCCGCTTGCCGAAGTTGGGCACTTCGGGCGGCTCGTGAAGGCTCCGGCCCAGGCCGTGCCCCACCAGCTCGCGCACCACCGAGTAGCCGTGCGACTCGACGTAGTGCTGCACCGCGAACGAGACATCGCCCAGCCGTGCCCCACGCTTGACCTGGGCAATGGCACGGTAGAGGCTCTCCTTCGTAACATCGAGCAGCCGCTGCACTTCGGGCGCAATCTCGCCCACAGCAAAGGTATAGGCCGAATCGCCCACAAAGCCATCCAAAATCACGCCACAATCGAGCGAGACGATGTCGCCCTCCTTGAGAAGGACCTCCTCCGAGGGCACACCGTGCACCACCGCCTCGTTGACCGAGGTGCAGAGCGTGCCCGGAAAGGGCACCACATCCGGATCGGGCTGGTAGCCTTTGAAGGCGGGAATGGCTCCGTGGTCGCGGATGAACGTTTCGGCCAGCCGGTCCAGAAATGCCGTGCTCACCCCCGGGCGTACGTGCTCTTTGAGCACGGCGAAGGTATTGGAGACCAGCCGGGCCGCCCGCCGCAGCTGCTCGATTTCTTCCGCTGTTTTGAGGATGGGCTGTTTTTTCTTTCTGGCCAGCATGAGGGCTATCTGTTTAGAGTGTGGTAGGTGCGCCTACCTGATTACGGCTGAGCAGGCGGCCCGATTTCATCAGGCCGTCGTAGTGTCGCATCTTGAGGTGGCTTTCGATCTGCTGCAGCGTATCGAGTACCACACCGATCATGATCAGCAGGCTTGTACCGCCAAAGAACATAGCAAACTGGTTCGAAACGCCCAGCGAGGCTACAATAGCGGGCATGATGGCCACCGCAGCCAGAAAAAGAGCACCGGGCAAGGTGATGCGCGTGAGCACTTCGTCGATGAACTCGGAAGTCTGCTTGCCGGGTTTGACGCCCGGAATGAAACCGCCCTGCCGCTTGAGCTGGTCGGCGATCTCCTGCGGGTTGACCACCAGTGCCGTATAGAAATACGAGAACAGGATGATCAGGGCGGCAAAAACGATGTTGTAGCCTACGCTCGTATAGTCGCTGAAGGCCTGCTGGAAGCTCATCCAGAAATCGCTGTCCTGAAAAACCTGAAACTGGAAGATGGTGGCCGGAATGAACATGATGGCCTGCGCAAAGATGATGGGCATTACGTTGGCCGAGTTGAGCTTGAGCGGGATGTACTGGCGGGCGGTAGTGGTCATGCTGCCCATCATCTTATTGCCTACCATGCGGCGGGCGTAGTTGACGGGGATCTTGCGCGTACCGGTCGTCAGCAGCACGACGGCCATCGTAACAAGCCCCAGGGCCAGGATTTCGACAAAGAAGATCATCATCGGATTGGCCTGGAATTCAGTAATGAGGGCCAAGGGCAGGTCGGCAATGATGCCGATGGCGATGATGAGCGATACGCCGTTACCGATGCCGTTTTCGGTGATGCGTTCCCCGATCCAGACGAGGAACATCGTACCCGCCGTCAGCACAAAGATGGTCGATATCCAGAAGAAGTAGGCATCGGCCACGATGGCGTTGCCGTGATCGGTCTGCAGGTTGACGACATAGGCGGCGGCCTGCACGGCGGTGATTCCCACGGTCAGGTAACGCGTCAGCTGGTTGATCTTGCGGATGCCCGACTCGCCCTCTTTCTGGATTTTCTGAATGGCAGGCACCACCGCGCCCATGAGCTGCAGGATGATCGAGGCCGAGATGTAGGGCATGATGCCGAGGGCAAAAATGGCCCCGCGTCCGAAAGCCCCCCCCACAAAGAGGTTGACCAGATCGAGGATCCCCCCGCCGCCCTGCTGGCGGAACGAATCGGCCAGAGCCTTGGAGTCGATACCCGGCAGGATGACGAACGAGCCGAAGCGGAAGATAGCCAGCATCAGGAGCGTGAAGAGGATGCGGCCACGCAGCTCTTCGATGCTGAAGATGTCGCGAAGGGTTTTGATCAGACGCTTCATGCGTTGGCTCCTTCCTGCGTTTCGTCCTGGGATGGGCCAAGCACGACAACCTGGCCGCCTGCCGCTTCGATGGCGCGGCGGGCCGAGTCGCTGAACTTGTGCGCATGTACCGTCAGACGGGTTTTGAGTTCGCCGCGGCCCAGCACCTTGACCAGCGGGCTGCTGGGGCTGGTGATGCGCTTCTGGCGGTAAAAGGCCTCGTCGATCACGCTCAGGCCCGGCGTTTTCTGGCAGTAGTGCTCGAGCTGCTCGAGGTTGAGGAGGTTGTATTCGACGCGGAACGGGTTTTTGAACCCGAACTTGGGCAGCCGGCGGGCGAGTGGAGTCTGCCCCCCTTCGAAGCCGCGCTTGACCGTATGGCCCGACCGCGACTGGCCTCCTTTGTGGCCTTTGGTCGAGGTACCGCCCTTGCCCGAGCCTTGGCCCCGGCCGATGCGGGTGCGGCTCGGGTTCGAACCGGGGGCGGGTTTGAGTTCATGGATACGCATGGCGTTTGTCTCCTTTGGGCTTAGTCCTTTACTTCTTCGACCCGTACCAAATGGCTGACGGCCCGTACCATTCCCATAAACTGGGGGGTGGCCGTCTGCACCACGCTCCGGTTGATCCGGCCCAGGCCCAAGGCCTTCATCGTGGCTTTATCCCGCTTCGTGCGGTCGATCAGGCTTTTAACCTGAGTTACTTTCACTTTTACCGTGGACATCGTGCAGTGCCGTTAGGCTTATTTTCAGAAGCCGGTGAATACTTTTTCCAATGGAATGCCCCGAACCTTGGCGACGGTATAGGCATCGCGCATGCTCGAGAGGGCTTTGATCGTGGCTTTGACCACGTTATGCGGGTTCGACGAGCCGTGCGTCTTGCCCAGTACGTCCTTGATGCCCGCGCTTTCGAGCACCGCCCGCATCGCGCCACCGGCCAGAATTCCTGTCCCCGGGGCAGCGGGTCTGAGCAGAATTTTGGCCGCGCCAAAGCGCATTTCAATCTCGTGGGGCACCGTACCGTTGATGATCGGTATGGTTACCAGATTCTTTTTGGCGTCTTCGAAGCCTTTGGCGATGGCATTCGACACCTCGCTGGCTTTGCCCAGGCCGTGGCCCACTACGCCGTTGCCGTCGCCCACCACCACGATGGCCGTGAAGCTGAAGCGGCGACCGCCTTTCACCACCTTGGCCACCCGGTTGAGGGCTACCATTTTCTCCTGGAGCTGTACCTCGCCCGGCTTCACTTTCTTCTTGTCGCGGTCGCGGTCTCGATCTCGGGTTGACATAGTTCCTTTTTTTCGGACGTCTAAATAAAGAGTAAATCGCTGTATCGGTGCTTGAAAACTAGAATTCGAGTCCTCCCTCGCGGGCACCGTCGGCCAAAGCTTTTACACGGCCGTGGTAGCGGTAACCGTTGCGGTCGAAGACGACCCGGCTGATGCCGGCGGCTTTGGCCTTCTCGGCCAGCAGCCTGCCCACCAGGGTACTCTGTTCGGTTTTGCTGATCTTCTGCTCGCCGATCTGCTTGATGCGCGAGGAGCAGCTGCTGAGCGTCAGTCCACGCTCGTCGTCGATGATCTGGGCGTAGATCGAGGTATTGCTGCGGAATACCGTCAGGCGCGGACGTTCGGCCGTACCCCGCACGCGCTTGCGGATGCCTTTTTTGATGCGCTGACGCCGCGCCTCTTTTTTGATCGTATTCATCTCGGGATTTACTTCTTGCCTTTACCACTTGCTTTGCCGGCCTTGCGGCGTACCTGTTCGGTTGCGTAGCGCACCCCTTTGCCTTTGTAAGGCTCGGGCGGGCGCAGGCCTCGGATTTTGGCGGCCACCTGGCCCAGGAGCTGCTTGTCGATGCCCGAAAGCATGATTTTGGGGTTCTGGCCTTTGGCCGATTCCGTCGAAACCTTGATTTCGGGTGGAACGACAAAGAATATCTGGTGCGAGTAGCCCAAAGCCAGTTCCAGTACCTGGCCTTTGGCTTCGGCGCGGTAACCCACGCCCACCAGTTCGAGGGTTTCCTCGTAGCCTTCGGACACGCCCTTGACCATGTTGGCCACCAGGGCGCGGTAGAGGCCATGGAGGGCGCGATGCCTTTTCTGGTCGCTGGGGCGGCGCAGGCTCAGGCCGCCGTCCTGCTGGTCAAATTCGAAGCCCGGCTCGAGCGTCTGCTTGAGTTCGCCTTTGGGGCCTTTGACTGTAACCTCGTGTTGGGCGAAGTTGAACTTGACGCCCTGGGGAATGGATATGAGTGCTCTTCCGACGCGGGACATGGCTGCTGATCAATAAACGTAACACAGAACTTCGCCCCCCAGGTTTTTGGCGCGGGCCTGCTTGCCCGTCATGATGCCTTGGGAGGTCGTAACGACGGCGATACCCAGTCCGTTCATCACGCGGGGCATTTCCTTGGCTTTGGTGTAGACCCGCAGACCGGGGGTGCTCACGCGCTGAATCTTGGTGATGGCCGGCTGCTTGGTTACGCTGTCGTATTTGAGGGCTATTTTGATGATGCCCTGTTTGTTGTCTTCTATTTTCTTGTAGCCGTGGATGTAGCCCATGTCCTGAAGCACGGCACTGATGCCGAGTTTGAGATTGGAGGCCGGGATTTCCACGCTGCGTTTACGCGCGGCATAGGCGTTGCGGATGCGCGTCAGGTAATCGGCTATCGGATCGGTGTGCATGGCGATTCGTGATCGAAGGGTGAATGCTTACCAGCTGGCTTTACGGACGCCCGGTATTTTGCCCTCGAGGGCCATTTCCCGGAATTTGATGCGCGAGATGCCAAAGCGGCGGATGTAGGCGCGGGGGCGGCCCGTGATCTGGCAGCGGTTGCGCAGGCGGACGGGGCTGCTGTCGCGCGGCAGCTTCTGCAGTTCGAGCCAACGGCCCTCTTCCTTGAGCTTTTTGCGCCGCTCGGCGTAGCGTTCCACCATTTTTTCGCGCTTGAGCTGGCGGGCAATGATCGATTTCTTGGACATGGTCTGGGGGTGCGGTTTTTACGAAACGGTGGCAGTCTCGGTTACATTTTGCGCGGCGCGGAAGGGCATACCAAAGGCCATCAGCAGCTCGAGGGCTTCCTCGTCGGTGCGGGCAGTGGTTACGAAGCTGATATCCATCCCAGCGATCTTGTAGATTTTATCGACATCGATTTCCGGAAAGATGATCTGTTCCTTGACACCGAGCGTAAAGTTGCCCCGGCCATCGAAACCTTTTTCATTGAGGCCCCGGAAGTCGCGCATCCGCGGGATGGCGATGTTGATGAGCCGGTCGAGGAACTCGTACATGCGGTCGCGACGCAGCGTTACCTTGCAGCCGATGGGCATGCCCGAGCGCAGCTTGAAGTTCGAGATGTCGGTCTTCGACTTGGTGATGATAGGCTTCTGGCCCGTGATCAGCCCGAACTCCTGGGCGGCCTGTTCGAGCAGCTTTTTGTCCTGGATGGCTGCGCCAATGCCCCGCGAAAGGACGATTTTCTCGAGCTTGGGCACCTGCATGACGTTGGTGTAGCCGAAGCGGTCCCGCAGCTTGGGGATGATCTGATTCTTATATAAGGTATAGAGACGTGCCTCCATGGTACGGTTCGAAGGTCAAAGGTTAACGACGGGTACGACTGGTATCGGTGGGCAGCACCTCGCCCGATCGTTTGGCCACGCGCACCCAGCCGGTTTCGTTCTTGGTGCGGCCTATGCGGGTCGGCTTGCCCGATTTGGGATCAATGACTTGCAGTTTCGAGATGTGAATGGGAGCTTCCGTGCGGCTGATCGTACCGTTGGGCGCATCCTGCGAGCGGCGGATGTGCTTCGTAACGATGTTCACGCCTTCGACGATGGCCGTCATCTTGACCGGGTCGACGATGCGCACCTCTCCGATCTTGCCTTTGATATCGGCCGAGCCGGAGAGCACCTTTACGCGATCGCCTTTGCGGACGTGCAGCTTGGGAATGGGGTTGCATTTGCGGCGCATGGCTGGGCTGTATTAAAGTACTTCGGGGGCCAGGGAAATGATTTTGGTGAATTGACGCTCGCGCAGCTCGCGGGCCACGGGGCCAAAGATGCGGGTGCCGCGCGGATCGCCGGCGTTGTTGATGATGACGGCGGCATTTTCGTCGAAGCGGATGTACGAGCCATCGCGGCGCCGGACGGCCTGACGCGTACGTACGATCACACATTTGACTACATCGCCTTTCTTGACGGTGCCGTTGGGCACCGACGATTTGACCGAGCAGACGATTACGTCGCCTACCCGTCCGTATTTCTTGCCCGATCCGCCCAGAACGCGGATGCAGAGCACTTCTTTGGCACCGGTGTTGTCGGCTACGCGGAGCCGGCTTTCTTGCTGGATCATGGCTTATTTGGCGCGTTCGAGGATTTCTACCAGCCGCCACCGTTTGGTCTTGCTCAGGGGGCGCGTCTCGGCTACGCGGACGCGGTCGCCCACCCGGGCATCGTTTGTTTCGTCGTGGACGGCAAATTTAGTCGATTTCTTGATAAACTTCCCGTAAATGGGGTGCTTGAGCCGACGTTCAACTTTGATGATGATCGTCTTCTGCATTTTATCGCTGACCACGATGCCCTGTTTTTCCTTGCGCGAGCGGCGGCCGGCAGCGGTCGGGCTCGAGGTACCGACAGGCGCATCTGCTGCAGGTTCGGCGGGCAGGCTGGAGGCAGGGGCCTCCTCGGGCTGCGGGGTGGGTTCCAATTCGTTCTCTTCCATATCCGGTTCTGCTCTCAGGCGTTTTGGCGTTTACGGGTGTTAAGCTCGGTCATCAGGCGGGCGATGTTGCGCCGCAGCAGGCGCATGCGGGCCGGGTTTTCGACCGGCGAGATGGTGTGGCTGAAGCGCATGTCGATAAGCTGACGCTGCTGCTCCTGCAGGTGCGATTCGATTTCGGGAACCGTCATCTGGCGAATTTCTTCTGGCCTCATGCGACGTAATCTCGGCGGGTAACAAATTTAGTCTTGACAGGGAGTTTCTGGGCGGCCAGGCGCATGGCTTCCATGGCGGCCTCGCGGGGCACGCCTTCGACCTCGAACATGATGCGACCGGGCAGCACCACAGCCACCCACAGTTCGGGCGAGCCTTTGCCCTTACCCATGCGCACCTCGGCGGGCTTCTTGGTCAGGGCCTTGTCGGGAAAGATGCGAATCCACACTTTGCCTTCCCGTTTCAGCTGGCGGGTCAGGGCCACGCGTGCCGCTTCGATCTGGCGCGAGGTGATGAAGCCCTGGTCGATGGCCTTCAGCCCGAAGGAGCCGAAGGACAGCTCGGCTCCGCGTGGGGCGTTGCCCTTCATGACCCCTTTATGGGGCTTGCGGTATTTGACGCGCTTGGGTGATAGCATTTCGGTATCGCTTTATGGTTCCTTGCTGCCTGTGTTGTTGTCATGCTTTGCGCGGTCTGCGTTCGCCGCCGCCCGATCCGCGACCCGCACCACCGCCTCCAGTTCCACGGCCTCCGCCACCGCCCGAGCCGCGGCCGCCTCCGCCCGAGCCGCGGTTGCGCTCACCGCCACCACGACCACCACGGTCGCCACGGCCACCGCGATCGCTTCGCTCGCCGCCGCCCATACCCACGGGGCGTCCCGCGCTGCTGCGCTGCTGTGCCTGCGATTCGGGCGAGAGGTCTACTTTGCCGTAAACTTCGCCTTTGAAAACCCAAACTTTGATGCCGATGGCCCCCTGAATGGTATGGGCGGTGGTGATGGCGTAATCGATGTCGGCCCGCAGCGTCTGCAGCGGAATCCGGCCTTCCTTGTACGATTCGAGACGCGACATCTCGGCTCCGCCCAGGCGGCCGCTCAGCGTAACTTTGATGCCTTCGGCACCCATGCGCATGGCCGCGGCGATGGCCGACTTCATGGCGCGGCGGTACGAAATGCGGGCCTGCAGCTGGCCGGCGATGTTCTCGCCGATGAGCTTGGCATCGATTTCGGGCCGCTTTACCTCGTATATGTTGAGCTGGATTTCCTTGTCGGTCAGTTTTTTGATTTCCTCACGCAGTTTCTCGACTTCCTGCCCCCCTTTGCCGATCACCACGCCCGGGCGGGCCGTGTGGATGGTCAGAATCAGGCGTTTGGGAAAGCGTTCGATGACTACCTTCGAGATGCCGGCACGAGGCAGGCGGGCGTTGAGGTAGCTGCGGATTTTCTCGTCCTCGACGAGCTTGTCGGCGTAGTGTTTGCCGCCGAACCAGTTCGAGTCCCAGCCTCGGATGATGCCCAGGCGCAGGCCGACGGGGTTGGTTTTCTGTCCCACGGTAGTGTTGAGTTAAGGCTTAGGCGTCGGGGGTGGAATCGAAAGTGGGCGGATAGGCTAGATAGACCGTTACGTGGTGCGAACGTTTGCGCACGCGGTAGGCGCGTCCTTGCGGGGCGGGGCGCAGCCGCTTGAGCTGGCGACCGCCGTCGACGAAGATTTCGCTTACGATCAGCTCGTCGGAACGGCTGCTTTCCTCTTCAAATTTCTGATTGAAAACATCGAGAGCCGAACGGATGAGTTTCTCGAGGGGTTCGGCGGCATACTTGTTCGTGATCTGCAGCACGGCCAGGGCATCGCCCACGTTGCGGCCCCGAACCAGATCGGCCACCAGACGCATCTTGCGCGGCGACGACGGGTAGTTGCGCAGCTCGGCCTTGACCTGGTCCTGGCGTTCGAGGCGCAGGGCTTCGGCACGGCGGGCCTTGCGGTTGCCCGGTGCTTTGGGCAGACCTTGGGCGATTTTCTCCCGCCGCGTGGGTTTGGGTGGTGGTGGGGTGTGCATGGAGGCTTACTTCTTCTTTTTGTCCTGTTTCTGGCCGGCGTGGCCCCGGAAGGTACGGGTAGGGGCAAATTCGCCCAGCTTGTGGCCCACCATGTTTTCCGAGATATAAACCGGGATGAACTTGTTACCGTTGTGAATGGCGATGGTATGGCCCACAAAATCGGGCGTGATCATGCTGCGGCGTGCCCAGGTTTTGATGGCTTTCTTTTCGCCTTTCCTGTTGAGCTCGAGCACCTTGCGCTCGAGGTTCAGGTCGATGAAGGGTCCTTTTTTCAGCGAACGGGGCATGGCTTATTTCCCTTTACGGGCCTTGCGGCGCGAAATGATATACTGATTCGAGTGCTTCTTGGGCTTGCGGGTTTTGAGGCCTTTGGCGTAGAGGCCGTTGCGCGAGCGGGGGTGGCCGCCACTGGCGCGGCCCTCGCCACCGCCCATCGGGTGGTCGACCGGGTTCATGGCCACACCGCGGGTGCGCGGGCGGCGGCCCAGCCAGCGGCTGCGACCGGCTTTGCCGATCGAGATGTTCATGTGCGTGCCGTTGCTGACGGTGCCGATGGTGGCGCGGCAGGCGGCCAGCACGCGGCGGGTCTCGCCCGAGGGCAGTTTCAGCACCACGAAGCGGCCCTCTTTGGCGGCCAGCTGGCAGTAGGTGCCGGCACTGCGGGCCATGACTCCGCCCCGACCGGGCTGCAGTTCGATGTTGTGGACTACGGCACCGAGCGGGATGTTGCCCAGGGGCATGCAGTTGCCGACGGTCGGGGCGACCTGTTCGCCCGATACGATCATCTGACCTACCTGCAGCTTGTCGGGGGCGATGATGTAGCGTTTTTCGCCATCGACGTAGTGCAGCAGGGCGATGCGGGCACTGCGGTTGGGGTCGTATTCGATGGAATGGACTTTGGCCGGGATGTCGAGCTTGTCGCGACGGAAGTCGATGATGCGGTATTTGCGCTTGTGGCCGCCTCCGCGGTAGCGGGTGGTGCGCCGGCCGTCGTTGTTACGTCCGCCGGTACTCGAGATCGCTTCGACGAGCGTAGGCTCGGGCCGGGTCTTGGTGATTTCTTTGAAATCGGACACCGAGCGGTGGCGCATGGCCGGGGTTACGGGTTTGAGCTTACGGATTGCCATGACGCGGGTTCTCAGACGTTAGCGTAATAATCGATTTTCTGGCCCGCGGCCAGCGAGATGAAAGCTTTTTTGCGCCGTTCGGTCTTGCCGCGCAGGATGCCAGTCTTGGTGAAACGCGAGCGGTGCTTGGGCCGCTGGATGACGGTACGCACGCTTTTGACTTGCACCTGATAGAGCTGCTCGATGGCCTGGCGGATTTCGATCTTGTTCGCGTCGATGTGCACGAGGAAGGCATATTGCTCTTCGTTGTGCTTCTCGGTGAGCTTGTTCACCTTTTCGGTGATCAGGGGGCGGATGAGGATCTGTTTCACGGCACTTAACCCAGAATGCGGTTGAGAATTTCGACCGAATCGTCGAGCAGGACGATGTGTTCGGCGTTGACGATGTCGTAGGTGCAGAGCTGCTCGGCCCGGGCAAAGTGCACCCGTTCGAGGTTGCGGCCGGCCAGGTAGAGGTTGTTGTCCGTACCGGCGGTTACGAAGAGCAGTTTGCGGCCCTGGAAGGGCATTTTGCTCAGCAGGTTGCGGAAGTCGCTGGTCTTGGGCGCGTTGAAGGCGGGCCGCTGCAGCACGCTCAGCGACTCGCTGTTGAGCTTGTAGGCCAGGGCACTGCGGCGGGCCAGCTGCTTGACCTTGCGGTTTACTTTATGGGTATAGAGGTGGGGTTTGGGGCCGAAGACCGTGCCACCGTGCCGCCAGAGGGGGCTGCGTTTGTGGCCGGCGCGGGCACCGCCCGTACCTTTCTGGCGGAAGGGCTTTTTGGTGCTGCCTCGCACCTCGCCGCGTTCCTTGGTTTTGTGGGTGCCTTGCCGCTGGTGGGCCAGGTAGGCTTTGACGTCCAGCCAGATGGCGTGGTCGTTGGGTTCCTGGCGGGCGATGCGGTCGCTCAGTTCGACCGATCCGGCGGGGCTGCCGCTGGGGCTGACTACAGGGAGCTGCATCGGTTTATTTCTCGATTAATACGTAGGAGCCATTGGCACCGGGTACGGCACCGGTTACGATCAGCAGATTCTTTTCGGGTATGACCTGCAGCACCTTGAGGTTCTGCACTTTGACGCGGGCGTTGCCCATGCGGCCGCCCAGGCGTTTGCCTTTGAAGACGCGGGCCGGAAACGAGCAGGCACCGATCGAACCGGGAGCGCGTCCGCGGTTGTGCTGGCCGTGTGTCTGGCCGCCCACGCCGCCGAAACCGTGCCGCTTGACCACCCCCTGAAAACCTTTGCCCTTCGAGGTGCCGACTACGTCGATGAAGTTGCCCTGTTCGAAGAGGTCGACTGTTACGAGGTCGCCCAGTTTGTAGGCATCGGGGTCGAGGTCGAATTCGCGGACAATGCGTTTGGGTGTGGTGCCCGCTTTCTTGAAATGACCCACCAGGGGCTTGGGGGTATTTTTCTCTTTTTTGTCGTCGAAGGCGATCTGCACGGCGCGGTAGCCGTCGGTCGCCTCGGTTTTGATCTGCGTAACGACGCAGGGGCCAGCTTCGATGATGGTGCAGGCCACAAAGCGGCCGCCCGGATCGTATACGCTGGTCATGCCCAGTTTTCTTCCAATAATGCCTGACATCGGTTTTTCTCCTGCTCTGGTTTCAGCCTTTGATAACTACATCTACGCCCGAAGGCAGGTCCAGCTTCATGAGGGCATCGAGGGTTTTGGCACTGTTGCTGAAAATGTCGATCAGCCGCTTGTAGGAGCAGACCTGAAACTGCTCGCGTGATTTCTTGTTGACGTGCGGCGAGCGGTTGACGGTGATGATGACCTTTTCGGTGGGTAGCGGAATGGGACCGCTGACAATAGCCCCACTCGATTTGACGGCTTTGACGATTTTCTCGGCCGAGCGGTCGACCAGGTTGTGGTCGTAGGACTTGAGCTTGATGCGTATGCGCTGGGAGGAGGACATGGCCTTGCGGGACTGGTTGCCTGAGACTTAAGCGATTTCTTTAATTCCTTTGGATTTGGCGATGACTTCGTCCTGAATGTTGCGTGGCGTCTGCTCGTAGCGGGCAAATTCCATGGTCGAGGAAGCCCGGCCCGAGGAGAGGGTGCGCAGCTGCGTTACGTAGCCGAACATTTCGGAAAGCGGTACATAGGCGAGGATCACCTTGGCGTTGCCCCGTGAATCCATCGAGGCGATCTGGCCGCGGCGTTTGTTCAGGTCGCCTACGATGCCGCCCATGTATTCTTCGGGTGTTTCGACTTCGACCTTCATGATCGGTTCCAGGATGACGGGCTGGCATTTTTTCGAGGCTTCGCGGAAGGCGTAGCGGGCGCACAGTTCGAAGGACAGCGAGTCGGAGTCCACGGGGTGGAACGAGCCGTCGTAGAGCCGGCATTTGATGCCCACGGCTTCGAAACCGGCCAGGATGCCGTCCTTGACCGCGTTGCGGAAGCCTTTCTCGACGGCGGGGATGAATTCTTTGGGGATGACCCCGCCTTTGATTTCGTTGACAAACTCGATGGCTTCGCCGTTGGAGGCGGGGCTGATTTCGATTTCGATGTCGGCGAACTTACCGCGGCCACCGGTCTGCTTGGCGAATTTCTCGCGGTGGGTCGTGCTGCCCAGAATGGTTTCGCGGTACGATACCTGGGGCTGGCCCTGGTTGACTTCGACTTTGAATTCGCGCTTGAGGCGGTCGACCAGGATTTCGAGGTGCAGCTCGCCCATGCCGGCGATGATCGTCTGGCCCGACTCCTCGTCGATTTTGACGCGGAAGGTGGGGTCTTCCTCGGCCAGTTTGTTGAGGCCGTTGGAGAGGCGGTCGCTGTCGGCCTGGGTCTTGGGTTCGATGGCCAGTTCGATCACCGGTTCGGGGAACGACATCGACTCGAGCACGATCGGGTTGTTGAGGTCGGTGAGCGTGTCGCCCGTGCGGATCGATTTGAAACCCACGGCCGCGGCGATGTCGCCGGCCATGACCTTATCGATCTGGTTCTGCTTGTTGGCGTGCATCTGCAGCAGGCGGCTGATGCGTTCCTTGTCGCCCGTACGGTTGTTGAGCACATAGGAACCGCCTTCGAGCTGGCCCGAATAGGCGCGGAAGAAGGCCAGACGGCCCACGAAGGGGTCGGTCATGATCTTGAAGGCCAGCGCGGCAAAGGGCTGGTCGAATTCGGGCTTGCGTACTTCCTCTTCGCCCGTCTTGGGGTTGGTACCCACGATAGGGGGCAGGTCTAGCGGCGAGGGCAGGAACGAGACCACGGCATCGAGCAGGGTCTGCACGCCTTTGTTTTTGAAGGCCGTTCCGCAGAGCATGGGTACGATCGAGAACGAGAGGGTCGCTTTGCGGATGGCGGCTTTGATTTCGTCCTCGGTGATCGAGTCGGGGTTGTCGAAGAATTTTTCCATGAGCGAGTCGTCGTATTCGGCGATCGACTCGATCATTTTGGTCCGCCATTCGGTAGCTTCGTCGAGCAGGTCGGCGGGTATGTCTTCGATCGAGTAGTCGGCCCCCATCGTCTCGTCTTTCCAAATGATGGCTTTGAAGCGGATGAGGTCGACGACGCCCCGGAACTTTTCTTCGGCCCCGATGGGAATCTGAACGGGCACGGGGTTGGCCCCCAGGCGTTCGCGAATCTGATTGTAGACACTGAAGAAGTCGGCCCCGATGCGGTCCATCTTGTTGACGAAAGCAATGCGGGGGACTTGGTATTTGTTGGCCTGCCGCCAGACGGTTTCCGACTGGGGCTGCACGCCACCTACGGAGCAATAGACGGCTACGGCACCATCGAGCACGCGCAGCGAGCGTTCCACCTCCACGGTAAAGTCCACGTGGCCTGGGGTGTCGATGATGTTGATCCGGTACTGGTCGCCGCCGTAGTTCCAGTAGCAGGTGGTGGCTGCCGAAGTAATGGTGATGCCACGTTCCTGCTCCTGCTCCATCCAGTCCATCGTGGCTGCACCGTCGTGCACCTCCCCGATTTTGTGCACGACCCCCGTATAGAAGAGGATGCGCTCGGTGGTGGTGGTTTTGCCGGCATCGATGTGGGCCATGATGCCGATGTTGCGCAGGCGGACAAGGTCGCTAGTTTTCATCGCGCTGGGGAATTCGGTATGCGGTTAGGGGTTAAGGGCCGTTTGGATGGAATCGGGTTTGGTTTTGCTGTTCTATTCTGTTTCCTTAGAAGCGGAAGTGCGAGAAGGCTTTGTTGGCTTCGGCCATGCGGTGGGTATCGTCTTTCTTTTTGACGGTCGTACCTTCATTTTTCGAGGCGGCGATGATCTCGTTGGCCAGGCGTTCGCGCATGGTGGGTTCGTTGCGGTTGCGGCTGTATTGGATGAGCCACTTCATGCCCAGAGCCTGACGTCGCTTGGGGCGCACCTCCGTCGGAATCTGGAAGGTGGCACCGCCCACGCGGCGGCTGCGCACTTCCACAACGGGCATCACGTTGTTGAGGGCGGCCTCGAATACCTCCAGGCCGTTCTGCTGGGTCTTCTGCTCGACCAGGTCCAGGGCACCATACAGAATGCCGTAGGCTACGCTCTTTTTGCCATCGACCATGAGCCGGTTGACAAACTTGGTGACCAGGCGGCTCTGGAACTTGGGGTCGGGCAGGATTTCACGTTCAGGGGCTTTGCGGTTGCGCATGAGGGGCCGAAACGATTGATTATGAGTTATTTATTGGATGCAGGCTTGTGTCGGGTCCGTCCGATGTATGCGTAAATCAGAAAATCTACTATATCCAAGGGGTGTTGCGATCTGCGATCGCGCACTCAATTCATTCACTCGGGTTTACTTCTTCTTCTTGGTTACCTGAACGACGCCGCCTTTCTTGGTACCATACTTGGAACGAGCCTGCTTGCGGCCGTTGACGCCGGCCGTATCGAGAGCACCGCGCACGATGTGGTAACGAACGCCCGGCAGGTCTTTGACCCGTCCGCCGCGTACGAGCACCATCGAGTGCTCCTGCAGGTTGTGGCCTTCGCCCGGGATGTAGGCGTTGACCTCGATCTGGTTGGTAAGCTTGACGCGGGCCACCTTCCGCATGGCCGAGTTCGGCTTCTTGGGAGTGGTGGTGTAGACGCGCACGCACACGCCCCGCCGCTGCGGGCAGCTGGTCAAAGCGGGCGACTTGCTCTTGCGGGCCTTCATCTCGCGGCCCTTGCGGACTAACTGCTGTATGGTTGGCATACGTATATCCGGCTTTTTTCCGGTGGTACCGATCGGGGCCGGTGGCCGCGCCTCGGCGGATATTATTGAACTGTTGTTAAGCTTCGATGCTGGTCAATCTAAAATTCAGTTGTCTGATAGCCGTTTGGCCTTCTGCCGAGCTTGCGTCTGAAAAGTATGTATATTTTCGAGCTTGTCGTTCCATTCACTTGGAAGCTGACCGCTTTCAGCGGGCTACAAAGGTACAACTTTGCGACCAACCGGAAGCGATATCGCCCCAACCGAATAAAAATTTTTACTCAGGCGGGCAACTCAGACAATCTTAACGCTGGTGAAGGAGGAAAGGGGGGCGAAAAAAATAAGGAGTGCGGAACCTGTTTTCGGTTCTTCACCCGCTCGCAGACCCTCAACCGTTGGCATCACCGCTGTTTATCCACAGCTACCCGTATTGAGTGCACAAATATAGAAACGATTTTCGCCATCCACCAAATCCGTGCCGATTTTTTGTGCCAGAACCTGCCTCGACCGGCCACCCAGGCCGACCCATCCTCATTCTTTCAGTCAATTTCCAATCCCGTTCCCCCAGCCGATACGGCACTCAAACACATAGTCCAAATTTTTTATTTAAAAAATTTAATAATCAATTAATTAAAAAATAAAAAACGCAACATTCACAAAAAAAGCTGGCAGCAGGCCCAAAATCCGGACAGACAATATATGGCGGAACAAGCCCAAAAGCAGTGGCTCGCGGGACGAGCGGCCATGTACGAAATCGGAACCGGATGCAGCCCCAGCCCCCAATCCTTTGCAATTGGCAGCCTTTTCCTATCTTTGAACAATTCAACAGCAGCCGCAGCCTCCAACCGAACGCATCATGGCACGTATCGAACTGGTCATGCCCAAACTGGGCGAAAGCATAATGGAAGCCACCATCATTCGCTGGCTCAAGAATCCGGGCGACTTCGTCGAAGCCGAGGAACCCGTGCTCGAAATCGCCACCGACAAAGTCGATTCCGAGGTGCCCTCCTCGAGCGAAGGCGTGCTGACCGAAATCCTGTTCAAGGATGGCGACGTGGTGCCCGTAGGCACCGTCATCGCCTACCTCGATTCGTCGGGTTCAGCCGCCGCAGCTGCACCGGCACCCGCCGCTACCGCCGCACCGGCCCCCACCCCGAGCAGCACCCCCGATTTTGGATCGTCCTACAGCCCGCCTTCCTACAGCCCGCCCGTACCCGCGGGCAGCCCCACATCAAACCTCGAACTGGGCTACCAGGCCGACAAGACCGGCCTGCTGCTGCAGCAGCCCATCCGCGGCCGCTTCTATTCGCCCCTCGTGCTCAACATCGCCCGCGAAGAACAAATCAGCACCGATGAGCTGGACCGCATCCCGGGCACCGGCTCCGAGGGCCGCGTAACCAAAAAGGACATCCTGGCCTACGTCGAAAGCCGCCGCAGCGGGGTGCCTGCCGCCGCCTTTGCCCCCAGCACCCCGGCTCCATCCGCTCCGGCAGCACCCGCCACCAGCCGCACCACACCGCCCCCTACCCCCAGCGGACGGCCTGCCACCGGCTACGTCGCCGAAAGCAACGGCAGCCCCACCACCGCCGGCCTGCCCAAGAAAAGCTTCAGCATCAGCGGCGAGGTCGAAATCATCGAAATGGACCGTATGCGCAAGATGATTGCCGAAAACATGGTCTATTCGAAGCACACCTCGGCCCATGTAACCTCCTTCGTCGAAGCCGACGTAACGGCACTGGTGCGCTGGCGCGAACAGCATAAAACCGCCTTCGAAAAGCAGTACGGCGAGAAGCTCACCTTTACCCCGCTTTTTGTCGAGGCTGTGGCCCGCGCCCTGCGCGAGTTCCCGTGGGTGAATGCTGCCGTCGACGGCGATAAAATCATCGTCCGCAAAGACATCAACATCGGGCTGGCCGTGGCCCTGCCCACGGGCAACCTGATCGTACCCACCATCCGCAACGCCGACCGCCTCAACCTGGCAGGCCTAGCCCGCGCCGTCAACGACCTGACCCAACGGGCCCGCGCCAACCAGCTCAAACCCGATGACCTGGCCGACGGCACCTACACCCTCAGCAACGTGGGCACTTTCGGCAACGTCATGGGCACGCCCATCATCCTGCAACCCCAGGTGGCCGTTCTGGCTACGGGAGCCATCAAGAAAAAACCGGCCGTGCTCGAACTGCCCGAAGGCGATGTCATCGCCATCCGGCACATGATGTTCCTGTCCCATTCCTACGACCACCGCATCATCGACGGGGCAATGGGAGGTGCCTTCGTACGCCGCGTAGCCGACCTGCTCGAACAAATCGACCCCAACCGCAGCATCTAAGGAGGTTCGGGGCATTTCCCGACACGGTCGGCCCGATGAACCCCTATCTGCTACGCTGCCTCGAACTGGCCCACCGTGCCCCGCCCAGCGTGGGAGTCAATCCACGGGTCGGGGCCCTGCTCGTGGAGTCGGAACGCATACTGGCCGAAGGCTGGCATGAACGCCCGGGCGGTCCCCATGCCGAAATAGCCGCTATCGAAGCCGTGCCCCCCAGCCTGCGCGAGCGCATCCCCGCGGCCACGCTCTATGTAAGCCTCGAACCCTGCTGCCACGCAGGCAAGCGTACCCCCCCCTGTACCGGACGCATCCTGGCCGAAGGCATCGGACGGGTGGTCGTCGGCTGCTGCGACCCCAACCCCCAGGTCGCCGGTCGCGGCATCGAGACGCTGCGGCAGGCCGGCGTAGCCGTAGAGCTGGCACCCGACCCGCGCCCCTTCGAGGCCGTGATCCGGCCCTTTGCCCGCAGCATCCGCCGCCGCCGGCCCTATGTCATCCTTAAATGGGCCGAAACGGCCGACGGCAAAATCGGTCGCAGCAGCGGCGAACGGCTCCTCATTTCGGGCAGCGAGGCCCTGCGCTACGTCCACCAGCTGCGCAGCCGCTCGCAGGCCATCATGGTAGGCAAAAACACTGTCCGGCGCGACAACCCCCTGCTGAACGTACGCTATGCCCCGGGCCAGCCGCCCGTACGCATCCTCTTCGATATCGATCTCGACCTCGACCCCACACTGGCCGTCTTCCGGCCCGATGCACCCGTGATCGTCATCAACCACCGGCGCAACGAAAGCCAGGGCCATCTGCACTACTTTGTACCCCACAACAAAACCGCCTACATCAGACTCGACATCCTGCTGGGCGAGCTGTACGAACGCTGCGGCATCGGCACGCTGCTCGTCGAAGGCGGCCGCTACCTGCTGCAGCAGTTCCTCAATCAGGACGTTTTCGACGAGGTGCACGTGCTGCGGGGGCCACAGACCGCACCCGAGGCCGACGTAACCGCACCCCGCCTGCCCGACGAACTGTACCTCGACTACATCGCCCCGCTGGGTGCCGACCTGCTTTTCATCTACTACCCATCCAACCCCAACCGCTGACCATGCGCACGCTTCTGGTAACGGGCGGAGCCGGTTTCATCGGCTCGCATCTCATCCGCCACCTGCTGGACCACCACCCCGACTACCGCGTCGTCAACGTCGATGCCTTGACCTACGCAGGCAATCTCATGAACCTGCAGGACGTGCAAGACGACCCGCGCTACACCTTCGAAAAAGCCGACATCGCCGATGCCCCGGCCATCGACGCGATCTTCAGCCGCCACCAGCCCGAGGTAGTGCTGCACCTGGCGGCCGAAAGCCACGTCGACCGCTCGATTCTCGATCCCGGGGCCTTTGTACGTACCAACGTTGTAGGCACGGTTACGCTGCTGCGGGTGGCGCAAAAACACTGGGCGGACAAGCTGTCGGATAAAGTCTTTTACCACGTATCGACCGACGAGGTCTACGGCTCGCTGGGAGCCGAGGGCCGCTTCCGCGAAGATACCCCCTACGACCCGCACAGCCCCTATTCGGCCTCGAAAGCGGCTTCGGATCACTTTGTACGGGCCTGGCACGACACCTACGGCCTGCCTGTGCTCATCAGCAACTGCTCGAACAACTACGGCCCCTATCAGTTCCCCGAAAAACTGCTGCCGCTCGTCATCCTGAACCTGCGCGAAGGCAAGCCCCTGCCCGTCTACGGCACGGGCGAAAACGTGCGCGACTGGCTCTGGGTGGGCGACCACTGCAGGGCCATCGACACCATTCTGCACGGCGGACGCATCGGCCAGACCTACAACATCGGCGGCGACAACGAATGGCGCAACATCGACCTGGTGCGCCGCGTCTGCCAGCTCTTCGACGAGCTGACGGGCCGACCCGCCGGCACGGGCGAACGCTCGATTACCTTCGTTACCGACCGCCCGGGCCACGACCAGCGTTATGCCATCGATGCAACCAAGCTCCAGACCGAGCTGGGCTGGCGACCTCAAACCCCGTTCGATGCAGGCCTGCGCGAGACCATCAACTGGTACCTGACTAACGAGGCCTGGGTTGCCGCCGTGCGTTCGGGCGAATACCTGCGTTACTACGAGGAACAGTACGGCAGCCGCCTGAGCTGAGAACGGCATGACCAGACGCGGTGCCCAAGGTGCAGGTACGCAATGCGCTCGGCTAAGGCGAATGCCACCCTAAGCGATGTTCTCGGCTTGGGGTGCCAGAACCACTTCCAGCAAGGCCCGCAGCAGGTCGATCTCCTCGACGGGCTTGGTGAGGAAGCCCTGCACCCCCAGACTCAGAAAACGGTCGCGTTCGCTGCCGCGTGCATAGCCCGTGAGCACGACGATGGGCATGCGCGGGCGGTCGGGCCGCTCGCGTTCGAGCTGGCGGATGCGCTCGGTAGCCTCCATGCCGTCCATCACGGGCATGGCCCCATCCATGATCACGACATCGAAAGGCTCGCGTTCGAGCAGGCGCAGCACGTACCTGCCATTGGGGGCGATCCGTACTTTCCAGCCCAGGCCCGTGAGGAAGTGCTGCAGGTAGAGGGCATTGGCTTCGTCGTCCTCGGCGACCAGCACGCGGACGTGCTCGAGCTTGCGGGCCTGCTCGCGCAGCTCGTCGAGGGAGTCTTCGATGTCGCGCGGAGCAAGGGGCAGCCTCAGATGCAGGCGCACGGTGGTGCCCTGGCCCAGATCGCTTTCGATTTCGAGCTGCCCCTGCATCAGTTCGACGAGCTGCTGGACGATGCTCAGCCCCAGACCGATGCCCTGCACCGACTTCTTCGATGAGGAATCGACCTGAACAAAAGGCTTGAAAATGGCATCGAGCTGGTCGCGGGGGATACCCGAACCGGTATCGGTGATGGTGAACGTGAGCGCAAGCTCGTTCTGCCGGTCGGGCTGGCGGGCCTCGACCTCCAGACTGACAGTGCCTTCGTCGGTGAACTTGATGGCGTTGCCGACGAGGTTGTCGAGCACGCGCAGCAGGCGGGTTTTGTCGCCCAAGACCCAGGGCAGGGACCGTCCGGGTGGTAAGATGGCCTGAAAGCCGATGCCCTGCTGGCGGGCCAGAAACTCGTAGAGAGCGGTGCAGTCGGCGAGGGCCTGCTGCAAGTCGAAGGGAGCAGAAACGAGCAGAAAGCGGCCCGCTTCGAGGCTCGAGTAGTCGAGCAGGTTGTCGAGGTTGTCGCGCAGCCGCCGGCCCGCACGCTCGAGCATGGCGGCCACGGGTTTCTGCTCAGGATTGAGTTCGGTCTGGTTGAGCACTTCCACACACCCAAGGATGGCATGGACAGGGTTACGCAGGTCGTGGCTGATGTGGGCCAGAAAGCGCGATTTGACCTGGCTGGCATGCTCGGCCTGCTCTTTGGCTTCGATGAGCTGCCGTTCGGCGGCTTTGCGGGCCGTGATGTCGATCATGAGCAGGGCAGCTCCCTGAATGCTGCCCTCGGGCGATGGAATGGGGCTGGCGTGGATTTCGTTCAGCACATTAAAGCGACTGTCGTGCCACTCCGTCACGAACTGCTCGCCAGCCAAGGCCCGGCGGTAGATCATTTTCCAGTAATTCCGGATGGCGGGGTCGAAGGCTTCGGTAACGTCGTCGCCCAGCTGCACAGGCCGCCCGCTCAGCGATTCGATGAGCTGCCGGTAACGTCGGTTGATCGACAGCAGGCGGTGATCCGTATCGACCGACCAGATGGCAAAGTCGTTGTTGTCGATCAGGGCCTGGAGGTTGAGCAGCGTTTCCTGCTGCTGAAGCTTGATGAGCCGGTTCTCGGTAATGTCGAGGGTCGTTACGGCCACGTATTGTACTTCGCCCTGGGCATCGAAAGAGGGCTGCAGGCTCACATCGAGGACGACTGTCTCGCCTTGCGGGTCGGTAAAATTCTCGACCATCCGCACCGTCCGGCCCTGCAGGGCTTCCTCGAAGTGGAGCAGGAACCAGCCGCCATAGGTCATGGGCTGGTCGTAAATGCAGTTGCCTACGGCCGGATCGATGCCCTCGATCCGCCGACAGTAACTGGCAAAAACGTCGTTGAAGCGCACGATGCGCCCCTGCCGGTCGATGAGAACAAGCAGAGCCGACGAGCCGTCCATCAGAGCCTGCAGCTGGGCCGCTGTTTCCTGGCTCTGGGTCTGGGCCGCGGCCAGCTCGCGGGCATCCACGGTTTGTTTCTCCATAACTTCCAGCAGACAGCTGAGGGTGCGGTTGTGGGCCAGCCGCTCGTAGAGCAGGGCCAGTACCGGCACCAGAATGACCAGGCTATAGTAAGCCGCACGCAGTGCGCCAACCAGATCGGCTGGCAGCATGACGGGCGGGCGCATGATGTGGGGATGCAGGTAGACAAAGGCCGTAACGGCTCCGGCAAGCATCACCTGCAGAAGCAGCGTGCGGCACCGCGACAGCGGCACGAGCAGCAGGGCCAGCAGCGCGGTCAGAGCCGGCAGAACGTAGGCCCCCGTTTCAGGCCCCAGGTAGTCGGCCGTAAGCCAACCGCCGACCAGGAGCGTGCCATATACCCGCCACTGCAGCCGTTCATAGCGCGACTCGTCGCGGCCCATCATCCAGTAGATCAGTGCCAAATCGACACAGAATGCCGAGGTCAGCACGGCCAGTATCCACAGCTCGAGTAACCCCCAGATGACAACCCAGCTCAGGCATAGAACGATCATCGAGAGGATCGTCCAGTTCATGAGCAGAATCTGCTGGTTGAGGGCTAGCGAATGTGCAGTGCTCAGGCCGCGACTGGTGAGGCGCACCAGCCAAGCCCAGATCAGCCGTCGGCTGAACACCAGCGGACGGACAGGCTGCCGTTGGGGATCTTGAAGGGGGCGGGAATTCATGGCGGTTAAGGCAGCAGCTGAGGGTGGTCTGCAGTCAGGCCGCACGGTGCGCTAAAGCACACGGCTCTTGTGTCGACTTTTGCGATCGAAAGTCTAAAATCCTGCAAATGTAAGTAAGAAAATAAAGCTTCGAAGACGGCTTCAGGTTCAAACTGAAGAGTAGTTTCATTTTGTTTATGTAGCTTTAACAAGTTTTGCACTGGAATAGTACCAGTTTTTCTGAATGATTTGGACTATTTCTTTTCAAGATTTGACATAAAAATAGCAAAACGAGCTGTTATTTCGATTCCAGTTGTTCGTTATTCACCCCGAAGTCGGGTCTTTTCGGGGGCTTAATGCACAGACGTAAAAACTGGGCCTTCTAGAGTTAGTGAAGTCTTGCGTGGAATGGTAAAAAGTTCTAGATTTGCGTAGGATGAGTTGATTTCACGCTATCACCTAACCCGTTTTCAGCTATGCCCCAGCCTTTGCCTCAACTTCAGAATCAGCCGGCCGATGCCGCCCATGACGAGCAGCTGGTTCAGGCCGCCATTTACTGGCGAGCCTCCGGCGAACTCGACGTTTACAGCGAAACCGGATTCCGTACGCTACGCCACGAAAGGGCTCAGGAAAAGCTCGAAGAACTGCAGCGCGTGCGGGCTTCCATCGTTTATTTGGACTGACGACACCGCGCCGTAGGCAGTGCGCCGCCCCAGCTGTGCCGCGACAGGTTCAGCCAACGAAGTGGCATTGCCTCGTGTTGAAAAAGAACTATCTTTGTAGATAGAAACCAAGTGGAGGGGAGTCCAGCTTCCCTTTTTTTGTTCACACTTGCTTGATTTATGCCCGAACGTGCTGAACTGGAGACCGCCGTCCAACAGATTCTCGAAGCCTGGAACCCCAGCAGCTTTCTGGTCGATCTGTCGTGGAACGCTAGCCGCCGTGAGCTGCGCCTGCTTGTCGATACGGATGCGGGCATCCGGCTGCACGAATGCACAGCCCTGCACTACCGGCTGCGTGACGAGCTGACGGCCCGGGGCCTGCTCGACGACGATTGCAGCCTCGAAGTCAGCTCACCGGGCGTGGGCAAGCCCCTGCGCCACGTACGGCAGTACCCCCAGAACGTAGGCCGCAGCCTCGAGATCGAACTTCACGACGGCAGCCGCCTCAACGCACGGCTGCTGGCGTTTGCCAACCAGACCCTGACGGTGCAGCCCCTGCAGCCCAGTTCGGAAAAAGCAGGCCTCGCGGCCAGCGGAGCAACGCTGGAACTGCCCCTCGAGCGGATCAAACGCACCCTTGTCATCCCCAGCTTCAACTGAACCGACACGCCGATATCAATATCAATAAACCCGACTCGATTCATCGATTAACTTTCTTTCAAACCCATCTTAACGACAGGCGTATATATTTCTTAAGTAATCCATGGCCAAGAAGAACGTTGTCGTTGACCAAAAAAGCGATCTAGTCGAGAACCTGCTGGAGTTTACACGGCTGCGCAACATCGACCGCGGCACCCTCATGGGGGTGCTCGAAGACGTGTTTCGGGCCATGATCCGCAAACGCTACGTAACGGACGAGAACTTCCGCTTCGTGGTCAATGTCGAGAAAGGCGACCTGCAGGTTTTTCGTGAGCGCGTCGTGGTCGACGACATCGACCTCGAAGACGAGAACCTGCAGATTACCCTGAGCGAGGCCCTGCGCCACGACCCCGACTACGAGGTGGGCGACGAGTTTGCCGAGGTCATCGACCTGCGTAACTTCGGCCTGCGGCAGGTGCTGGCAGCCAAGCAGCTGCTGGCTCAGAAAATCAAAGAGCTGGAAAAAACCGCCATCTACAACCAGTACAAGGAGCTGATCGGCGAAATCGTAGTGGGCGAGGTCTACCAGGTGTGGCGCAACGAAATTCTGGTTCTGCACGACGAGACGGAACTGGTACTGCCGCGCAGCGAACAGATTCCCAAAGACCGTTTCAAGAAGGGCGATACGATCCGGGCAGTGGTGCTCGACGTGCAGCAGCGCAACGGCAGCCCGCGGGTCATCATCTCGCGGACGGCTCCCCAGTTTCTGGAGCGGCTCTTCGAGCGCGAAGTGCCCGAGATTTACGAAGGCATCATCACCATAAAAAACATCGTACGCGAGCCGGGCGAGCGGGCCAAGGTAGCTGTCGAGAGCTACGACGAGCGCGTCGACCCGGTGGGTGCCTGCGTGGGGATGCGCGGAGCACGCATCCACGGCATCGTGCGCGAGCTGCGCAACGAGAATATCGACGTGATCAACTACAGTGCCAATCCCCAGGTCTATATCCTGCGGGCACTGACCCCCGCCAAAGCCCTGCGGATCGAACTCGACGAAGCCCAGCGCAAAGCCTCGGTCTGGCTGGCTCCCGATCAGGTCTCACTGGCCATCGGCAAAGGCGGCCAAAACGTCAACCTGGCCTCGCGCCTGACAGGCTATCGGCTCGACATTTTCCGCGAAGACCCCGAAGACCAAATCGAGGAGGACGTCGATCTGGACGAATTCGCCGACGAAATCGAAGACTGGGTGCTCGACGAACTCAAGGCCATCGGCTGCGATACGGCCAAGAGCGTCATCGCCCTGAGCGTCGACGAAATCGAGCGGCGCACCGAACTCGAACGCGAAACGATCCAGCACGTGCTCCAAATTCTTAGATCTGAATTCGAAGATTAACCTTGTTACAGTATCTAAAAAAACTATTCGGCAAGGGAACGCAAGACATGTCGGAAGATAGAAAGAAGACGTATCGGCTGTTCAAGGTCTCCGCCGAACTGAACGTGGCGATTGATACCTTGGCGGATGCGCTACGCGAAAAAGGCTTTGAGGCCGTGGACTCCAGCGACCCCAATGCCAAGATTACGTCCGACATGTACGAGTTCCTGGTCAACAAATACGCCCAGGACAAGCAGTCGAAGGAGAAGGCCGCCCGCCAGAAACAGGCCCAGAAAGAGCAAAGCGTGGCCCGCATCCGCAAGCCCCTGCAGCCCCTCGATGACTCGGAACCCTTCGAAAGCTCGCCCCTGACGGCCATCGAACTGCGCCAGAAACTGAGCCAGCAGGCCGCGGAACCCGTCACGCTGCGCCCCCTACTAACGGACCCCGAAACCGCCCCCCCCCGCCGCCCCGATGCCCCGCTGCCCGAAGAAAGCAACCCCCCAGGCAGCCTGACCCTCGACCTGCCCCCCCTGCCGGACTTCGTTACCCGAACCCCCGAGC
>CALDDN010000007.1 GCA_937936615.1 uncultured Bacteroidia bacterium | reverse complement strand
TGGCGGTGCAGGCGTTCGGCCAGCAGGTCGATGCAAGGGTAGGTTAGCCAGGGGATGGGCTGCCCCTGCAGGTCGATGGCCTCTCCGGCGGCATAGGCCCGGAACCAGCCCCGCTCGTGCAGGTAGCCGTAGCGGGCAAGCAGCCAAGGTCCATGCAGGCCCCGTCGGCGCAGGTGCTCGGCCAACCAGATTTTCCAGCCCATGCCGCAAATTAAGCAGGAGATTGTGCGCAATGAACAGTGCAGCCGTCCGTTCATCTGCGTATAAGTGAGAAAGCCTTTGGCTTTATGGCTTTGATTGGATTCAGTATATTGGTTAATATGAAAAAACAAAATGCCTTAACATTATGTCTGATAAAGTTTGGCAACTGACCGATCGGTCGGGTATCGAGCAAGCTCTGCACCCCGACCGTACCCATGCTCAGGTTCTGGTTGCTGACCGGCGGGTATGCGAGCTTCATCCGTGGGTGCTTCAGGCTGCAGCCGACCATCACACGGCCGTCCTGCTGCTTGACGCCATCGAAACGCGCAAGACCCTGGCTACCTGCGCCGATGTCTGGGATTTTCTGTCGGCTCAGCGCATGGACCGGCGGGGACGGGTCATCGTGCTGGGAGGTGGGTGGACGCTCGATTTGGTGGCTTTTGCGGCTTCGGTCTGGAAACGCGGCTTGCAATTCGATTTTCTGCCCACCACGCTGCTGGCCCAGGCCGATGCCTGCCTCGGGGGTAAATGCGGGGTCAACTACCGGGGAGCCAAGAACCAGCTGGGGGCCTTTGCACCGGCCCGCCAGGTCTGGGTCTGGCCCGGCTTTCTGGAAACATTGCCGCAGCGGGAACTGCGGGCCGGCTGGGCTGAAGTCGTCAAACATGCCTTGATTGCCGATGCCCGTTACTGGGCCGAATTGAGCACGCTGGCCTGGCCCCCCACCGACTGGGTGCCTGTTCTGGAGCGGTCGCTGGCCATCAAAGGAGCCATCGTATCCCAAGACCCCCGCGAGGAAGGGCTGCGTGAGGTGCTCAACTTCGGCCACACCCTGGGCCATGCCCTCGAAAGCGCGAGCCTGACCACCGAGAATCCCCTCTTGCACGGCGAGGCCATCTGGTACGGCATGTGGGCCGAAAGCCTGATTTCGGAGCATGCAGCGGGTTTGGACCCAGCCGCCGGTCAAGCCATTCGCGCTTACATCGAAGCGCAGGATTTCTTAGTAAATTTGCCCGTCATTGATGTTGACTCCCTGCTCGACTGGGTGCGGCAGGACAAGAAAAACATGGGAATGCGCACTCGCCTCAGCCTGTTGACGGCTATCGGTTCGGCCGCGCCGGGCTATGTTGTGGCTGATGAGGTGCTCACCCACGCCATGCGTCAGGCCCTCTGTCCATGAAGTCCGACTACCAGTTCGTTACCATCCGGCGACCTTCCGGCCTCCAACTTCGGGGTACGATAGATTTGCCGCCTTCCAAAAGTGAAACCAACCGGGCTTTGGTCATCGGGGCCTTCTCGCCCAAGCCTTTTGTCATCGAAAACTATTCGCACTCAGACGACAGCCGGGTTGTAATCGATTTTCTCGAACGGGCGGGCATTGGCATCGAACGCGACGAGACGCAGTGTACGGTGGTGGGGCACCTGCTCGATGCCCGCCCCGATGAACTGGATGTCGACCTGCACCATGCCGGTACGGCCTTACGTTTCATTACGGCCTTGGCTACCTTCCTGCCGACGACGACCATTCTGCGGGGAAGCGATCAGCTCAGCCGTCGCCCCATTGCTACGCTTATCGACACACTGACCAACGTCGGTGCCAATATTGAGTACCTGGAGGCACCCGGGCGTCTGCCCATTCGCATCCAGGGCAATCCGGACCTCGACCCGACCAGTTTCAAAATCGATGTCAGCCAGAGCAGTCAGATGCTTTCGGCCCTGCTGCTGGTAGCTCCCCGGCAGGCCCTCGGCACCCGTATCTACTTCGACGACAACCGCCTCGTCTCGCGTTCCTATATTGAGCTGACTTTGCAGGTGCTCAAAACCCTGGGCATCGACTGGAAATGGAAGGCTTCGTGCCTCGAACTGGAAAGCAACACCATTGCGGCCGATCGTTATCGTGTAGGGGGCGACTGGTCGGCTGCATCTTACTGGCTGGGACTGGCTTCCACGATTGAATCGGACCTGACTCTTTGTAATCTCGACCTGCAGAGTGCGCAGGGCGACCGCAAGCAACTGGATATTTTTACCGGCTGGGGCCTGCAGATGCGCCGCGAGGAGGCCGGCCTGCATCTACTCAACCAGCAGGGCAACCTCGTCAAGCCTATCGATGTGGACTTTGAGCTGATGCCCGATTTAGTACAGACTTTTGCCGTACTGAGCTGTTACGCCGACGGTCCTTCGAAGCTCAATAACCTGAAAACGCTGCCTTTCAAGGAAACCGACCGCGTGCAGGCCATCTGCGAGCAGCTCACCCGCCTGGGGGTGGGCGTCAAGCGCATTAACGACGGTCTCAAAATCACCCCGGCCCCTATCGCCAGCCCCGGCCCGATCGAAACCTATGAAGACCACCGCATGGCCCTGAGTTTTTCGCTGCTGGTCAATATGGTTGATCGACTGCAGCTGCACAACCCCTCGGTCGTCAACAAATCTTATCCTAATTTCTGGGAACACCTGCAAGCCGTGGGCTACGAAATTGCTTTCGAATGAGACGGCTCCTGACCGGCTGGCTTCTCATTGCCCTATCGCCGATCCTGGCCAAGGCGCAGGTCGATTCCATGCTCGCCTCCCGACCGGTCTACCGTCGCATGGCGCACGCCCTGGCAAGACCCGATTCGGTGCTGCGGCTCGACCTCTCGTGGCATGGCCTGGGCCGTCTGCCGGGCGGTGTGGTGCGCCTTCCGCGGCTGCAGGATTTGGATGCTTCACGCAACGTCATCGACAGCATCCAACTCGACCTTTCCAAACTGAACCAGCTGCAGCGGTTGAACCTGGCCCAAAACAGCCTGCGTCATGTGCCTGAAACCGTCTGCCGCCTGACCCAGCTCCGCGTGCTCAACCTGCAGGATAACCTCATCCGCCAGCTACCTGCTGCTTTTGTCGGGCTGCAGAACCTGCAGGAACTCGATTTGAGTTACAACCCCCTGCAGGCCGCCACCGAGCTGCTGGGCAGTCTGCCCATGCTCGAACGCCTGAACCTGCAGGGCTGCGGACTGACCGACTGGCCGCTGCACACCCCACCGGCCCGCCTGCAGGTGCTCAACCTGCGTACCAACCGGCTGCGTCAGCTGCCCGATGCGTTGAGCCGCTGCGGCGAGCTGCGGGAACTGGATGCCAGTTTCAATCAGCTGAGTGAACTGCCGGCCGACGTGTCGGACTGGAAACAGCTGCGGCGGCTCGATCTGCGTAAAAACCAGCTGCGTGAACTGCCCGAAAGCCTCTATGCACTTCCAAACCTGGAGTATCTCGATTTGAGGCAGAACCCGAAGCTGGCTTCCAGCTGTCGCAGCCGGCTGCGGGCCGCCTATCCCAAGGCCCAGCTCCTGTTTTGAGGAACTGCTGCTCAGCCAAGGGAATCCAGGCTCATGCCTTCTACCCGCTGGCGGAGGTGCTCGCGGAAGTTCTCCAGTGCGGCAGCCAATCGCTCATCGTGCAGGGCCAGAATCTGGGCTGCCAGCAGCCCGGCGTTGCGGGCGTTGTCGATGGCGACGGTTGCGACGGGGATGCCGGCAGGCATCTGGACGATCGAAAGCAGCGAATCGAGGCCAGCGACGGATTGGCTCGATTTGATCGGAACGCCGATCACCGGCAGGATCGTCAGCGAAGCCACCATACCCGGCAGGTGGGCTGCGCCACCCGCACCCGCCACAATGACCTGCAGGCCGCGCTGGCGTGCCGTCTGCGCGTACTCGACCATCCGCAGGGGAGTTCGGTGTGCCGATACGACTTGCGCTTCGAAGGCTACGTTCAACTCATGAAGCACGTCGGCCGCTGCCTGCATGACCGGCCAATCGGATCGGCTCCCCATGATGAGGCCTACTCGAGCTTGTTCCATGTTCCCGATAAATGGACTATTGGGTTTTGATACCAAACAATAGTACGAAGTTTGCCGCTGAGTGTAATGGATTTTGGCAGATGACTCCATGGGATTTCGTAATGAAATGAATAATTATTCGCATCCTGTGCGTTTATGGCTTCGATTGCTGTCGGCTGCCTGGCTGCTGCTGGGGCTTACCGGATTGCTTCGGGGCCAAATTCAGTCGCTCGGGCCGGCAGTCAACAGCCCCTACAAGGAACTGTTACCTCGCATCAGTCCCGACGGGCGCAGCCTCTATTTCGTGCGGGAGGGCCATCCCGAAGCTCCCAGCAAAACCCATCAGGAGGTCTGGCTTTCGGTGCGCGACGCACGGGGCCGCTGGCAACCGGCCCGCCGCCTGCCCCCCCCGATCAACGGTTCGACCAGCAGTGCGGTATTTGGCCTCACACCCGACGGAAATACCCTGGTGCTGCGCAATACCGCCCCCGATGCCCCCCCCGACCAGCCCCGTCTGGCTTTGGCCACCCGAACCGGTCCCGATGAGTGGGCTACCCCCCAACCGCAGTATTTTGAGCCTTTTATCCGTAAATCGACTACCAGTTCCTTCTTTTTGGCCAATGATGGACGCACCCTGTTGCTCGAGTTTGAGGGCGAAGACAGCAACGGAATGCAGGACCTTTACGTAAGCTTCCTTCAGGATAACGGTACCTGGTCCAGGCCCCTCAATCTGGGTTCGGTTGTCAACACCACCGAGTACGAAGTCGCGCCCTTTCTGGCTTCCGACCTTAAAACGCTCTACTTTGCCAGTAACGGACACCCGGGATTGGGTAGCCTGGATCTTTTCGTAACGACACGTCTCGACGAGAGTTGGCAGAACTGGAGCCCCCCCCGCAACCTGGGTGCCCCTCTCAATACGCCCGGAATGGATGCCTACTTCAGCCTGACGGCCGCCGGCGATACGGCTTACTTCTGCTCGAGCACGCCGGATGGAAATGTGGATATTTTTAAGATGGCCCTGCCCACAGAGCTGCGTCCACGTCCGGTACTGCTGGTTTCCGGTACGGTGCGCTCGAGTGCCGATGGCCAGCCCGTGGCGGCGGCCATTCGCTACACCGATCTGCAGACAGGCCAGCTCCTGGGCGTGGCCCGCACCGAGCCGCAGACGGGCCGCTACCAAATCGCCCTGCCCGCCGGTTCCGATTACGACCTCTATGCCCGTGCCCCCCGGCATCTGGGCCGCCACGAACGCCTCGACCTGACCCGCGAGCAGCGGTTCCGTCAGGTGCCCCTCGATCTGGAACTGGTGCCTCTTGCGCCGGGCAACCGCCTGCGGCTCAACAACCTATTTTTCGATTCGGGCAGCAACCAGCTTCAGGAGCAGTCGCGTTCGGAACTGGCGGCTCTCTACGAGGTGCTGGTTCAACATCCCCAACTGCGCATCGAGCTGGCCGGCCATACCGACAGCACCGGCAGTGCTGAACGAAATCAGAAGCTGAGCCAGCAGCGGGCCGAGCATGTACGCGACTGGCTCATCCGGCAGGGCATTCCGCCTGCCCGTCTGCAGGCACGCGGCTATGCCGACACCCAGCCCGTGGCTCCCAACCGGACGCCTGAAGGCCGCGCCCTCAACCGGCGGGTGGAGTGCGTCGTACTGGCGATCGATTGAAGGCTGTTCTAAAAAAAGATGAACTAGACCAAAAGCTGCGCCCGCTCATTTTTTGCCCTGACATTAGGCCTGTATATTTGGAATAGTTTGTAATTCCCTATTAAAGAAAACATGAAAAAGTTGCTCATGATTCTGCTGATGGGCTGGTTGGGTTTGAGCTGGGTTCAGGCCCAGGATCAAGATTTTCGTCGCGACAGCCCCTACAAGTCGCAGTATTTGATTGGTTCGGATTTGAAGGTGGGTGGCTTTGGCGGCCCCTTTGTCGAAATCGGCACGTTGGCTAATAAATTTGCTGTGATGACCGGTGGTGGAGGTGCCGTTCTGTTCAACCGGTCATTCTTTATTGGCGGATTTGGGCAGGGTTTGTCCAACGATATTTTTTACAATATACCCTTTGAAGGCCGCCGCGAGCGTATGAAACTCGAAGTTGGCATGGGGGGCATCTGGACGGGTTATAGTGTGCCGGCCAGCAAAGTCGTGCACTTCATCGGCCAGGCCAAACTGGGCTTTGGGGCCGCCCAGCTGGTGCCTGACAACCTGGACATCGTAACGGGCGACAACTACGCCCAGGAGAACTTTGTAGCCCTTTGTCCCCAGGCGGGCATGGAGGTCAATTTAGCGCCTTGGTTCCGCCTGTCCATCGAAGCGGGCTACCGGTATTTCGGCGGGGTCGATCTGCCCTCTGTGGATAACTTGAGTGGCGTTTACGGAGCATTGACGCTGCGCTTCGGCTGGTTCGAGTAAGGCCTGATTTCAGGCTTTTGGTCAGCACCGGCTTTTGAGCTAACTTGAGCCTTGTTTATCTGAAAAAAAAACCAAGGCATTAAGCTGTCTCTTTACTTCATGAGCTACCAGTATATCCTGACCGAAAGCTTGAGCGACCGCCGCGTGGGCCTCATCCGCATCAACCGACCCAAGGAACTAAATGCCCTCAACCGGTCGGTCATCGAAGAAATCATCACGGCCCTGCAGGGCTTTGAAGCTGATGCCGCCATCGGGGCGGTGGTGTTGACGGGTAATGAACGGGCTTTCGCTGCCGGTGCCGATATCAAAGAAATGGCCGAAGCAACGGCGGTCGATATGAACAACCGCGACCAGTTCAGCCGCTGGGACGTGATCAAGCGGTTCAAAAAGCCACTCATTGCCGCCGTGAGTGGTTTTGCTCTGGGGGGGGGCTGCGAGCTGGCCATGCTCTGCGATCTGATTGTGGCCTCGGATACGGCCCAGTTTGGTCAGCCCGAAATCAAGCTCGGAG
This sequence comes from uncultured Bacteroidia bacterium, assembly GCA_937936615.1. Classification (GTDB taxonomy): domain Bacteria; phylum Bacteroidota; class Bacteroidia; order J057; family CALDDN01; genus CALDDN01. The sequence goes on along the minus strand of CALDDN010000007.1, from coordinate 61,498 downwards.
TCATTCCCGGGGCGGGGGGAACGCAGCGACTGACCCGCGCCGTGGGCAAGGCCCTGGCCATGGAACTGATTCTGACCGGTCGGTTCATGACTGCCGAAGAAGCCCACGCACATGGCCTGATCAACCGCATCGTTCCGCAGGAACTCTACCTCGATGAAGCCCTCAAGCTGGCATCCACCATTGCGGCAATGCCGCCCGTAGCCGTGCAACTGGCCAAGGAATCGGTCCTGCAGGCGCACGAAACCCATCTGCAGCAGGGGCTGCTGGTCGAGCGCAAGAATTTCTATCTGCTGTTTGCCACCGAAGATCAGAAAGAAGGCATGAGTGCCTTCATCGAAAAGCGCAACCCCCAGTGGAAGGGCCGCTGAGGCTCGCCGAGCTGCCTGTTGGGTTCGGTGAATCGAAATTGGCTTGAAGTCGGATTGCAACCTGCCAGCTGCTGGGTTGCAATCCGGTTTTAATTTTCAGGGTGTTACACATGAATGTTTTCGGGGCACTGGATTTGCAGTTGGCCGCCGCTCCCGACTGTTGATGTTCGATACCCTTCGAGTGGTCGCAGTAGCCAGCACTGCCTTACATCAGCTGCCATAACTCGCACTCGATGAGGTAGACCAGCGAGTGGATGACTTTGATGTGTACTTCCTGAATGCGGTCGGAGCTGCCCTGATGCGGCACCCGGATTTCGATGTCGCAGATGCCGCCGAGCGCACCGCCGGAATTGCCTGTCAGGCCGATGACGTAGATATCCTTGGTGCGGGCCGTGATAGCGGCATGCAGTACATTCGGGCTGTTGCCACTGGTGCTGATGGCGAGGAGGACATCGCCGGCGTTGCCCATGCCCTCGATGTAGCGCGAGAAGACTTCATCGTAGCCGTAGTCGTTGGCCACGCAGCTCAAGTACGAAGGGTCGCTGATGGCGACGGCGGGCATGGCCGGACGATCGCCGCGGTAGCGGCCTACCAGTTCCTCGGCAAAGTGCATGGCGTCGGCCATCGACCCGCCATTGCCGCAGCTGATGATCTTCTGTCCCGACCGTATGGCTTGGGCCATCACACCGGCGGCTTTGCGGATACGGGCGAAGTTGTCCGGGGTCGAAAACCGCCGCAAAACGGTAATCATCTCCTCGAACTGCGCCTCGATGGATGGATTGATCATGCCACTGGTCGAATTTCCTTCACAAAGGTAGCTAAATCGTATTTACTGGTCGGGTGCCATGGGTTCGATGAGCAGAACCTCCTCACGCTGCAGGGCGACTTGCCCGGGTGCCATGCGGCGGCTTTTGCGTACAAATCGCCGCTCGGTCATCGAGACGGGTACTAGGGACTCGTGGCGACTTTTGGAAAACCAGGCTGCCAGTCCAGCCGCCCGTTCGACGACGGCAAGGGGGGGATTCTGCGTCCCTTGCCGTCGCAAGACCACGTGCGAGCCGCTCACATCCTTGGCATGGAACCACCAATCTTGTTTACGGGCGTAACGGAAAGTCAGCGCGTCGTTGCTCCGGGCGTTGCGCCCCACCCAGATGCGGTAGCCCTGGCAGAGGTATTCCCGAAAGGGCAGCTGGGCAGCCTGCTGCATCGTTTCACCCTGCAGAAAGGCCCGATGTTCCCGCTCGAAGTGCCGCAGGCTTTCGCGGTCGTGCACGGTCGCCCATTGGGCCTCCAGTGCCTCGAGCTTGGCGAGCAAGATTTGCAGTTCGGCCTGCTGCTCGAGCTGGTGCAGGTACTTGGCTTCGCGGTCCCGCTGTTTTTTGTAAAATAAGGCAGCGTTTTCCTGGGCATTGAGCTGGGGGTCGAGGGCGATGCGCAGGGGCTGGTCGCGGTAGAGATCATAGACTTCCACGGACTCGGCCCGGGGCGGAATGGCGTGCAGGTTGGCCATGAGCAGGTGGCCAATTTCTTCATCGCTGCGGCGGCGTTCGTGTTTCTGCAGGCTTTGGGCTAGCGATTCAGCCTTGAGTCGCAGCGATCGGCCCAGTTTTTTTAGCAGCGTTTCGAGCTGGCGGTACCGCTGGTCGTAGTCGCCGCGGCTCAAGGCGCGGTGCACGTACTGACGCACGGCCTCGCCGAAACTGGAGCAGGCCATCGGGTTGCCCTCATCGGCGGAGGGCTTGAGCAGGTGCAGCTGAAACTGGCCTTCGACCTCCAGCAGCCAGAAAGGCGGTTCCTGAGCCTCGTGGGCTATGTGAGCCAAGGCAGCATCCGGCGTCTCGCCCGCCTTCAGGCGTCGGGCTATGGCCTGACACAGGCTGGCATCGAGCACCGGAAAGACCGACCGCAAGCGGGCTTCTAGATCGGGGGCATCGGCTTCCAGCGGTGCATCAGGCCAGCGCGGCAGCCGAAGGGGCACTTCCAGCAGGGGCCGTTCCACACGCCAGTCGAAATCCTCCTTGAGGCTGCGCCGAAACAGATCAACCACGCGCCCTTCGTGCAGCAGCAGCAGGTTCGATCGGTTGCCGTACATCTTGAAAACCAGACTCCAGCCCTCGCTGACCTCACAGACGAGTACGCGATCCAGTTCCAGTACACTGAAAGACAATACCTTTTTGCCGATCAATTCGGGAAAGAGATCAACCGAGTTGGTTCGGGCACGGCGGAACCTGGGTTCGGGTACCAGGTAGGGCAGGGTGCTGCGGCAGCTGGCCCGCAGATGCAGCACCCGCCGCTCGTGGCGCAGCGTGCCCACCCATTCGTCTTTGTGTTGGGAGAAACTGCGTACCCAGCTGGCCCCGATCCACGCTTGCAGTTCCCGGGCCAGAGCGGCCAGACCAAAGTAATTCAACTGCTGCATGGCGATGCAAAGCTACGCGGTCGCGATTTGCCATGGGACAATGCCCGGATGGGGATTGCTTACGCCGAAGTAAGCGACTCGATTTTTCGTAAGATAGGATACGCAGGCCGAAATCCGTGCCAGCTTTGCACCATGTTGGGCTTGCGATGGATGCTTGGGGCCGCTCTATTAGTCCTTTGGGCACTGCCCGTGCAGGCGCAGTTGACCGAAGGCGATACCTTGCGCTGGAAAGGCCAGGCCAGCCTCAATTCCAGCTTGACCCAAGGTAATGTCGAGCGTTTCCTGGCCATTGGTGAAGTGGCCGGTTCGCACCACCGTCATCCGGTTGGCTTGCAGGGCAGCATCCGCTACCTCTACGGCACGTTTGGGCCTTTCCGCACCGAAAACGATTGGACGGCCCGATGCTTTGCTTACTGGCGACCCGACCGGCGACTTTACCCCTTTATCATGGCCTTGAGCGAGAGCCAGCTGCGCCGCCAGATCGACTACCGCGTTCAAGTCGGAGTGGGCCTCTCGGTTTGGTTCGTACGGCAACGGCAGGGCCAACTTAAATTTTCACTGTCAACCACGGCCGAACGAACCGACTACACAGCCGACCGCCTCGAAGGTTTGGGCCCCCTGACCCACCGGCGGTTGGAGGTCATGCGCCTGACGGCGCGGCTGGCTGGCCAAATCGTTCTGCTGGCCGACCGGCTTTCCTTAAGCTACGAAGCCTGGGGCCAGCAAAGCTTCTCCCAGCCCGAGAACCAACGCCTGTTTCTGCAGGCGGGCTTTCAGTCGAAGCTGCACCGGTCGATTGCCCTGCAATCGCGGCTCCTCTACCTCTGGGAAAGCTGGGTGCCTCCGCGGGTGGCCGCTGCCGACCTGTTCTGGACGGCTGGATTTACGATTCAACTGCAGAGCCCTGCAGGCACTGACTGATGGCTCTAAAGATTTTATTTAAATGAATTAAAATATGATAATAAAAAATGTTTTCAATCCGCTACGGGTCTGGAGCTACATCTACCGCGAGGTGAGTCTAGCCGCTGGGCTGGGTGCCGCCCTTTCGGTCGGGGGGTGGATTGCGCCCGGGGCAGTGCCTGCCTTGCCTTTTGCGACGGTCGGGCTGTTGGGTTCAGCCTTAGCCATCTTTGTGGCCTTCCGCAACAACGCCGCCTACAACCGCTGGTGGGAGGCCCGCAGCCAGTGGGCCAGTCTGTTAACGGCCAGCCGGATTTTTGCCCGTCAAATCGTAGCGTGTACCCAAGGCCAGGTTTTAGCCGACAAAGCAACTGAAGCAGCCGCAGGGGCTTTTTGCCGCGAAATGCTGCTGCGGCAGGTCGCCTTCGCCCAAGCTTTACGGGTCCAGCTGCGCCAGGCCGGCCGCGACGATGGCTTGGCCGCGTTGGTGTCGCCCGACGAGCTGGTCCAGTTACAGCGTTTCAGCAATCCGCCGGTTTACATCCTGCACCGTCAGGGGCTGCGCGTGAAAGAAGCCATGGCCCATAACCTGCTGGGAGCGTTCGATGGCATCGTACTGGAGCCGCCCTTGGCCGCCTGTGGAGCTGCCCAGGCTGCCTGCGAGAAGCTCGCCGATACCCCTTTGCCACGCCAGTATGCCTTTTTTACCCGCGTACTTGTCTGGCTGTTTATTCTGCTGCTGCCTTTCGGCTTGCTGAGCCTTTTGCCCGCCAGCGCGGCGGGCTATGTGTGGCTGACACCTCTCACGGTGTTGATTGCGGCTACCTTTTCGACGCTCGACCGCACGGGGCAATCCCTGGAAGAGCCGTTCGCCAACCGCATAACGGACGTACCCTTGACCTACCTGTGTGAGGTCTTCGAATCGGAAGTGCGGGAACTGCTGGGTGAACAGGCAACAAAGCCTGCTCCTGCCCAGAATGGATACTTGTGGTAAGCTTATTTAGACTGGGTTATTCTAAATAAGTTCTAAATAAGATTTATTTTATAAAGTAAAATGAGGTTAATGCCCTTCAGATCGGCTCAAAAAAACTGAAGGCAACCAGTCCATAATGCCGACTGTCGCAGAAGCCGGCCAGATCGGCAAACGATTCGTGAGTGGCATGTTCCAGCACCAGCAGGCCGTCTGCTGTCAGCAGTTTTCCTTGTAGAGCGGCTTCGATCAGGGCCGGTTTGTCGGGCCGGCTGTAGGGCGGGTCCATCAGGATTAAATCGAAGCTGCGCCCACATTGCACGAGCCAGCGGGCCGCATCGGCCTGTACGATCTCCCAGTCGGGTACGGGCCAGGTCTGCCGCACCTGCTGCATGGCTCGGATCAAGGTACGGTTCTGTTCAACCGAAACGAGGTGCGCTCCGCCTCGGCTCAACACCTCCAGGCCCAGCACCCCCGTACCGGCAAATAGATCGAGTGCGTGCACCTCGGGCCAGTTGAAGTAGGTGGACAGGCGGCTGAACAGGCCCTCGCGGGCGGTATCGGTGGTGGGGCGCAGGCCCGGCTGGGCGGGCGGTTCCAATTTGCGGCCGCGGTACCGGCCCGTGATGATGCGTACGGAACTCATGGCAGCCCCAACGAAAGGCCAAGGTACCTAAAGCACGATTTCGGGCAGCAGATGCAGGCAGTTGGCTACCTGCAGATCGCCGGGCAGGCGCAGTTCGTAAAGGTGGTCTACGTTGAGTGCTCCCCCGAAATAGCCGCTCAGGGCGGCTACAACGCCTTTGTTGAAGGGCGAATTGCCGGTAACCAGGCTGCTGACCTCATCGGTGGCGATTTGTAGGGCCATGTTGACCCGCAGAATGAAATAGACGACATCTTCGGCCGCGTACATGGGGTACTGGTTGCAGAAGATCAGGCGATTGCCTCTCAAAATCAGGTAGACAAACGAATCGTAAGTCAGATGCATCCAACACACGAGCGGCAGGCCCGAGGCTTTGAGAATGCGCAGACCTTTGCGAATCAGTTCGGCGAGCAGGTGATCGACTTGGCTGGCGGCAAAGATGCGGCGGCAGGCGTCCTCGAGGTCGACGTCCAGCGCATAGCTTACGTGCAGGCCTGCCTCGGCGACGGGGGTGTGGCGGGTGCTGTGGAAGCTCGTTTCGTAGTCGCAGACCTGCTCCAGCAGGTATTCGCCCGCATCGGGCCGGAAGTGGTCATCAGGCAGCAGCAGCCAGCTGGGGGCTGGCGTGAAGCAGGTAACCGACCGAAAACCCTCCGATCGCAGGATGGGGTCGTTCCGGTGGGTCGCTTCCAGAAAAGTCGGCAGCAGGCTCCGTTCCGAATTGGGAAAGCTTTTGAAGGCCACCACCCGAGCTTGCCGATCCAGAAGCACGTATTCGACAACGGCAGTATGTACGAGCATGCGCAGGTCGTAATGGGCGACTGACGCCGCGTCGTAGGCTTCGCTCAAGTGCGCCTGTATGGACATCCGGCCGTAGTTTTGCAGACTTTATTCTGCCTGCGCAATATTACGAATTTAGCATCGCCAACACCGACGGGCTTTACTCACGTCCAGGCTCCGGTGTGCATATCCTCATTATAAATCGGGGGGCTGCTCCAGCCCCTGCGCCCCTATGACTGTTGGAGGGTTCAGCCTTATTCGCAACGCCGTCCGCTACGACTACCCGATCCTAGAGGCCATCCGCTCGGTTTTGCCCCTGGTCGATGAGTTTGTGGTGGCTGTGGGCGACTCGGACGACGGCACCGAAGACTACCTGCGTCGGATCGACAGCCCCAAGCTCCGGTTGCTGCCCACCGTCTGGAACCCCGATTTGCGCACCGGCGGTGCCGTGCTCGCCGACGAGACCAACAAGGCCTTCGATGCCCTGCAGGGCCGCCACGCCTGGTGCATTTACATTCAGGGCGACGAGTGCCTGCACGAGGAGGACTACGAAAGCATCCGCGAGGCCATGAACCAATGGAAAGACGATTCCCGGGTCGAAGGGCTGCTCTTCAAATACCGGCATTTTTATGGCACGTACGACTACGTGGGCAGTTCGCGCCGCTGGTACCGCCACGAAATCCGCATTGTTCGCCACAACCCGGCCATCCGGTCGTGGAAAGATGCTCAAGGTTTCCGGCTCAATGGCCGCAAGTTGCGGGTCAAGCTCCTCGATGCCTATGTCTATCACTACGGCATGGTGCGTCCACCCCGCATCCAGAGCCAGTATCGGACACACTTTGCGGGCTACTGGCACGATGAGCAGACCGTAGCCCAACGCTTTACGCATCCTGAGGAATTCGACTACACCAACATCGATGCCCTGACGCGCTACCGGGGCACGCATCCAGCAGTCATGCACGAGCGCATCGCCCGCCTCAACTGGCCCTTCGAGCACGACGAAAACCGCATCCGTCTGGCTCTTAAAGACCGCCTCCTCATGGCAATTGCCCGCCATACCGGCTGGCACATCGGCGAATACCGTAACTACCGCCTGATCTAGGCTTGCATTGGGTTCAGGCGTTTTGGACTTGCCTTTCGGCCGCTCCGATCATGGAATCGCGGGCTTGTAAAGTTTTTGGGTCAGGCTCGCCATCACCCGCCCGGCAGCTGCTGTTCCGCATCTATTTTTTACAGCCCCTAATAATTGATAATTGATACGCTTTCTTCCCTTGAGTGCCGGGCAGTTCATATGGGCCAGATAGGACCTGGGATTTTATCTTCCCATGCAGGTTTGCAGGCAATGAATTTTTGTTATCTACCCGGTAATGGGAATAAAATTTATCGGATCGGCCAAGCAGCTCACAGCTTGCCCCGAATACCCTGCACCAGTTGACGAGCTGCCTGCCAGGGCGTCAGTTCCCGTCGTTCGACTGCTCGCCGCAGGCTCTCGCGCTGTGCCCGCAGCTGGGTGTCGGAATCGATGAGGTCGGCTAGCAGCTGGCCTGTAGCTTCCTCGAACCAGGCGATCCGCTGGGCCAGGCGGCGGCTTTCCCAGCTGCCGGCCTGTCGGCGGTGGGCTTCGAGCTGGGCCAGGCGGGCATCGAATTCGGCCAGTCCGGTTCCCTCGGCTGCCGAGCAGAGGGCTACTTCGGGCCGCCAGCCGTCGTCCTGGGGCGGGAAGTACTGAAAGGCCGAGCGGAACTCGCCTGCTGCCCGCCGGGCCGCTTCGAGGTTTGCGCCATCGGCCTTGGTGATGAGCACGTGGTCGGCCAGTTCGAGGATGCCGCGTTTGATGCCCTGCAGCTCGTCGCCCCCGCCCGCCTGCAGCAGCACCACGTACGCATCGACCATGCCTGCCGCAAGTGTTTCGGACTGGCCCACCCCGACCGTTTCCAGAATGATGAGATCGAAGCCCGCCGCGTCGCACAGAAGCAGGCTTTCACGGGTGGCGCGGGCCACGCCCCCCAGGGTCGTTCCGGCTGCCGAGGGCCGTACAAAGGCGCGGGGGTGGGTCGAAAGGCGGTTCATGCGGGTTTTGTCGCCCAGGATGCTGCCACGGCTGCGGCTGCTCGAGGGGTCGATGGCCAGCACGGCTACCCGCTGGCCTGTCTCGGCGCGGTGAACCCCCCAAGCTTCGATGAACGAGCTTTTGCCCACTCCCGGGGCACCCGAAAGCCCCACGCGCAGGGCATGCCCCGTGTGGGGCAACAGCCGCTGGAGGATTTGCTGCGCCCGTTCCTGCGCCTCGGGGCGGCGGTTTTCGACCAGCGAGAGGGCACGGGCCAGCCAGTCGACCCGACCGGCCAGCACATGAGCGGCCCATTCGTCTACGGCGGGCCAGTGGGACGATGGTATCGGGGTGGGCATGCTTGCAAATCTAGCGGGGCTGGGCATTGGGGCTTGATTTCGGGTCAAAATGTGTATATTTATCACATGGGCTGCCTGCCGCGCCCTGCATCCATGCGACTGAGCTTTCTGTCTGTACTTGCTGTTCTGTTCTTATGGGCTGCTCAGGCCCGTGCCGAGCGTGTAGTTGTTTCGCTTTACGCCGATGCCCTTGTTTTTCGCGACAGCAAGGGACCTTATGTCGAGATTCAGCTGGCGGTCGATGCCTCCAACCTGACCTACCGCGAGCTGGCTCCCAACCGCTGGAAGGCCCGTACCCATGTAAAAATCCGCTGCGAGGCCCGCTCGGGTCGGGGTGAGCCTTTTGTGGAAGATTTCTACCTCAACAGCCCTGAACTGCCCGACACCCAGCGAACGACTCGCCGATTTTATCTCATTCAGGGCTTCCGCTTTGCAGTCCAGCCCGACTCGATGCGATTGACGGTCGAAGTGCGCGATGCCCAGACCGATTCGGCTTCGACGACCAAGCTCATTCGCGACTTCGACGTGCCCCCGCCCGATCGCCTGCCCTTCAGCGATATCGTCTGGCTCGAATCCGTGGAACCGGCCATCGAGGGAGACCCTTTCACCAAGCACGGTTTGCGCTTCAAGCCTTATGTGGCCGACGATGTCTTTCTCGATGCCGACAGCCTGCGCTTTTATGTGGAATACTACGATGCCGACCGCCTTTTTGGCAAAGGCAAGCACGCTCTGCGATTCTACCTGACCGAGGCCCAGCGCAGCGAACCCCTCGAAGGCACCGAACGGCGCACCCGCATGCGCCCCTCCGAAGCCATCAATGTTTTTCATTACGCCTACGACCTGCGCCAGCTGCCCTCACAGACTTACGCGCTGCATATCGAGCTGATCGGTCCCGATGGCGAGGTGCGCCATCGCACTCAGCGGCGGTTCTTTGCTTACAACAGCGTACTCGATGCCCGCCTGCCCGACGAAGACCGTGCCCTGGCTCTTTACGATGTTCTCTACGGCTACGATGAAAAGCAGCTCGATGTCTACCTCGATGCCCTCGAGTACATCAACACCGACGAGGAACGGCGCATGCGTCACGCGCTGGTGAACTACGACGACAAGCGCAAGTTCTTCTACCACTTCTGGCTCAAACGGCAAACCGATCCCAATCAGCCTGCTCGGGCGTGGCAGATTTACCGCAACCGCTTCGACTACGCCAACCGACGGTTCAAAGCCAGCACACGCCCGGGATGGCGAACCGACCGCGGACGCGTACTCCTCACTTATGGCCAGCCCGACGATGTGCAGCCGTTCCCGACCGATACCGACAAGCTCCCGTATGAAATCTGGACCTATAACCGCCTGCGCAACCAGTCGGGAGTTATCTTCGTGTTTATCGACCGTGATCTGGCCACCAATGAATACCGCCTGCATCATTCCACCCTCAACGGAGAGATGTACAACGCCAACTGGCGGGCCAACATCATGCGTCGCCACGATCATGACTACAGCCTCGAAGGCAGCGACCAGCTCTACGACCAGTTCAAGGATACCACGCCAGGTGCCACCGGTCGACCCCGTTGACGCCTTGTTCTCTGATTCTACCTTTTTCTGAGCAGCCACTGTCCTTCATGCAGTACATCCTATTCGAAGATGCCCTTAGCAGTCGATTTCTGCCCCTGACCTATACGCGGCCGGTCTACAGCCTGCGCCTGGGAGTCGATCGAATCGAGGAAAAATGGTCGCGGCTGCTGGGGCAGCCGGTGCAGGGCCTGCCCCACAATCCTCTGCTTCAGGATGCGGAGCGGCCTTTGCTGACCGAGGATACGGTCTTCATCAATGGACGCTACCTGCCCGATTCCTACCTGGTCGGCCGCCTGATCAAAGACCTGCAGTTCAATCAGGGCTTTTTTCATCCGCCCGACGAACTGATTGCTTTCCGTACTTCGGCCGCCTGGCTCGAGCAGCATGGATCGGGCTTCATCGACCTGTCGACGCTGCCCATTCATGTATCGCTGTTCGAAGTGCCCGACTACCGGCGGCTGCGCAGAATCGCCCAGCTGACCGACCTCTTCACGCTCAACGGCGAGCAGCTGCGCCTCGATGTACCGGATCTAGCCGCCCGCCAGCCTTCGCAACCCATCACCGACCCGCATACGGTGGTCTATGCGCCTGAGAATGTCTGGGTGGGCGAGGGGGTGAAGATTCGCGCTGCTGTGCTCAATGCCGAGGATGGCCCGATTTACATTGGCCCCGAGGTACAGATTATGGAGGGAGCCATGATTCACGGGGCACATGCGATTGGTGCAGGTTCGACCGTGCAGATGGGTGCCCGCTTGCGGGGCGATACCACCCTGGGGCCGGGCTGCAAGGTCGGCGGCGAAGTTTCGAACTCGGTCTTTCAGGGCTTGAGCAACAAGTCGCACGACGGCTTTTTGGGCAATTCAATCATCGGCGAATGGTGCAACCTGGGCGCGGGTAGCACGTGCTCGAATCTGAAAAACAACTACTCGACCGTGCGCCTTTACAGCCACCTGACCCAGAAGTACGAGGATACGGGGCTGCTGTTCTGCGGGCTGACGATGGGCGACTTCTCGCGGGCCGGCATCCAGACCCTCTTCAATACGGGTACCGTCGTAGGGGTCTGCTGCAACCTCTTCGGGGCGGAACTTCCGCCCAAATTTGTGCCCTCCTTCAGCTGGGGGCAGGGCGAGCGGCTGGAAACCTACCGCCTCGAGGCGGCTTTTGAGACCATCGACCGGATGATGAGTCGCCGCGATCGCCGCCTGGAGCCCCCCCTGCGCCGGCTGCTGCAAACCCTTTTCGACCAAACGGAACGTTTCCGCTACTGGGAGTATTGAATCTGGCGATGCGTGCCCTTGCAGTAATTCTGGGTCTGCTGCCGCTGCTGGCTTCCGCACAGCTGCAGGCCGACAGCTTGCGGGCGGCTTTGCGTCGCCAGCTCGATCGCTCGCAGCGCGAACTGCGGGCCTTTGACAAAACCGTCGAAGAGTCCGGCCGGCGCGAGACCCTCCGCTTCCGGCCCCAGGCTCAGGGACTCCTGCGCTCCGAGCGCAGCGAGACGCGCCTTGCCCATGAGCTGGAGCCGGCTCTCAAGCAGGCCGTTTTTGATCCGCGGCTTCGGGGTGAGTTTCAGATCGAACAGGTGGGCAGCCTCTGGCGGGCCAGACGCAAGCCCCAGGCTGCCCCTACCGACCTCCTCGAGCAGGACATCGGCTACGAAAACCGCCAGCTGCGTCGCATCTGCAGCCGCTACCATTTCAGCAGCTTCCTCTACGATGTTTACCAGACCCTGGAGGTCGATTTCGACGGGCAGGGCCGCTACCTGCGCCACACCCTCGACGAACGCACCGTTGTTGCGCTGCTGGGAATCGATTTTCGGGTGCGGATTGTCGGTGCAGCTGTGTACTGAGCAGGTGTTTCTCGCCGGCTTAACATCGACACTACCCGGGCTTAACATGAAATTGGACTGCAGGCCCTATATTGCCCGCATGAAGTTTTCGTTCTTGTTTATTTGGCTGCTGCTGCTCGGGGCCGGACCGGTAGCCGCCCAGCAGGTACGCTCCGGCCCCATGGTGGGATATTCAGACCTGCGTGAGGTAGCCCTCTGGGTGCAGACCGACGGCCCGTGTCGGGTGGCTTTTCGCTACTGGCCTTTGGGCGACAAAGCCCAAGTCCGAACCAGCCCCGCCGCCGAAACCCGGGCCGATCGCGCTTTTACGGCCACGGTAGCCATCGGTGGACTTGAGCCTGGCACGCGCTACGCCTACGAAGTGCTGGTCAACCGCAAACCGGTCCGCCGGTCCTACCCGCTGGAATTTCAGACGCAGGCCCTCTGGATGCACCGCACCGATCCGCCTGCTTTTCGCTTTGCTGCTGGCAGCTGCAATTTCACCAACGATCCGCCCTACGACCGGCCCGGACGTGGCTACGGCGGTGGCGACTCCATTTTTACGACCATTTACCGCTTCCGGCCCGACTTCATGCTCTGGCTGGGCGACAACATCTACCTGCGTGAGGTCGACTGGAACAGCCGCAGCGGCATCTACTACCGCTACACCCACGCCCGCAGCCTCCCCGAGCTGCAACCTCTGCTCGGCAGCTGCCACCATTACGCCATCTGGGACGATCACGACTACGGCCCCAACGACTCAGACCGCGGCTACCTGCGCAAGCGCGATGCCTGGGAGGCCTTCCGCGATTTCTGGGCCAATCCCACCGTCGGCCTCGATACACCTTACAACGGTATCACCACGCAGTTTGCCTGGGCCGACTGCGAGTTCTTCCTCCTGGACAACCGCTGGTTCCGCAGCCCCAACAAACGCCGCACGGGTCGCTGTACGATTCTGGGCAAAAAGCAGCTCAACTGGCTGATCGATGCGCTGGTCAGCAGTAAGGCCACGTTCAAATTTATCTGCATAGGTGGCCAGGTGCTCAACCCCGCCGAAGTACACGAAACCTATGCCAACATCTGCCCCGAGGAACGCAGCCAGCTGCTGCGTCTGATCAAGCGCGAAGGTATTTCGGGCGTGCTGTTTCTCGATGGCGACCGTCATACCAGCGAACTGAGCCGCCTCGAGGATGCCGACTTCTACCCGCTGCACGACCTGACCATTTCGCCCCTGACCTCGAGCGTGCCCGGGCCTCAGGCCGAACAGGAGGCCAATACCCTGCGTGTGCCCGGTACGTTCGTGCGTGAACGTAACTTCGCCCTTATCGAAGTGAGCGGCCCCCTCAAAGAGCGGGTACTGACGCTCAATATCGTGGGAGCGGACGGGGTTACGCGCTGGACGCGGCAGATTCTGGCTTCGGAACTTCAGGCTCCCAAACGCAGGCGCAGTGGGAATTGAAGCCGCTAGCCTCTCCGGATCGATCGGCAGGTACGAGGCACCGTTCCCCGGATCAATCCAGAAAGCAGCAGGACAAATCAAGGGCCTGTGCGCGACTTTTAGTTAAATCTTAATTTTAATATACATTGTTTTATAAAATTTTAATTTCATGCTTCGGATATTGGATAAAAGTGAATGAAAAAAATCTTGAACCGAGTCATGTGTTGAAGAACAGTCAACCTCTTGACAGGCTGGCTTGTTGCCTCTTCCGGTCAATCCGGAGCAGGACCCCGTCGAAGAGAATTCTGTCAGCTCTTAGCTTTGCAGATTAAAAACTGCCTGCCGCCATGCCCGCCCCCCGCACGTTTCAGTTTCAAGCCGGCGAACTGCTGCTGATCGACAAGCCCAAGGGGCTGACTTCGTTCGATGTGGTAGCCCGTGTTCGCAACGCCACGGGCGTGCGCAAGGTGGGCCATGGTGGCACCCTCGACCCCCTGGCTACAGGACTGCTCATCATCGGAACGGGTGGTAAAACGAGCCTGCTGGGCCAGCTGCAGAACGACAGCAAGGAGTACGTCTTTGAAGTTTGCTTCGGCTTTACTACTGCCAGCTACGATGCCGAGCAGCCCCCTGAAAATGAGCGCGACACCTCGGCCCTGACGGCAGCTGCCATCGAAGCAGCTCTTGGGTCGTTTCGTGGCGCGATCGAGCAACTGCCACCGGCCTTTTCGGCGGTTAAAGTAGGGGGGCGCAGTGCCTACGCGGCTGCTCGTAAAGGCCAGCCGCTGGAACTTAAACCCCGCTCGGTTCAGATCGAACGTTTCGACCTGCTGCACTTCGCACGCCCGCGGGCCGTGTTTCGGGTGCTCTGTTCCAAGGGTACCTATGTGCGGTCGCTGGCGCACGACCTGGGTCAGCTGCTGGGGGTGGGGGGCTATGTGACGGAGCTGCAGCGCACGCAGATTGGGAGGTGGCACCTGAGCGACGCTTGGCCTCTGGATGAACTGCTGGCCGAAGCCCGCCGCCAGACCGGCCGCGACCGGCCTGCTGGCCGCGGCAATTTGTAACTTCGCAGCGCAGCCGCCCTGCATTCTCCCCATCCATGCTTGTTTACCGAAGCCTCGCTGCCTACGAGCCTGCCCCCGATACCATTGCGACCTTGGGCACCTTCGATGGCCTGCACCTGGGGCATGTGAGTATTCTTAACCGACTGCTCGACCGCAAACGCGATCGCCCGCAGGCCCGTACCCTCGTTCTGACCTTCGACCCCCACCCACGGGCCGTGCTCCAGCCCGATGCCGCTATGCCGCTGCTTCACACGCTGGAGGAAAAGATCGAGGCCCTCGACCGCCTGGGTCTCGATGCGCTGCTCATCGTACCGTTTACGCTGGAATTCTCGCGCATGAGCTCGCAGGATTTCATCCGTGAAGTTCTGGTCGAGCTTATCCAGGTCAAAACACTGGTTGTAGGCTACGATCACCGCTTCGGACGCAACCGCACCGGCGATTTTACCGAGCTTTATGCTGCGGCCCGTCAGCTTGGCTTTGAGGTCGAAGAAATACCCGCCCAGCAGATCGATGAATCGAACGTGAGCAGCACCAAGATTCGCAGTGCCCTCAACCTCGGCGACGTGCGGACGGCAGCCCGTCTGCTGGGCTACCCCTACAGCCTGACGGCCGAGGTAGTGCCCGGCAACCAGCGGGGACGCGACCTGGGTTTTCCGACCGCCAACCTGCATCTGCCCGACCCCCGCAAGCTCATACCGCTGTTTGGGGTCTATGCCGTGCGCGTGCTGGCTCCAGAGGGTCCGGTACCCGCCATGATGAACATCGGCTACCGGCCTACTTTTGGCGACGGCGGCCTGTGCATCGAAGTACACCTCATCGACTACAGCGGCGACCTTTATGGGCAGATGCTGCGGGTCGAGTTCGTCGAGCGCATCCGGGCCGAGAAGAAATTCGGCTCGGCTGCCGAGCTGGTCGAGCAGCTGCACCGCGACCGCGAAACGGCCCTGCGCCTGCTCCAGGCCTGAGCATGGGCTTTAGTTTCGCTTAACTTTGGGCCAATGGAACGACACCACGGCACAACCAGCTCCGAGAAACGGCTGCTGCGCATCAATTTTCGGCTTCTGGGGCTGATCCGCGACCAGCTGTGGGCCAAGGTATTGCTCGGGCTGCTCCTGGGTGCGGTGGTGGGCCTGCTTTTGGGGCCGAGCGTGGGCTGGTTCGACGCTGAAACCGCCAGCCAGATTACCGAGTGGCTGGCTCTGCCGGGGGTCATCTTCATCAAGCTCATCAAGCTCATCATGGTGCCGCTGGTCTTCTCATCGATCATGCTGGGTTTGCTCTCGAGCGACAGCCTCGAGCAGCTGCGGCGGCTGGGACTGCGGGCCTTGCTCTATTTTGTGGGTACGACGGCCGTGGCCATTGTCATCGGTCTGATTCTGGCTTACGCCATCGATCCGGGCGCAGGTTTTGCCATACCCCCCGGTGCGGTGGATGCAACTGCCGCTCCATCCAGAACACTGAATTTTACGTCTATTCCAGCATTTATAGGTGGCATGCTGCCCGACAACCTGCTGGGAGTGCTGGTGCAGGCCGAAATGCTGGGGGTGATCATTGGCAGCATCCTTTTTGGGGTGGCGGTCTTTTCGCTGCCGCAGCACCTGGCTCAGGGCACCGTCCGCGTTCTGGGTACTGTTCAGGAGCTGACCATGATCATCGTTGGCTGGAGTATGCGCATTGCTCCCTATGCCGTTTTTGGTTTTTTGGCCCAATTGACCGCCAAAACGGGTGTCGAAACCCTGCAAAACATTGCTCTCTACATGCTGACGGTGATCAGCGGGCTGCTGCTCCTTGTCATCATGTATGCCACGTTGCTCCTGACGATTGCGGGGCGCAACCCGCTGGTTTTCTTCGATCGCATCAAAGAAGTGATGCTCCTGGCGTTCTCGACCTCCAGTTCGGCGGCAGTCATGCCCCTGTCGATGACCACAGCCGAAACCAAACTCGGCATCCGACCGGCCATTGCCCAGTTCATCATTCCCGTGGGGGCGACGGTCAACATGGCCGGTACAGCCCTCTACCAAGGGGTGGCAGCGGTATTTCTGGCGCAGGCATTTCAGATCGAGCTGAGCCTGCCGGCCTTGGTTCTGATGGTCGTAACGGTAGTTCTGGCTTCGATTGGTACGCCGGCTACTCCCGGGGTGGGGATTATCATTCTGGCGACGGTGCTTCAGCAGGCAGGTATCCCAACCGAGGGCATCGCCCTGATTCTGGGCGTGGATCGCATCCTCGATATGTGCCGCACGGTGCTCAACGTTACGGGCGACCTGGTCGGATGCGTGATTTTTGAACGCTGGCTTGCCAAACGCTGAGCGGAACAGTCAACGCGCTGAGCCAGCAGGACTTCAGGCTGCCATCGGCCATTGCTTTGGGCCTAAAAAGTCTGTATCGAGTTTCTTTTTCAGTTCAAGAAACCTCAATGACTTATTTTTCTGGAAAGGGAATCGGAATTGATCGATGCCACGGGTGTGCATCGATCAATTACCGAAGATTGAATCTGCGTTCGACGCGGCAGCCGATGGCATCCTCGACTTCGATGCGGTAGGTGCCTGTACCGAGGCCGGAGAAACGTCCGCGGGGCTGCCAAGGGCCATCATCGAGGCGGAAACGCAGCGGGGCTGCCCCGCCTCGCCCTAGAGCCAGGATCGTTCCGCCGCTGTGTCCCTGCGTATTGCGGTAGAAAATTTGGGGCGCACGCAGGGCAAATGCGGCCGATTCGATGCGTACCGTATCGCGGGCGATGAGGGCACCGTAGCGGGCTGTCAGGACGTAGTCCGTTGTCTGACGGGGTCGGGCTTCGGGATCGAGGGCTGTAGGGTCGTTCAACCCCTCGGTTGGGCTCCATTCCACCCGCGCAAAGGGGAAACTGACCCGCCCCTGTAGTTGAATGGGGGCATCGGTGCAGCGGCGGTCGCCGGGCCCAGCGTCGACCGTGAGCCTGAGTTGGCCCAGCTGGGCTAAAAAGGCATCGCGTCCGCCTGCGGGCGTGGCCTGAAACTCGTCCCAGCGGCTGGTACCGCCCACCTCGCCGGCCACCAGCTGGGCCTCCAGTCCGTCGGAGGCTATGGCATGGGCCGCGTCGTTGGCCGGTCCGCCGGCACGATGCACCCACAGCAGGCTGCCCTCCGAAAGATTGAAAGCGGCCACGTAGGCATCGCTTCCTCCTGCCGAGCTGACCGCTTCGGAGCCAAAGCGTGCCTGGGCACTGAAGCTGCCTGCTACGTAGAGCCGGCCCGAACCGCCGACGGACAGATCGAAGGCCTCGTCGGCTTCGGGGCCGCCGAAGCTCTGCGCCCAGCGCAGGTCGCCGTCGGGACTGATGCGCAGCAGCATGCCATCCTGTCCTCCTTGGCTCGTAAGTTCACGTCCCCAGAAGTTGACGTTGCCCGAATAGCTGCCGCAGGCAAAGAGGTCGCCCGTGGCGGGATCGAACTCGATCTGGCGGCCAAAGTTGGTAAACTGGCCCTGGGCACTGCGCACCCAGAGTTCGCGTCCGTCGGGGGCGTATTTGGCTACGAAAAATTCAAAGAAAGCAGGCGACTGTACCACCTGCGGGCCGAAGTCGGCCCGGGCACCGTACCAGCCGGTGATGTAGAGGTTGCCCGCCGCGTCGCGGGCGATGCCGGTTCCTTCGTCGAAATCGATTCCTCCTGCGCGTTTGGCCCAGCGCACGTTGCCCTGGCGGTCGAAGGCGGCAATGAAAATATCGTTCTGGCCCAGACTGCTAAGGGCGTTGGTACCGAAACGCACGGTATCGTAGAAGCCACCTGTCAGCCAGAAGCTGCCGTCTGGCCCGGCAACGATGCCGCGTCCCCACTCCTGAAGGTTACCACCGATCTGACGGACCCACTCGAAGCGGCCTTCGAGGGAGTAGCGGGCGACGAAGAGGTCATTCTGGCCCTGGCTGCGGAGTGTTTGGGTACCAAAGGCGGCCTCGCCATAGAAGCTGCCCGTGAGCAGCAGGCCGCCATCGGGGCTGAGGGCCAGCCCCACGCGCCAGTCGTCGCGCTCGGCAAAGCCTGCCTGTTGAACCCAGCGCAAGCGTCCGTCGGCCTCGTAACAGGCCAGAAACAGGTCGTTGGCCGAGCGGCTGGTCAGATTCTGGTCGCCGAAGCGGGCTGTTCCTTTAAAGTAGCCGGCCACATAGGCCCGGCCCTCGTCATCGAGCACGACGCTGCGGGCGATGTCGTCGGCGGGTCCACCCAAGGTTTGCATCCAGTTCCAGTAGGCTTGCTGGCCCCAGCTTGCAAGGGGTAGCGTCCAGAGCAGGATAAGAAGCAGGCGTTGCATGTTGCAAGTTAGTCAATCAAGCGGTTAGCTTGGGTAATTTCCGGTCTGTTCGGGCTGCAGGGCTTGATTTTATAGAAAAATCCCTTACTTTGTAAAAGGAATTCAGGAAATAGGAATAAAGCGGTACGAAAGATGGTTTTGGTACCTATCTCAAAGGTCAATATGGGTCTGACGCGCTGGTTAATTTGGATTTTGTTGGGTCTCACGTTGGAAACTTCGGCTTGGGCACAGGTGGTCGACCCGCTGCCCGAAGTGGCTCTGCGTGACAATCCCGAGTGGATCACCGGCCGCCTGCCCAATGGGGTTACGTGGTATGCCCGTCAGAACCGCGAGCCGCGGAAGCGGGCTTACCTGCGGCTGATCGTCAACGCCGGCTCGACCCTTGAGACCGAAGGTCAGCGGGGGCTGGCCCACTTTGTCGAGCACATGTGCTTCAACGGCACCGAAAGCTATTCGGGCAACGACCTGATTGCCTTTTTGCAGTCGATGGGTACCGATTTTGGAGCCGACCTCAATGCCTACACCAGCTTCGACGAAACGGTTTACGAGCTGGAAATCCGCACCGACTCGGCAGGTCTGCTCGACAAGGGCCTGCAGGTATTGCAGGAATGGGCTTTTAAGGTCAAGTTTGATCCCGAGGAAATCGACAAGGAACGGGGGGTTATTCTAGAAGAAAAACGCCTGCGCAGCAATGCCGGACGCCGCATCAGCGAAATGACCTTTCCGGTTCTTTACGCCGGATCGCGCTACCCCGACCGCTTTCCCATCGGTACGGAGGAGGTCATTGCAAAAAGCCCCTACGATACGCTCATTCAGTATTACCGCGACTGGTACCGGCCCGATCTTATCGCCGTGGTGGCCGTAGGCGATTTCGATCTGCAGCCCGTCATCGAGCGCATCCAGCAGCTCTTCGGGCAACTCAAGCCCCACCCCAAGCCCAGAAACCGTGCTCTTTTTCCGGTGCCTCCCCACAGTGAGCCGCGGGCCGTCGTGGCCACCGATCCCGAACAGACCCTTACAATAGTCAGCATGCACCTCAAGCGTACGCCCATGCTGCTGCGCAGCGATCGCGACTTGCGCCGCAGTTTTGCTGTCGAACTCATTTCGTCGATGTTCAACACCCGCCTGAGCGAAGTAGTGCATGCTCCCCAGTCGCCGCTCGTTCGGGGCTACCAGTACAGTTACCCGGGATTGCGGACGGTCTACACCCACCAGTTTGTGGCCATTGCCAAGGAAGGCCGTTCTGCTGAGGCGCTGCAGGTGCTGGTTCGGGAATACGAGCGCATGCGCCGTCATGGCTTCCTGGAATCGGAGCTGGCCCGCGCCCGTCAGGAGCTGCTTTCATCGGTTGAACGTTCCCACAACGAGCGTGACAAGGTTCCTTCGCGCAGCCTTTCCTACCAGCCCATCAACCACTACCTGCGGGCCAACGTGATGCTCTCGCCCGAAGATCGTTTGATCTATGCCCGCCAGATGCTTCCCGAAATTACGGTTGAGGAGATACAGCAGCTGATCCGCAACTGGATGGGGCCTGAAAACCGTGTTTTTGTCCTCGAGGCTCCCGAAAAGCAAAAAGCCAACTTGCCTACGGCCGAGGAAATCCTGCAGTTGGTACAGGCCGTGGAGGGGGAAAGCATACTGCCCTATGTGGATGCCGATGCCGACCTCAAGCTCGTAACAGCTGTTCCCCAATCGGGCAAGGTCGTGGAGCGTCAATTCGATGCGACTTCGGGTGTGCACCAGTGGAAGCTTTCCAACGGGGCCAGCGTCTGGCTCAAACCCACCGATTTCAAAAACGATGAGATTTTATTTGAGGCTTGGGCTGCAGGGGGGCTGTCTACCGTGCCCGAAGCCCAGCTCAAATCCGCGATACTGGCCGACTATCTGGTCGAACAGACAGGTATTGGGCAGCTGAGCAGTCCGCAGCTCGAAAAAGTACTTCAGGGCCGCGAGGCATCCCTTACACCCGAAATCGATGAACTGTCGGCGGGATTTTCGGGTCGGGCTGCGCCCAAAGACCTGGAAACGCTGCTGCAGCTGCTTCACCTCTACGTTACAGCCCCCCGCAACGATGCCGAGGCCGTCCGCTTGGCCCGCGACCAATACTACGAGCTGGTGCGCAATTCCGCCGACAATCCGCAGCGTGTCTTTTCCGACAGCCTGAGCCTGGCTCTGGCCAGCTACCACCCCCGTGCCCGGCCCACGACCCCCGACGACATCCTGGCCCTTGATACAGCGGTGGCCTTCCAGGCTTACCGGACACAATATCGACGGGCGCAGGACTTTACTTTTGTGTTGGTAGGCAACATCGATACGGCAGTATTCCGACCGCTGGCCGAACGCTGGATCGCTACCCTGCCTACGGGCAGTTCGATCGAATGGAAGGACAACGGAATCCGTCCGCCCAAGGGCAAACGCATCGTTACCGTTAAAAAGGGCATCGAACCTAAGAGCATGGTGCGCATGGTCTACACGGGTACGGCGACCTTCAGTCCCGAGGCCCGTGCTCACCTCAGTCTGCTGGCCGACTATCTGAACGATCGCCTGATGAAAAACCTGCGTGAGGAACAAGGCGGCGTTTACACGGTCGGGGTTTCGGCAGTTTTGAACAAAATACCTTACGAGCACTTCCGGCTGACAGTGAGCTTTGGCTGCGCCCCCGAAAACGTAGACCGGCTCCGGGAATCGGTCGAGGCCGAAATCCGGCATCTGATCGATCAAGGCGTGGATGACGATCTCTTTAACCAGCGTAAAACTATTGCCTTGGGCCGCATCGAGAAAGGGCAGCGAGAAAACCAAGCCTGGCTTCGCTGGCTGCTTACCAGCCGTCAGGAAGACCGGCCCCTGCCCAACCCCGACCAGTTCCTGAAGATGTACCGGGATGTTAAACCAAAGGATCTGCGAGCCGCCGCCCGCCAGTACCTCGACCAAGCCAACCGCCTCGACGCTGTCCTTTATCCTGAAGGAAGCTGATGCACAAGGCAATTGTTTGTTTTTTTCCAAAGAATCCACTTAAAGTAAAGAACAAATCAATCGAAACCTAACAGCCCAGCCATGATCCGAGGGGCTTATTTTACGTACACGCGGGGAACCTTGGTGCTGCCCCCGCACCTGCTGGAACTGAAAGAAGCCTGCGCCGTTCGTGCTACCGAACTATCCGCGTGGGAACCCCGCCGTCCGCCCGCCCGCCACGTCATGCAGGTACTCATGCCCTGGCTTGAATCGGTCGGGTATGCAGCGGGTGCGCCTACTCCCGATCAGCAATGGCATCTGCCGGGCTTGGGCGATGCCGAACTGGCGATCTCGTTCAGTGCCTGGACACCCGAGCGGCGAACCGCCCTGCACGTCATGGGCCGCTCCGCCTGGGAACGGCGTGAGTTTCTGCACCAGACGCTGGCCGCCGCCCTGCACCCGCAAATCGATTACCTGGCTCTGGCCGTTCTCAACTGGCACGAGCCTGCCCGCCTCGATCACTTCGAAGCCATCTGCAACTACCTGAAGGTACTCTACAGCGATCCGTCGAAGTTCCGGCTGCCCCTGAGCGGACTGCTGATACTGGGCTATGGCCCGCCCAAACCTGAAGCCGACTGAGGACAGGTTCGTGTGCAGCCGCGCAGGTGTAATTTGCCCTCAGGCCGAAGTCTGTTTCTTCAAAAATTGAAGTGCTGATTCTCAGAGTATACAGCCGAGCTTGTCGAAGGCCGGCTATTGTCTGTCTGCCGGCTCTCGAATCGAATATCCCGGATAGACCTTTTGCGACGCTTCGTAGGCGAACATCTGCCGCCCTTGCGTGGTTTTCCGAAATTGCGGCATGTATGCCCTGTTACGCCCCCTGTTGTTTGCCCTGCCCGCCGAAACAGCCCATAACCTGAGTTTTGGCCTGCTGGAGGGCCTCGGTCGCTGGGTCAACCGCCTGCCTCCGGCCGTTCCGCTGGAGCCGGACGAGCGTCTGGCTGTCGAACTGGCGGGCCTGCGTTTCGAGCATCCCATCGGGCTGGCGGCCGGTCTGGACAAGGATGCCCGCCTGCTGCCGCTGTGGCGGCGGCTGGGCTTCAGTTTCGTAGAAATCGGCACGGTTACGCCCCGACCCCAGACGGGCAACCCCAGGCCGCGCCTTTTCCGTCTGCCTGCCGACCGTGCGCTCATCAACCGCATGGGTTTCAACAGCGCAGGGCTGGAGGCAGTGGCTCGCCGCCTCGAACATCGCCCTGCCGGCCTGATCATCGGAGCGAACATCGGTAAAAATCGTGATACCCCTCTCGAAACAGCAGTAGAAGACTACCGTACCGGTATCCGCCGCCTGGCCGACCGCTGCGACTATTTTACCATCAACATCAGCTCGCCTAATACACCGGGCCTGCGGAGCCTGCAGGAGGACGAAACTTTACGCCGCCTGCTGGCCGGAGTGGCCGAGGAGATTGCCCGCCAGCGGCCCCTCCGGCCCTGGTTTGTGAAAGTGGCCCCCGACCTGACAGATGAAGCCCTCGAAGTTCTGGCCCGCAACCTGACCGAAAGCGGAGCGGCAGGCGTGGTCGCCACCAACACCACCGTTTCGCGGGCGGGTCTCAGCACGCCGCCCCGTCGCCTTGAGGCCATCGGTGAGGGCGGCCTCAGCGGTGCGCCACTTCTCGAACCGAGCCGGCGGGTGGTGGGTTATCTGGCTGCCGTAGGCCTGCCGGTTATCGGTGTAGGGGGCATATTCAGTGGGGCCGATGCCCGCGGCCACCTTGAAGCCGGTGCCAGACTCCTGCAGCTCTATACCGGCTTGGTCTATCGCGGGCCAGACCTGATCAAGGAAATTTACAAGGAATTGACCACCTGATACACCGGATTGGTTTTTAGTGCCAAGAACTATATTTTGATAAGCAGATAACTTGAAAAAAATCATGCCTGACAATATTACCGGCCTGCGGGTTCGATGTGCTGGGGAGTCTCCTTCTGACTCATTCCGAAGGATAAGTATTTTTTATTGTTAAAATTTGCTTTTTAATTTATTTTTTGTTTAAAGAATTTTAGGAAAGCTTTTTGATTGTTGGGCCTATTCAAGTCCTGATCGCCAATGCCTTATCATCCAGCCATCCGAAGCCTGACCCTGCGCAACTTTCGGTACTACAATCCTGCCGATCTGGTGCATCACGGGCAGGTGGTCGACCTGGCGGTTGAATGGCTGACCGACCACAATCATCGGTTGAACGTAGCGGTGCGGCCTTCTTCCGATATCGGGCCGGAAGCGCAATCGGACGTGCTGATACTCGACGGATCGGGTCGGCTTTGGGCTACAGTCGGCTGGGCAGGGCAGGGGGTAGGGCTGACCGATCCGGGCTACGAGTGGCGCGACGACCTGCGTTCGCTGGCGGAGTCGGCCCTGCAGGGGGGCTTTACCGAGCTGATTTGCTGGCCCAATACGAAACCGGTACTCGACACGAGCACGGCTCTGACCTCGCTGCGGGAGCGGACCCACGGGCTGGGGCCTCGGTTTCGGTTTCTGGGCGCACTGACGCATCGGGCCGAAGGTCGCGACATGGCCGAGCTGCTCGACCTCATCGAAGCGGGTGCGGTGGCCTTCAGCGACGGTACCAGTCCCTTGCAGGACCCGGGCCAGCTGCTGCGCAGCTTCGAATACCTCAAGCCAACCGGGCGTCGCGTGGTGCAGCTGCCCCTGCACCGGCAGCTGGCGAGCGGCGGTCTTGTCAACGAAAGTGCAGCGACGACTTTTCTGGGCCTGCGCCAGCAGCCGGCCTTGGCCGAGGAGTTCATGGTGGCGCAGTGCCTGCAGGTGCTGGCCTATACCGGCGGCCAACTCCACCTTTCGCCCCTTACAACGGCAGGCAGCCTCGACCTGGTTCGCTTTGCCAAAGCACAGGGGCTGCAGGTAACGGCCGACACGGCTCCCCAGTATCTGGTTTTTGACGACACGGCCCTCGTTCAGTTCGATACAGTCTTCAAGGTTGAGCCACCGCTGCGCTCGGCCGCGGATGTGGCGGCCCTGCGCGAAGCCCTGATCGATGGTACGCTCGATGCCCTGTCGGTTCAGCATTTTCCTCAGGCTCCCGAAGACAAGGACCTGGAATTTGATTTCGCCGAGTACGGCATGCTGACTCTCGAATGCGCGTTTGCAGCCCTGCACGATGCGCTGGTGGTGCCGGGCCAGCTCAAGCTCGAGCGGCTTTTTGAGCTGCTGGCCCTGGGCCCTCGACGCGTTTTTGATCTGGAAGCCGACATCGGACAGGCAGGCTTGACGATCGTTGATCCCGATGTCCAGTGGACGGTTTCACGAGCTGACCTGCGTTCGCGTTCGCGCAACTGCCCCTGGCTGGGCCATACCTTGCGCGGGCGGGTGCAGGGAGCGGTCGTTGCCAATGGCTTGTGGCTGACCCATTCGTGAAGAGGAGCCCCTCCACCTGTCAAAGGTCAACGGGCTAACAAGGCTGCCGGCGGGTTTTCAGTGGCGGCGTTCGATGCGCTCGGTGCCAAGTCCCATATACTGGGGGGCACTGTTGGCGATCTGCTCGACGAGGACGTTGTGGCGGGCAGCGGCAGCGTCAAATCGTTCGGTCAGCAGATCGAGGCTTTCGTGAAAGGCATCGAGGTGGCGGCGGTACTCCTGCAGGCGTTCTTGGACCAGCCCACTACGCAGCTTGTTGTCGAAGACCTTGCGGTAAAAAAGGTTGAACTGCTGGCGGGTACGCTGGTACTGCCCGTCGATGCGCTGGGCCTGACGGCTCAGCTGGCTCAGTTCGGCGCAGACGCTGCGGTAGGCCCGGAATAGCGAGTCAGCATCGAGCTGGAGGGTATCCGCGGGCTGAGGTTCCGGCAGCGAATCGGGCGGGGGCAGGCCCGCCGCCAGGGACACGCGGTCGCAGCAGCCCTGCCCTTCGTCGAGCCATGCCGATAGGCGGGCCAGCTGTTCGCGTACCTGGTTCCAGTCTTCCTGCTGGATATTGACTTCATTCTTCAGAGCCTGATCGGTGGCCGTGCAGCCGGCGGCCAGCCACAGGAGCAGCAACAGCCAATGCTTCATGAGCGGGCCAGAGCTTCAACGTGCGGCCAGTGAATCAGTGACCAGATGGCCTTGAGGTAGTCGCCCCGCCGGTTGTGGTAGCTCAGGTAGTAGGCATGTTCCCAGACATCGACTCCCAGCAAAGGACGCCCCCCCAGCGGTACGTCGGGCATCAGGGGGTTGTCCTGGTTGGGGGTAGCTGTAATGGCGAGCTTCCTTTCCTTGGTTTCGACGAGCCAAGCCCAGCCTGAGCCGAACTGCCCGAGGGCGGCTTTCTCGAACTGGGTCTGGAAATTTTCGAAAGAACCAAAAGCAGCCGTCAGCCGCTCGCGGAATGCTTCCGACGGCCCCTTGGCGGTAGAGGCGGGCCGCAGGATGTGCCAGAACAGGCTGTGGTTGTAGTGCCCGCCGCCGTGGTTGCGCACAGCTTCGCGGATCGACTCGGGCAGTTCCTTGAGCTTGGTGAGCGTGTCGGCAAGCGGTGTTATGAGGCGGGGCGGGTCGCTTTCCAGTGCTTTGATGAGCTGCGCGACATAGCCGGCGTGGTGCTTGCTGTAGTGCGTTTCCATCGTCCGGGCATCGATTTGAGGTGCCAGCGCATCGTAGGCATAGGGCAGTGGCATCTGACCGGTTGCCGAAACCACCAGGGCCGCAGGCTCGTTGGGCTGCGCCCGCAGCCAGCTAGGCAGCAGTTGGTGGCTGAGCAGGCCCGCCACAGCCGCCGCGCTCCGTGAGAGAAATTGTCGCCGATTCATGCTGAAAAACGATTGGGTGTTGAGCAAAGGTAAGAAATCCACCGAAGGTCGCGTCCTCGGAACCCAGACCTGAAAGCCTGCGTATATTTGCGGAACTCAACACACCATCGAGCTATCTCACACGGTCTAGTCTGATGCCGAACAGACGTTCGTATATTTGCCTGATTCAAACCCTACTCTAAGCCCAACGTGCAGGTAATGGATGTGATGCACATCGTCCCCACCCGCGATACCCCCGAAGTCTTTCTGGACAAGAGTACGGGTAAGTTGCGGATCGAAGGTAATTCCTATCCGTCCAACTCGCCTGAATTCTATGCGCCTATCCTCGAGTGGTATTCGGCTCGTTTGAACGATAATTCTCTGGCCTCGATCGAAATCGAACTCTATTTCCATTACATCAATACCAGTTCGACCAAGATCATCATCAAATTTCTGGAGATGCTCGAATCCTTCCATGCATCCGGTCGGCCTGTGCACGTTCGCTGGTACTACGACCCCGACGACGCCAATATGCACGGTATCGGGGAGGATATCCGCAATTTCGTTAGTCTGCCGTTTGATCTGGTGGTTGTGCAGGACTGAGAACACGCTCTGCCTTTAAAATCAAGCCCTATTGCTTGATCAGCCCAATTTCTCAGTTCAGTGCCTCGACGGCTCGGTCCGCCGCCTTCCGGCTCTTCCCCCAAAGTATCAGGCTTCCTGAACTCAATTGAAATTTACTGCTAGGCCAAGTGCCTCTCTTTCCAGATAGAAAGAAAGACTCCAGAGCCTGAATTCGCTATGCGAATCCTCACCGCGTCAGTATTACGGCCCGTTGAATAGTCCGGCCTTCGGGATCGGTCAGCTGCAGACGGTATACCCCTGCCGCAGCTTCCGGTACTTCCACCTGCAGACCGTTCTCTGCCGCCGATACCTGCACCGGTACCCTCTCGCCTGTCAGGTTGAATAATTCCACCTGCCAGCCCCCGACCTCGAGGCCTTCGACCCGGAACGTACCCGTCGACGGATTGGGGTAAACCGAAATCGAGTTCGATACCATGGTTTCAGTCACCCTGTCTCGCGGTGCCAGCGTTCGTGCGCTGGCCGTCATGCTCCAGGGGGACACATCCTCACCGCATCGGGTCCGAACCCGTACCAGATAGAGTGTGTTGGGCAGCAGGCCCGTGAGGAAAAGCTGCGTCGCCGATGCAGGCAGACTGATGATAACCCAGCTGCTTGCTGCATGTTTTTGCCACGCCAGCTGGTATCCCGTCGCACCGGGTACTGCCGGCCACTCGGCCTGCAGACTCGATGGGTTTATGGGGCGCAGCACCACGCCACTCGGTGCGCCGCAGGTCGATGCCGCAGTCAAGGCGACCGTGAGACTTCGCTCGCAGCCCGGTCCATCGACTACCTGCGTGGTATACGAACCAGTTCCCAATCCGGTAAACAGTCCCGACGAATTGCTGGTACTGCCGAGCTTGAAGGTGTAACCTCCTGAACCGCCCGATGCCCTCAGCTGGATGCGGCCATTGGTGCAGCTTGCACAGGTGGGGCTGGTCGGCTGGGCGGTCAGATTGAGGGGTGGCGGTTCCCCAAGCAGGTAGTCTTTCATCAGCACACAGCCTGCCGCATCCCGCACTTCGAGACGGTAGCTGCCGGCGGCTAGTCCCGTAAGCTGCGGCTCGGTTGCCCCCGTGGTCCAGCGGTAGGCGTAGGGACCGATGCCGCCCCGGGCCGCGACCCGTAACCGTCCGGTGGCTTCGCCCGCGCAGCGGGGTTCGACCCGTTCCAGCAGGTCTGCTGTCAGCTCCGGCCCGCCTGCCAGCACCAGCCGGAAGGTATCGGCGCATCCCCGCGCATCGGTCAGGGTCAGCGTATAGATGCCTATTTCCAGGTTGTTGATCGCCGAGGTGGTTGCCCCCGTCGACCAGGCGAAAGTATAGGCGGGCGTACCCCCCACTGCCCGTACCGAAATGCGGCCATCGTTACCTGTGCGGCAGCGGGGCGGTACTGCTTCAAGGAGTTCAGCTTTCGGGCCTCTGCTCGGTGCTGCCAAGGCCACCGGACCGAGCGTGGTCTGGCAGCCCAGCGCATCGGTCAGAGTAAGGCTGTAGGTGCCGGACGGCAGTTGGTCGCGCCGCAGGCCTGCACCTCCGTCCGACCACTTGACCGTGTAGGGGGGCTGGCCGCCACTGGCCGCCACTTCGAGTACTCCTCGGGCCCTGGGGCCGCAGCCTTCGATGCGTTGTTCGCGCCAGGACACCCTGAGCGGGTGTGGTTCCAGCAGGTCGACAGAGGAGGAAGCTGGACAGCCGTTCGCATCACGTACCCACGCGGTATAGGTACCACTCCTCAAGCGGAAAATCTCTGCCGTTTCTGCGCCCGTCGACCAGCTGTAGCGATAAGGCAAGGTGCCGCCCGAGACCAGTACCTGTACCGCGCCATCGGCCGTACCGCCACAGGAAACAGGATTGAGTACCCGTGCCGTAGCGGTGAGGGGTCGGGGGTCAGGCAGCCACCAGGCCCGTTCCGTTGTGCAGCCCGCTGCATTCGTAATCCAAAGGCGGTAAAAACCTGCCGGCAGTCCCGTCAGCCTCGGCCCCTCGCCCACCAGCTGGCCGTTGAGCATCCACCGGAAACGGTCGGCTGGCGATGCCGTCTCCACCGCAATCGTGCCGTTGGATTCGCCCGCACAGCGGGGCATGGTGATCCGTACCGAACGAACTTCTGGTGGCGCACCGCCCTGCAGCTCGAATGTTCGCACCGCCGTGCAACCCTGTCCGTCGGTCAGCGTAACCGTGTAGAAGCCCGTGCCCAGGTTCATCCGTAGCTGAGTCGTTGGCCCATCGCTCCACTGCCAGCTGTGGAAAGCTGAAAATCCGGGCGAAGTCAGAAAAATTCGTCCGTCGGCAGCTCCACAACTGGGCTGCACCAGCTCCAGCACTTCGATAACTGGCACGGGCCGTTCGCGTTCCGTGTAGCTCGCTTCCAGGCTGCATCCATTTGCATCGGTTACCGTGACCGAGTACGTTTGCTTAAATTCTGTCTCTATAACAGAATATGGATTGCCATTCGACCACTGGTAGAGATAGGGCGGCGTACCCCCCAGCGTCAGCAGTTCCAGACGACCCGCCCGCGTGCAGGTGGGGGGCGACCAGAACGCCACAAAGGTTTGCAGCGGTGGCGGGCTTTCGACTTGTACCGAGGCAAACGCTTGGCAGCCTGCTCCGTCGGTTACGGCTACCTCGTAGGAACCCGCAGCCAGTCCTTCGATTAAGGCTTCGTTACGACTGTTTGACCAGTGGAAAGTGTAAGGCGGCGTACCTCCTGTCGCCTGAACGAAAGCCTTTCCATCGTATCCGCCCCAGCATCGCGTCGGCGATCCCTGCGCCTCAACTAGCAGCGGGGCAGGTTCCGAAATGGTGAACGTACGTTCCAGGCGGCAGCCCCGTGCATCGATTACGGTCAGGCTGTAGCTGCCCGCAGCCAGGTCGAGTAGGTCTTCGGTCGATCCGCCGTTACTCCAGGCAAACGAATAGGCAGGCGTCCCGCCTGCTACATACAGCGAGATGCTTCCCGATGACTCGCCTCCACAACGCACCGGCGTAAGCTGCTGCTGCACAATGCGTAGCGATTCGGGAGCCTGCAATTCGAAAGCCAGCGACCGCTCACAGCCTCGCGCATCGCTGACCGTCACGGCATGCAGGCCTGCACCCAAGTCGTCGCGGCGAGCCTGCTGGCTCCCGTCGAACCAACGGTAGATGTACGGAGGCGTACCGCCGGTGGCCGATAGCTCGACTGCTCCATCGGCTTGCCCCACACAGGCGGGCCGACGGAGCAGGTGTACTTGCCCTCGCAACGGAACCGGATCACGCAGCAGCCAGCTTGCTGTCGTGCGGCAGCCTGATGCGTCGATCACCACCAGCTGCACCGCTCCGGCTCGGGCATCGGCCAGCACCGGCCCGTTACCTGTCGTACGGCTCCAGTGCCAGGTGTAGGGAGGCGTCCCGCCCGTTACCCGAACCTCGATACGGCCATCGTGTCCACCCGCGCAAGTCGGCTCGCGGATCAGCAGCGTTTCGATCTGCAGAGGCGGTGGCTCGGGTACAATAAAGCTGTCGATGCGTACGCAGCCCGTCTGGTCGGTGATGGTCAGCACGTGCAGCCCCGCACGCAGGCCCGCCACATCTTCCGTAGTCGCCCCATTCGACCAGCGGTAACGGAAGCCCCATGCGCCACCCGATACATGAATGCCGATGGCTCCCTCGGCACGGCCCGCGCATCGCACCGGCTCGATGTACGACAGATTTACGACAATCGGACTGGGTTGTGTCAGCACGACTGGCCCTGCCACGCGGGGGCAGCCGTTGGCATCGGTAACGGTGGGGCTGTAGCTGCCGGCAGCCAGGTCGTTGCGGCGGGCCGGGCCGTCGCCATCGGGCCACGTGAAACGGTAGGGCAGCACCCCGCCTTGCGTTCCGATTTCGATTACCCCGTTTTGGGATTCGAAGCACGAGAGATTTGCGTTTTCGTTTATGAAAACAGAAAAAATGGGCGGATCGACCACTGCGATGCAGGTATCGGCGCGGCAGCCGAGGCCATCGGTCAGGTGCAGGCACCAGATGCCCGGGGGCAGTTCGCTGCCGGTGTAGGCATCAGGCGACAGCCGAGGTGGCTGCGGTACCCAGTCGATGCGGTAGGGCGGTTCGCTGGTGGCGGGCAGACCTCCGCTGGGATTGGCCACGATACGGGCATTACCCTCGCCTGCACAGCGGACAGGGGTCAGCTCGGCGTTGATGCTGGGCTCTACCACGGCGATCTGAACGGCAGGCGTATAAAATAGCGGACAGACGGCATCGCCAGCAAACACGGCACGGTACCAGGTATTGCGCGTCAGGTTCTGGTAAATCAGCATGAGCTGGCCCGATCCGGCGGTCTGAAATTGACCAAAGAGCGAATCTTCGGAAATCTGCCAGAAGAGGGGCAGGCCAGCCGGATCGATCAAACGTAACGCCCCGCTGTTGGCTCCTTTGCAGACCATACCGGCACCCGCGATCGTACCGACTGCCGGCGGCTGGCGTACCTCGACGCAGAGCGGCAGGCTCAGCACATCGGTACAGGTGCCCCGTCCCACTGCTGCACGGTAGCATGTCCGCGACAGCGGCATGGACACGCCGGGTCGTTCAGTACCACCCGCTAGGGTGAGAATCTGTTGCTGGAAGTTATCGGTCGAGCTTTCCCAGCGCAGGATGTTGCCCGCGAAGCCGACGAGGCGCAGCTGGGGTACCTCGCCCCGGCAGACTTCGCCGGGGCCGATGATCGTACCTGCAAGGGGTGGCTGATGGACGGTCGGGCAGAACCAGTCGGTGGCTTCGGGCGGACAGCTCCCCTGCTGCACCCACGCCCGCAGACATGATCCGACTTCGAAGGCCGGCAGGCGCAGGCTGTCGCCCGAGGGTGGCAGTGGTAGCGGGGGGCCTATCGCGGGTCGGCGTTCCCAGTAGATGACCATTCCGGTATGCCCGGCAATGTGCCAGGTTAAGGGCAGCTCGCTCTGACAGAACTCCGCAGGTCCGGAGAGGCTGCCCGCTCTGCTGGCTGCATCCACGATTACGCAGGCTGCAGCTGAAGGTCGGCTGGGGCATCGCCCATTCTGCACCCATGCACGGTAGCAATAGGTTGTATTTTCTTTTTTTGTATTAAAAAAAGAATCTGTGTGCGAAAAGGTAATCGTAGAATTCTGGCTGAAATCGGCAGCTTGTTCCCAGAACAATACTGAACCACGAGAGCCGGTCAAAGTCAGGGTTTGGGGCTGGCTTTCGAGGCACCAGCGGCCGGCCCCTTCGACAGATCCGCCTTGGGTCGAGTCGTCTACGGTGATGCAGGCAGCTTCCGATGGCAGGGGGGCGCAACCCTCAGCCTGCACCCGGGCACGGAAGCAGGTTCGCCTGAGGATTGGCCCAGTGGTGTAGGTGGTGGAGGAGCCTGCTAGAACCGTCTGAATGTCGTTTGTGAATCCATCGGATGAGGCCTGCCAGTCGATTACCTGCCCTTGCTGTCCCTCCAGGCGCAGCACCAGACCCGAGGTGCCTACGCAGATCGTATCCGCACCCGTTACTGCACCGCTAGGGGGAGCAGGCAAAATGCTTACGCAAGAAGCCGGACTGCGTTGCGGTGGGCAAATGCCTGTCCGGTGAACGGCGCGGTAGCAGGCCGGATTTTGGGCATCGGGCGACAGGCTGTTCTGGGTGTGATTGAGCAGCGTGATATCGGAGCTGAACTGATCGGTCGATTTTTCCCAGAATAAAATTTGGCCATTAATTCCCAGCACAGTGATCGGTACGGCCTCGGAACCTTGGCAGACGGACTGGTCGGGGCTGATCTGACCCGCAGGGCTGGGGCTGTCGTAGTCGATGGCGTGGGGCTGGCTGTAGACGAGCGGGCAGCTGCTGGCTCCCTGAATGGCAGCGCGGTAGCAGCGTCGGTTACCGGCAGGCGTGGGGTTGAGGGTGGCTCCACTGTGGCTGAGTGTTTGGGGGGGGGCAAACTGGCAGTCGGGAGCTTCTTCCCAGTGCAGTACCTGGCCAGTGTGGCCACTCAGGGTCAGTATGGGCGATCCTTGCGTGGTACACCAGCGGGCTGGTCCGCTCACGCTTCCTCCGGATACCGGTTCGAGCATCCTAACGACCAAGGTATCCGAATACTCGTTGGGACAGGGTGGAAAAGCGAGCAGAACACGGTAGCGGGTTTCGGTAACCAGGTTCAGATAGGCCAGCGTCGTTGCGTTTTGGCTGAGGGTTGTCCAGCTTTGGCCGCCGTCGCTCGATCGCTCCCAGTGAATAACCGTTCCCTGGAAGTTGGTCAGGGTCAGGGTACCGCTGTTTTGGCCGCGGCATACGGCGAGTGTGCCGCCAAGCCTGCCATTGGGCCGCTGCCCGTCGGTGCGGACTTCGGTCTGGGGGCTGTAGGATTCGGGACATTGACCGGTACGCAGGGCCACGCGGTAGCGGGTGGTCTGGCTTGGTTGCGGGGGGAGCCAGCTCATGCCCGTGTGGTTGACGCTTTGCCAGGTCTGGCCGCCGTCGATCGAAGTTTCCCACCGGACGATCTGACCCACATGACCGGTCAGATTCAGAATTTGTACCGGCTGCCCCGGGCACAGGGTTTGGGCTGGTCCCAGCTGGCCGGGTACGGGCGGATTCAGTACGGTGATGCGGGCACTGGTGCTGGCCAAGGTGTCGCAGGTTCCGTTTGCAACGATGGCACGGTACTCGGTCGTTTGTCCCAGATTCTGATATTCGTATGTGGCTTGCGTGTGGGCAAAGCTCGTCCAGTTGGCAGCCGGCGAAACGCGCCGCTCCCAGTAGAGCACGGTGCCTCGGTGCCGATTGAGGGTCAGTAGGCCCGAATTGGCATTCGGGCAAACGGTGCGGTCGGGGCTTACCTCGCCTCCGAGGGTGGGTTCGTCCACTGTGATACGCGCCTCGGTGCTGGTGGCGGGCGGGCAGGCCCCACTCTGTACGACTACCCGGTAACGGATGTCGGCCATAAGGTTTCCACTCGTCCAACTGGTAAGGGTCAGGGCCAGCGGGGTCCAGGTCTGGCCGCCATTGGTGGATTGCTCCCAGCGCACAACTTCACCTTGTTGGCCGATCAGGCTGAGCAGCCCGCTGGTCTGACCTTGACAGATGCGGCGGTCGGCTTGCAGCTCCCCCCCGACCGAGGCGGGATTGACCTGGATGCGGGCTTCTTCGGAACGCAGCTCGGGGCAGGTGATACCCGTGCTGATGGCGCGGTACCAGGTCGTTTGGTTCAGATTGGGGGGCTGGTAGGTATGCTGGGTATGGGCAAAGCTGGTCCAGGTCTGGCCGCTGTCGGTCGATCGTTCCCATCGCAGGATCGTGCCTGAAACTCCCTGCAGAGTCAGTAGGGGGGCACCTTGCCCCTGGCAGAGGCTGGATTGAGCTGGAGTCAGCACCCCTCCCAGCTGCGAGTTTACCACTTCGATGCGGTGGGGCAGGGTAACTACGGGCGGGCAGTTGCCCCGCTGAACAATGACGCGCCAGCAGCGGTCGCGGCTCAGCGGCGGCGGAGTGTAGCTTGTGCTCGTGAGGTTGAGCACCGTCAGGACTGTTGACGTAAAGCAGTCTTCCGATTCTTCCCAGCGCACGACGTTGCCTTGGTGGCCGCTCAGGCTCAGGGGAGTCAGAGCATTGCCGGGGCAGGTGGTGCTGGGGCCGGTCAGGTTTCCGCTGATTGAAGCCGGCTCTACGCTCAGGGTCAGCACACTGGAAGCCCGTTCGGCGCAGATGGCTCCTGCCTGGATGACGCGGTAGCAGCGGGTGGTTGGTGGGGGCGTTGGCAGATCGAGAACTGCCTGCGTGTGCGCGATGGTCTGAGGCGACGAAAAAGCCGGACAATTGGCAGAGAACTCCCAGCGCAACACGGTCAGGCTGCTGTTGGTCAGGGTCAGGCGGATGTCGCGGGCGTCGCTACAGACGGTGGTCGGGCCGGTCAGGGTGCCACTGGGGCCGTCGCTTTCCCAGGGCAGGTTGACCACCCCGCTGGTTACTGCGGGGCAGTTGCCGCTGGTGATTCGTGCCCGTACGCAGCGGGCAGCCGTTGCCGGTGGGGGTTGCCAGCTGGGGCCGGCAGCCGCAACGGTAGTAAAGGTTGTGAAGGCCGGGCAGTCGGTCGAAACTTCCCAGCGGCTCAGCGTTCCTGTATGACCCGAGAGCGTCAGCGGTGGGGGAGCCTGGTTGCCGCAGGCTGGTCCGCCTCCGTTGAGGGTTCCGGCCTCGGGTGGACTGGTTACGGTAATAACGGTGTGGTTGGTGAAGCTGGCAGGGCAGGCAGCTGCCGTCAGCCGCACGCGATACCAGGTGGTAACGGCAGGTACGGGGGGGAGATAGGATGCCGTCGATACATTGAGCGGCGTCCAGCTGGCTCCGCTATTGGTCGAGGCTTCCCACGTGTCGATCCGGTTGGCGGGGCCTGAAAAACTGAGGGTGGGGCCGCTGGCATCGCCTGCGCAAACGGAGGCGCCTCCTGTAACCGTGAAGTTCGACTGCTGGCCGCAGGTCTGGCAGCCCGTAGTCTGCCAGTAGAGGCCTGCCATAAAGAACGCATAGCAGTCGGCGGCAGTATGCATGCCAAATTCGGAGCTGGTCTGGGTCTGATTGAGGGTTACGGGTCGTTCTTCGATGTTAAAAAAGCGGGCGTTGAGGCCGTGGGTCTGGCCGTTGATGGTAGCCGTCCAGACGGGCTGGGTGTTGAGCTGCAAATCGGCTACGCCTACAAATCCCCGTGCGTTGGTAGGGGGGGCGCAAAAGCTCAGGCCGGTGATGTTCTGCTGGGCGGAGCCGTTGTTGCGCACCATGATTCCATCGAAGATGCGCAGATGGCCCTGCCAGGTGGCCGAAAGATCGCGAAAGACGATGAGCAGCAGCACGCCGTCGGTATCGCCGCCGTTGGCATCGCAGGTAACGCCGACCGGCAGGCCCTGAACGCGGTAGGTTCCGTTGCCGGTGATGTGGCTGGTAACATCGGCCCGAAACGTACGGGTGTAGTTGCAGCCCCAGCATTTGCCCGGGCTGGCCTGTCCGATTTCCGAAGCCGGGAACGTCTGCTCGTTTCCCTGGGGGTTGGTCAGGCGCACCGTCTGGCCGAAGAGCTGGTTCGTTTCGACCGTCCAGTAGAGGAAGGCCCGTTCGATGCGCAGGTTATCGGCACAGGGCAGGTTGCTAATGGGCAGATCCGCCGGCTGATTGACTCCACGCAGGGTAACGTACCGCTGCTGCAATACAGCCGAGGCCATGGTGTAGTTGAGGCCGCAGGCGTTGCCGCTGTAGCTGTTGGAAAAGCTGTTGTCGGAAGTGTGGATATGGGCGGCATCCCCCTTCAGGGGGATGATGTGGCTACCATAGGAACTGGTTCCGGGTTCTTGTGCCAGTGCAATCATTCCGATGGGTACCCCCCCAAGAAACAGCCCCATCAGCACTAACACTAAAAAATTGGTAACTCTTGAGTAAATCATTTTTCATAAGCAAATCGAGTGTAGCAAATGCAATTGATATCAAACTATTGATTACTTTGATAACGTTGGCCAATATAAAACTTAACAGAAAGATTTCCAAACTTTAAAATTGGGTGGCTGGAATTCGGTTTCAGGTGCCAGACTCTGTTAACCGATCAGCTCGAAATTTGAACCGCTCAGGTCTTGAAAACGACTGTTCGCGTTCGGCAATTGAACGATGGCCGAGTCAATGGGGTTTGATTTGTATTCTGAAAATTCAATCAAACGTTCCGTAGGTATCCATTTCTGATTCGAGCAAAGCCATTACAATCATCTTCATTCTTTCGATTTCAACCCTAAATACTTCTAAATCCAATGTTGAAGAAAAACTTATTGCTGCTTATCCTGTGTCTGCTTGCTGGCATGCCAGCCCTGCTGGCCCAACGCCTGCAGGTTTTCCACAACGTGGCTGCTCCTGCTGCTGCAGCCGTCGATGTCTGGGTCAATGGCGAAAAAGCCATTCCCAACTTCGAGTACCTGAATGCTACTATGTTCCTCGACTTTAGTGGAACCAGCACCTTCATTGTGGAAATCAAGCCACCCAACAGCGACGCAAGCACCCAAGCCCTGCTGCGCAAGGAGTTCGCCGATGTACCCGCCGATGCTGTACTGTACCTCATCGCCACGGGTACGCCCGGTTCGGAAACGACGCCCCTCGACGTCGTGGCCGTGCCGGCCACCCCAACCGCCGAAGGCGATAACGTGGCCGTTACCGTGTACCATGGCGCGACCGATGCCCCGACCGTCAACGGCGTGGCCAACGGCACAATCCAGCTCTTCCGCCAGCTGGCCTACGGCCAGAGCACCGAAGTACTGCAGGTTCCTGCCGATAACTACAGCGTTACGCTGACCGTTGGCGAGAGCCCGAATGTTGCCGATCAGACCCGCGTCTTTACCTGGCTGCTGCCTGCGGCAAACCTTGGCGGCCAAGGTGTATTGGTGGCAGCCACCGGCTACGTCAACCCCAACGCGGCCGGTTCGACCAACATCATCCGTCTGGTGGCCGTACTACCCAATGGCGACGTGCTGCCTCTCAACTGGCCCAATGCCACGGTGCAGGCCATTCACAACGCCGCCGATCCGGCTTTGGCGAATGTAAGCGTCAGCATCCGGCCCACGGCTCTGCCCGATCTCGACCTGCTGCCCATACGTCTGCCCGTAGCCTTCCGCCAAGCCACACCGGCCTTGCCCCTGCTGCCGGCTGAAACACCCCTGACTATCGAAGTTTATGGTGGCGATGAAAAACTGGTCGAATTCGACCTCGAAGAATTTGAGGCCGCCAATTCGTATGTTGCCATCATCAACGGTGTAGCCGATCCTGCCAAGTTTGCGCCCAATCCCAATAGCGAGGATATCGCCGTAGCCATCTTCAACTTCACCCCCATGCGCCTTCAGGCCGAAAATGCCGACAACGTCGAATTTCTTGTCTTTCACGGATCGACCGACGCTCCGGCTGTCGATGTTGTAGGTCGCGGCGTGGGGGCACTCGTCTCCAACATCAAGTACGGCGAATTCAGCCGAAACTACCTTTCGGTTCCGCCGGCCAAGTACATCATCGACCTCAAACCCGCTGGTGCACCCGAGGCCGTGGCTGCTTTCGAGGCCGATCTCTCCAACGCGCGTGGTGCTGCGGGCATCGTCTTTGCTTCCGGATTCTTCGATCCGAGCCAGAATCAGGACGGGCCTGCTTTTGGCCTCTTCCTGGCCCTTCCCAATGGCAGCGTAACCCAGCTGCCAACGGCGACGGTCTCGCGCAAATCGGGTGCCCAGCCTTTGGCTCAGTTCTCGGCCTATCCCAATCCCGTCCGCGAAGCCCTCAACCTGACGTGGACCCAAGTTCAAGCTGCCGATGCCCGCTTTGAACTGACTGACCTGGCAGGCCGCACCGTGCGGACGCTCGATTTCGGTCAGCTGCCTGCGGGAACCACCAGTCAGCGCGTCGACTTGGCGGGCCTACCCCAAGGCGCGTACCTCTACAGCGTACGCAGCGGCAACCTCGTTTCGACTGGCAAGGTTATGATCAGCAACTAAAGAGGGCTAAAGACTTTCTGTCAAAAAAACGGCGTACTGAAAAAGATACGCCGTTTTTTTTGTGTGTCCGACCATCAGAAGCCTGGATCTGCCAGCTGCAGCTGACGCTGCTTGGCCACTTTTAAAGGCTAGCTCGAGATTCGAATCCCCATGATGAGCATGTCGTCGGTTTGGGGATTGCTGCCCATCCAGTCGCGGATAACCTGCTCGACGATTTTGCGTTGCTCACTCATAGGGTAGGTGTGAATTTCAATGAGCAGGTCTTTGAGCTTGCGCGAGGTGAACTTGCGGTTGTTGATGTGGCCGAACTGGTCCTGATAGCCGTCGGTGGTCAGGTAGAGCACGTCGCCAACCTCCAGCTCGATCTGATGGCCCGTAAAGGAGTCATCCTCGGACAAAGGGTT
The DNA here is from genome assembly GCA_937936615.1 of uncultured Bacteroidia bacterium. Classification (GTDB taxonomy): domain Bacteria; phylum Bacteroidota; class Bacteroidia; order J057; family CALDDN01; genus CALDDN01. Next base: position 22,570 of record CALDDN010000007.1, on the reverse strand, counting down.
GTTGCCAATGGGGAATTTGTCGCCCCGCAACTCGATCAGCTCGCCACGGTGGAAGCGGTAGAGGGGCCGGTTGGCACCGGCGTAGCTCAGGGTACGGGTAGCCGGATCGTAGACTCCCAGCCCCAGATCCATGCCGTCGTTGCTGTGCTGGCCGTCGGCACTCTGGTTGAGCATCGTCTTCACATTTTGGTTGAGGGCATCGAGAATTTCAGAAGCTGAGAGGATGCCCTGTACGTGGACGATGTTATTGAGCAGGGTGCTGCCCATCACGCTCATGAACGCGCCCGGCACGCCGTGCCCTGTGCAATCGACGACCGCAAAGATGACATAGCCTCGCTTGTAGGTAAACCAGTAAAAATCTCCCGAAACGATGTCCTTGGGCCGGTAAAAGACAAAGGAGTCAGGGAAATAGGCATTGAGTTCGTCCGCCCGAGGCATGATAGCCTCCTGGATGCGGCGGGCGTAGCGGATGCTGTCGGTGATGTCGCGGTTTTTGTCCTCGATGATGGCATTGGCCAGCTGCAGGTCATCGTTTTTCTTTTTGAGCAGCTCGTAGGTTTTTTCGAGCTTGGTCTTCTGGGATTGAATCTCATTGAGGTAGCGGGCCTTGGCGAAAGCGGCCACGGCGTGGTCGCGGAAGCGCAGCAGCTTCTGGATGTCGGAATTCGAGAAGGCTTCGCGGTCTTTGAAGTTGTCCAGAATGATAAAGCCGGCCAGTTCCCCGTCGAGGTGCACGGTCATGGCCAGCATCGAGAGAGGCAGCTCCACCGAACGGAGGGCCTCGTTCATCGACGGGCGGATTTCCTCCCGCTTGAGGATATAGACTCCCTCGTTGATTTGCGAGCCGTCGGGTGCATAGCGCATCAGGGCTTCCTCCCAGCTGAGCTGGAAGGAGTTGACGATCGTAGCCTGATAGCCGAGCACCGCTGCAATGCGGAAGGTCTGATCCTGGGTGTTGAGGATGAGAAACGCGCCTTTTTCGGCTTGGGGGATGAGCTCGAGCCCCTGTTCGAGCAGGGCGTAGAGCACCCGCTCGAACTCTACCTCCAGGTTGATGATCTTGATGATTTCTTCGAGGCGGGCCAGTTCGTTGGCTTTCTGCTGGATGGCCCGCATGAACCAGGCTTTGGTAAAGGCCGGCACGGCATGATCGCGAAAGCGCAGCATACGCGTCAGGTCTTCGGCGCGGAAGGCGTGGGGGTCGCTGAAGTTGTCGAAAATAACGAAGCCCAACAGCTCGCCTTTGACTACGAAGGTCATCGACAGCATCGAAACGGGCTGGGGCAGGTGACCCAGTTTATGGCTGGCCGCGCGGTCGGCGTTGATGTTCTGTACCACAAACACCCCCTCGTTGATCTGCTCCGAGGGCAGGGAGTAGCGTTGGAGGGCCTCCTCGATCGAAAAGCTCAGTTCGCTGACCTGATTGAGTTCATAGCCGAAGGCCGCTCCGATGCGGAATGCATCCGTGTCGTCGTCGTAGACGAGGAAGGCTCCGCTTTCGGCCTGCGGAATCAGTTCGACGCCCTGCAGCAGCAGGTTACGCAAAACTTTGTCGAACTGGATGTCCTTGTTGACCACACGGACAATCTGGTCGAGCGTGTCGATTTCGAGTGCCTGGGCATTGAGGGCCTGCTGTTGCAGCTCGATCTGTTCCTCGCAATGGCGCAGCTCTTCCTGAAAGTGGTTGATCCGAATCTGCAGGATTCGATTCTTGAAATAGAACCGGATGGCTGTTGCTACCGATGCACTCAGAATCAGCGTAACCACCAAGCCAAACACCAGATCGATCTCCATGAGGGCCGCCAGCAGGCCCGCCCGGTACGCGTGTTCAGCCAAGGTTAACTCCACGTTGCATCTGGAAAAAGCCTGAAATAAACCATTAATACCCGCCCATGCAACCTTGGGCCTTATTCCGCAGTGGAAAACTTGGTGCGCCTCAATGCTGAACCTGCACCTCAGGTCTCAGCAGCTTCCAGGCTGCCACGGCTTCGGGCCGGATTTGCGTTCCCCGAATATCGAGTTGCTGCAGATGTTGCAGGCGGGCGATTTCGATCAGGGCTTCGTTTCCCAGTGGATTGTTCCGCAGTATCAGAATCGATAGCAGACTTTTGTTGTTTTCAGGAATTGAAATTTGGTTCAGTCTATTGTCCGACAGGTCGACGTATTGCAAAGCCCGCAGGCTCCAGAGGCGGGGTGAAACGTCCGTCAGACGGTTGTCCGATGCATCGAAATAGACCAGCGAGGTCAGCCCGCCTACTGCTGCCGGAATCGAGTCGAGGCGGTTGCCCTTGAGCCGCAGTTGCACGACGATCGGGCTGTTTTCCAGACCTTCAGGCCAGCGGTTCATGAACCGGTACTCCAGCGTCAGACGCGGCACCGGCTGCACGTGGTGCACAAAGCTCCTCCACACCAGAAAGGCCAGCCCAAAGGCCAGCAGCAGGAGTACCGGTGCGATGATGTAGGGTCGTTGCCAGATGGGCGGTGGCGGCGGGGGGGCTTTGCGCTGCCGTTTGCCGGCTCGCTGGGCCTTGCGGATGATGGCCATGGGGTCGCGGGGGTCGAACTGCTCGGCTTCCGGTGCCTGGCCACGTGCCAGGAGCAAGTCGTAAGCGGCCCGTTTCTGCGCGTCGCTCAGCAGGTCGTATGCTACGTTGAGCAGCTGCATGCGTTCGGCAGCTACCGGGTCGGGATTGACGTCGGGGTGATACTGGCGGGCCTGGTCGCGCCAGGCTTGCTTAAGCTCGTCGGCGGAAGCCTGGGGCGACACCCCCAGCAGGTCGTACAGGGTCATGGTTCGGTCGGTTGGGATTGATACTCACAATTGCTCTAGTCGATTCAATACTCCAAACGGCCGTAAGGTTTCCTGTCTGTTAATTCATTGGTGATCCGACTCCATCCCAGCCGGAGGTCGGCAGCCGCCTGCGCGGGAGGGTGCAGGGTTTGCGTTGGGGTTTGCCCTCGGCGGTAAACCAGCGTTTGCGGTTGCCGCCCAGATCGAGTTCGTAAAGGGGGCGTCCGCTGGTTCGAAGCATGAGTTCCGTTTCACGCACGCGGTTCCAGCGGCGGCCCATTGCCAGTTGCACCGGCTCGGGCACCTGATTGCGAGGAATCGGCCGCATGATCGCGTACAGGGTGCCATCACGCATCCAGAGAGCTTCCATGGACTGGCCCTCGTGTTCAAATTCTGCCTCCCAGCAGCAGCCCTCGCGGCTGAAATCGACCGACTTAACCTCGGGCCAGCGGCCCTGCTGACCTGCTAAGACCGCAGCCGGTTGCGCACCTGCCGGCTGGATGACCGGTTGGGCTGCGGCACTTGCAAGCAGAGCGGCGCAAGCTAAAAAACGCTTCATCGATTCCCAAGGAATAAATTCCAGCTTTTTCAAAAATATGACGTAGATCATTTTATGTAATTCACCAACAAGCAATATTTGAACTGCATACGGAAACTATGATCTAAAAAGCGGATTTTCCTGTAACCTTAATCAGGATCACTAAGTATAAGTAGAAAAAGGGTTTGCGCTAAATGACTAATACAAACGAGCAGGCCAGTCAACTTCTTTAATTTATCTGTAAAAAAAATGGCAACTCAACCCTTTATCTTGTGTGTAGACGACCAGAAAGATGTCCTCGACACACTGGCTACCCAACTGGAAAATTCCGCTTTTGGGTCGGAGTTTCAGTTTGAGTACAGCGAAAGCGGTTCCGAGCTGCTCGAGATCATGGACGAGCTGCAAAATGAGGGCCAGCAGGTGGCTGTCGTGATCTCGGACCAGATCATGCCCCAGATGCAGGGCTGCGAGCTTCTTTCCCGTGTGCACGAGCGATCGCCGCAGACCAAAAAAATTCTGCTGACCGGCGAATCGCGAATGGAGGCCGTGATTCAGGCCATCAACCAGGCTGAACTCTATCGCTTCATCGCCAAGCCGTGGGATAAAGTGGATCTGCTCCTCACGGTTGAGGAGGCTGCGCGTGCGTTCGTGCGCAAGAGCGAGCACGATGCCCAGAACCGCCTGCTGCAAAGTCTCTACGACTGCAGCCAGGTGCTCAGCAGTTCCAACGATCTCGACCAGCTTATCGAAGGGGTCATGCGGCAGGTGCTGCGTCAGACGCAGGCCACGCGTGGTTGCCTGATTCTGCTCAACAACCAAGGCTTGCTGCAGGTGCATACCTTTCTGGGCAGTGTGGGCGATGCCCACAGCACTCTGCCCACTTTTGCTCCCGACACAAGCCGCCAGATTCCCTATTCGATTGTAGACTACGTTATTTCCCGCAAGCAGGCCTACAGCTGCGCCAATGTCAGCACCCATCAGGCCGATGAGTGGCTGCTGCGCGAGCCATACATTCGACACCACCGGCCCAAAAGCCTCATCTGTCTGCCCCTGCTGCTTCATGGCGAACTGGTGGGGCTGCTCTACCTCGAACACAGCCATCGGGTCGCCGCATTTTCGGAAGATGTCCAACGCTTCCTCAACCACCTGGCACCCAACCTGTCCGTGAGTCTGCACAACGCCAGACTCTATGCCGATCTCTGCATCAAAAAAGATAAAATAGCCGAGCAGAAGCAGGCCCTGGAGGAGCAGATGCACGAGCTGCGCGAAAGCATCGCTGCTACTCGCCGCATTCAGGATGCTTTGTTGCCCAAGCTCGACGAACTCCAAACCTTTTTTGCTGATGCCGCGCTCATTTACCGCCCCCGCGATGTCATCAGTGGCGACTTCGTCTGGTACCGGCGGATCGGCGACGAGCTGATTCTGGCAGTGGGCGACTGCACGGGCCACGGCGTCCCGGGAGCCATGCTGACGGTTCTGGGCTGCAACCTGCTCGATCGAATCACGGCCGAAACAGGCGTTTACGCGCCTGCCTGCATTCTGGCCAGGCTCGACCAGCTGATCATCGACACCCTGCGCCAGGAGCATCGCGCCGTCAGCGAGGGCATGGATATCGCCATCATTCACTACAACCGCCAGACCCGCCGACTGACCTTCGCCGGTGCCAACCGCCCCCTCTACCACCTGCGGGCCGACGACCTGACCGAAATCAAGGGCAACCGCTGGGGGGTAGGCGGCTACGAAACCGAAGTCAAAACCTACGAGGAACACAGCTATACCCTCAAAGCCGACGACCGACTCTTTCTCTTCACCGATGGAATTGTCGATCAGTTTGGCGGCCCGACCCAAGACCGTAAATTCACCGCACGCCGCCTCCGCCAGCATTTGACAGAATCGAACCGCTACCCCTTGGGCCAGTCCCTGAAGGAGCTGGAACTGTATCTCGATGCCTGGCAGGGCAGCACCCCCCAGACCGATGACATCCTCGTTGTAGGGTTGACCTGCTGACTGACTCGATTGGTCGAAATATGGATTTGAAATCCCGAATAAATTCGCTAATTGCTGGAAGCGTGCACCAAAAAAGTGCAAGCAGGTCATCCTTTCCCAAATGGAAAACAGGACAGGCTATATCTTGTTCGTCGACGACGAAAAGCACGTACTCGATGCGTTGCAGGGGCAGCTGGGCGACTCTCCGCTGGCCGACCGCTTCATCCTGGAATTTGCACAGAGTGGTTTCGAACTGCTGGACCTCATCGAGGAACTGGAGGAGGATGGCAGCGGTGCCGTGGTGGTTGTCAGCGATCAGGTGATGCCCGGTATGCGGGGCGATGAGCTGCTACGACGGCTTCACCGCCAGCAACCCGACCTGCAGACCATCCTGCTCTCCGGTCAGGCCGATATTGAGGACGTGCGCAGGGCCTTTACTGAGGCGGGTCTTTTTCGCTTTCTCGAAAAACCCTGGGATCGCAGCATTCTGATCCATACCTTGGATCAAGCTGTCTCGCGCTACAGCGAGCAGCAGCTTGTTCGCCTGCACCAGCGTTTGCAGCGGCTGCACACGAAGTGGCACGAGGCCATGAGCTGCGTCGGCGACCTGCGGCAGCTGGTCGAAGCAGCCGCCCGGCTCCTGCATCAAGTAATGGGCCTCAAGCAGCTTTTTTTCTGGCAATGCCCCATATCGCAGGACGATGAATCGATCCAGGTCGATCGCTGGACTCCCCGGGCGGGCATCCAAACGCTTTATTGGCTCGATGGTCAGGTGCCTGCTGATTTGCCTTTGGCGAGTTTGAAACAGGCCTGGCCGAGCTTCAAGATGGGTTCCAAGCCCGACTGGATCTCCAGGTATTCCTGCGTATTTGCCTTAGGCATGCCGCACGAAGTGATGGCCGTTGTTTATCTGGAGCTCGACCCCAGGCAGCCGACCTTCGATGCTCCCTCGTTGGTCGATGCCTGGTTCAGGCTGCTCGATCACGAACTGGTCTGCCTGCACCAGCGTAATCGGTTCCAGCAGCAGAACCTTACACTCGAAGCATCGGCCATTCGCCTGCGGCAAGCCGTGGAAGCTCGGAACGACCAACTGCAACTGGTGGTGCAGCAGACCGAAACCCACAAACGCCTGGTGCAGCCCGACTGGCTGGCCCTGGAAAGCGAGGGCTTCGAAGTGCAGTTCGTCGTTCAGTCGACACCCTGGCAGTCGAGCCGATTCCTCTGGTACACGCTGACCGATGAGCGGCTCTTTGTGCTGGGGGGACTGGCCCACGGCGAAGCTGCCGTTGCGGCTCAACTTTCGTTGCGGGTGCTGTTGGTTCTGCAGCACGTCGAAGCACCGGTTCTGAGAGACGGCACGCAACTGCTCGGCTGGCTGCATCGCAGCTTGTGCAACACCCGGGTTGGTGCCGATGTCGAATCGATGAGCCTGGCTCTCGTGGTCTTCGACCGAAAATCCGGTGCGCTCGAGGTGCTGACGGCAGGGCAGCGGGTCTGGCTGCTCGGGCACGATCCACAGCCTCATAGCCAACCGCCCGGGCCAAGCCTGCCTCTCGACCGACCCCTCGATCCGCTGTATGTAGATCACCGAGCGTACAGCTGGTCGAGTGCAGAACATGTCGTGATGGTCTCCCACAACCTGGCGGGTGTGCTCGAAGGCGATGCCGGTCAAGTTCCCCACCGGCTGCGACTCCTGCGCCAGGCCGCCGAACGCCAGCTGAAAGCAGGCAGCGAAGCCGAAAGTTTTTTTCTGGGCATCCGCATGCCCGCTCCGGTAATTCTTTACCAAGAGATTACCCAAGGTTAATTCAAGGGCTTGGTTACAAAGTCAAAGCTTCCTAAAATTGCGGCCCGTTAACCAGCTGCACCTTGCGGTGCGACCATCCCCTATGTAGATAGCCGTCTCCCACGTTCTGCCAAAGGAGTTACGCATGCTGCTCACGAGTCTGGAATTTGCCTTGCGTCTGGGCGTTGCCTTTGGCCTGGGTGCCGCCGTCGGCCTGGAACGCCAGCTGCGGCACAGCAACGCTGGCCTGCGTACCAATACGCTGGTCAGTCTAGGGGCAGCGGGTTACGTACTGCTATCCGAATCGCTGACCGCATCGCAGGGCGATCCCTCGCGGGTGGTGGGCCAGATCGTTACGGGTATAGGCTTTCTCGGCGGTGGAGTCATCCTGAAAGAGGGGGTGAATGTACGGGGCCTTAATACAGCAGCCACCATCTGGTGTTCGGCTGCTGTGGGGGCCCTGACTGCGGCAGGACTCTTCGTGCAGGCTATTTACATGACGGCTGCGGTCATGCTGGCGCATACCGCTCTGCGCTCTGTGGGCAACTGGATTGGCAACCTGCAGTTTGGCCAACCCGAACGCAGTTCCTATTTCTATGAGCTGGAAATCCACTGCCGCGACGCATCAGAAAATGCCGTCCGGTTGCTCTGCCTGAATTTCCTTCGGTCGGACGACCGCTTGCGTCTGGCCTCTATCCGTGCATCCGATGGCCAGACCGACGATCAGATTATCGTTCGCGTGGAAGTCGAAGCGCAGGTGCGGGCCGAAAACGCCCTCGAAACCCTGGCTGGCAGCCTCAAAAGTCTCGATGGGGTCCGAACGGTTCAGTGGAAACCCGTTTTGAAACTAAGTACAGAGTATTGAGATGAAAAAAGAGGTACTGTTGCGTGTGCTCAAGGGCATGCAAAGCGTCGAGCAGATCAAGAACCTGGCTCAAGACCTGAAGCGGTTGCCCCGCGTCGAGATCGCCGAAATCCTCGATCAGATCGAACCGGGCTACGTTCCGGTGCTGCTCGATCAGTTTGAAGGGCCTGAACAGGGAGCCATTTACGCCGAACTCAGCCCCCAGCTGCAGCGTGAGCTGATCGAAACCCTGAGCGGCAAACGCCTGGCAAGCCTCTGGGCCAACGTTTCGCCCCACGTTCGGGTAGACGTCTACCAGCAGTTGCGGCCCGAAGAGCAGCACGACCTGCTGGCCCAGCTGCCCGAAGACATCCGCAACAGCATCCTCGAGCTGGCAGCCTATGCCGAAGACACCGCTGGTGGGGTCATGTCCAAGGACTACCTCTGGCTCAAGCCCGAAAAGACCTGCGCCGAAGCCCTCGAAAAGGTACGCAAGTTTTCGCCCACCATCCGTTTTCTCTACTATTTATACGTAATCAACGACCGCGAGGAGCTGATCGGTGTGCTCAGCCTCAAGGAACTGCTCAAAGCCAACCCCCTCCAGCGAATCGAGGAGGTGATGCATCGCGACAACCTGGTTTTTGCCCGCGTGCACGACGACCGCGAGGCCGTTGCCCAGACGGTGCAGCGGCGCAACCTGCTGGCCCTGCCGGTCGTCGACGAACAGAACCGCCTGCGCGGGGTCGTAACCTACGAGGATGTCATCGACATCATCCAGGCCGAGAACACCGAGGACCTCGAGCGGTTCATGGGTATTCTCTCCAGCCCTTCGTCCGATACCTACCTCAAAACGCCCAGCCTGACGCACTTCCGTCGGCGGGCGGTCTGGGTGGTTTCGCTGGCTGCTGTGGGCATTATTTCGGGGGTTATCATTCACCATTTCGAGCACGCCCTCGAAAAGATGATCATCCTGGCTCTTTATATGCCGATGGTGGCCGACACCGGTGGCAACGCTGGCAGTCAGGCCGCTACGGTCATCGTGCGGGCCTTGGCCTTGGGCGAAATCCGCGCTCGCGACTGGTTCCGAGTGGTCTTCAAAGAGCTGCGCATCTCGCTGCTGCTTTCCGTATGCCTGGGGCTGCTGGCCTTTCTCAAGATTCTGTTTCTTTCGTGGGAGACAGAGGTGCCCGAACAAGTCAGCCTCATCAACGTCGCCGCTGTCATTTCGCTGGCCTTGAGCCTGCAGGTAATCTCCTCGACCATCATTGGCGGGACGCTTCCCCTGATCGTCAAAAGCGTGGGTGGCGACCCCGCGGTGGCTTCCACGCCCGCCATTACCACAATTGTGGACATTACGGGCCTGCTGATCTACTTCGGTATCGCGACGCTCTTTTTCGCGCTTTAGGCTGTCAGGAGCTGCTTGACGATAGCATCGGCACTGATGCCCTCGGCTTCGGCATTGAAGCTGGGCACGATGCGGTGGCGCAGCACGTTGGTGGCAATGGCCCGCACGTCCTCGATGTCGGGGGCATATTTGCCGCGCATCAGGGCGTGAGCCTTGGCCCCCAGCACAAGGTACTGCGAGGCCCGCGGACCCGCACCCCAGTTGAGCAGGTTTCTGATGAAATCGGGGGCGGCGGGGGTGCTGATCCGCGTTTTGGAAGCCAGGCCCACGGCAAATTCGACCACGTTGTCGGCTACGGGCACGCGTCGCACCAAATCCTGAAACGCCAGAATCTCGTCACGCTTGAGCACGGCCTTGACTTCAACTTTCTGGTTGCTGGTCGTCGCTTTTACGATCTCGACCTCGTCGCGAAACTCGGGGTAATCGACAAAGAGGCTGAACATGAAGCGGTCGAGCTGGGCTTCGGGCAGGGGGTAGGTTCCTTCCTGTTCGATCGGGTTCTGGGTTGCCAGGACGAAGAAAGGCTCTTCGAGCGGGTGGTCTTCGCCGGCTATGGTAACGCGCTTTTCCTGCATGGCTTCCAGCAGGGCAGCCTGTGTTTTGGGCGGCGTGCGGTTGACCTCATCGGCTAGAACGATGTTGGCAAAAATCGGCCCTTTAACGAATTTGAAGTAGCGGCGGCCCGTTTCGGGGTCGATTTCGAGCAGTTCGGAACCCAGAATGTCGCCCGGCATGAGGTCGGGCGTAAACTGAATGCGGTTGAATTTCAGGTCCAGTGTTTGGGCTACCGTGCTGATGAGCAGGGTTTTGGCCAGGCCCGGAACGCCGATGAGCAGGGCATGCCCCCGGCAGAGGATGGCCAGAATGATTTTATCCACGATGTCGTGCTGGCCGATGACTACTTTACCGATTTCGGCTTTGAGCTGGCCGACAGCTTCCTGCAGGCGTTTCGCCCCTTCTACATCCGATGCAAATGCTTTCATGTCTTCCTATTGGTACCAGTTCTTCAGGGCCTGTGCGCAGCCCGTATCCTTGAGTTCGAGGTGAATCTGTTCTTTGGCTTTCTTAAACCACTCTTCCAGTATTTTCGCTTGATGGGCCTGTTTGGCTCCCTGCTGGAATTTGCCGTAGTCATCTTGCAGGTTGGCTTTGTGAGGCGGCAGCTTTTTTTGCAGGTAAACGATCCGCCAGGCCTTGACTAGCTCGCCCTGGGCAAAAATGAATTCCATCGGTTCCGAAATCTCGCCTGGTTTCATGTTATCGACCTTCAGGTAGAGATCGGCATCGAGCTGGTCGAGTGGTACGCGGTAGTCGCCTGTAGCCGTGAGGATGCGCCCGCCGTTGTCCTTGGTGAGGCGGTCGTCCGAAAACTCGCGGGCGGCCTGCTCGAAGCTCAGGCTGTCGGCCAGGATGCGCTTGCGCAGCTCGCGCAGTTTCTGCAGGGCTTTGTCCTGATCGATGAGGTCGATTTCAGGCTTGATCAGAATATGGGCCGCTTCGGCTTCGTTGCCCAAGCGGCTGACCAGTTTGACGATGTGGTAGCCGTAAGGCGACTCAAAAACCGTCGACAGCTGCCCAGGTTCCAGGTTGTAGACCACTTCCTCAAATTCGGGCACCATGTCGCCGCGGCTGAACTGACCCAGTGAGCCGCCCCGTTTGGCCGAGCCGTAATCCATCGAATAGCGGCTGGCGGCTTCCTCGAAAGCAATTTCGCCCCGAACGATGCGTTCGCGCAGGGTGGACAGTTTCTGGCGGGCAGCCGCGCGGTTTTCCTCCGAAGGTTGCGGCCGGATGACGATATGGCTCAGTTCGACCTCGGCCGGAAAATAGGGCAGGCTGTCGGGTGGGATGTCGTTGAAGAAGCGGCGCACCTGCCGCGGCGTAACTTCGACCCCTTCCATGATCTTGCGCTTTTGCGCGTCGATGAGCAGTTCTTCGGTGATGGCAGGGCGCAGGTCCATGCGCATTTCGATGATCGATTTGCCGTAAATCTCGACCAGGGCCTTCTCTGAACCCAGCTGGTTCGTCAGGTTCTGGATGCGGCGGTTAAGCTCTTCCTCGATCTGGGCATCGGTAACCTTGACACTGTCGAGGCGGGCGCGGGCCAGCAGCAGTTTGTTGGTCAGCAGCTGCTCGAAGACGCGGCAGCGCAGGTCGCCCTCGTCTTTGCGTCCATTTTTGATCAGGTAGTCGTACTGGTTGTTCAGTTCCGATTCCAGAACGATTTCCTCGTCAACTACAGCCAGGATGCGATCGAGCACGCGGCCGCCTTGCCCCATTGCAGGCAGTGCCATCAGCAGGCCTGCTGCCAGCAGCCAGAAACATGTCGGGTGGATTCGCTTCAAGCGCAAAGGAAAAGCCTGGTACCGAGGTTCGATTAATGAACGATCAAAGACCAAAATTACACAAAAACAGGTCGTCAGTCGGGGTAAAGCCGCCAGCCATCGCGCAGGCGGCCAAAGGCGCGGGCTTCGCGTTCCCAGCTCTCGATCAGAGGTTCGAGGTTTCGGCCCGTCTGCAGGTATTCGCGCAGAGCTGCCGAGCCTGCCAGCCCGTCGAAGGCTTTCGGCTCAAAAAACGGACGATCGGGGGTCTGGCCGGCTTTTACGGCCTCGCGGTGTTCGTGGTACAGGTTATCCAGCAGGGCCACTGCGGCCCGAAACCGCTGCGGTCCTGTTGTCGGCAGCCGGGTTATCCGCAGGGCGAAGCAGCTGTCGTCGCGGTGGGGCGGGTTTTCTGCCACGCCGGCAATGGGGCGGGGTACGAAGGCCGTTGCATAGCCCCGCAGGCTGTCGCGCACCAGCTCGGTGCGCTGGCCCGAGGCTCCGTCCATCCAGAACTGGCGGTGCAGGCCGCGGTGCCAGGGGGCACCCACCTGTTCAAACGGTGCCTCGGTGCCCCGTCCTACGCTGACATCGGTCCCCTCGAGCCAGCAGATGAGCGGGTAGACTTCAGCACTGAAGGGAGTGGGCAGGTTGGGTGAGGGCGGCACCCAGCGGATGCCGGTTTCGGCCCAGCTCTGGCGGTGGCGGTAGCCCTGCATCGCTACTACGCTCAGCCGCAGGGCTTTAGCCTGGGCAATCCAGCCTTCGCCCCGGATCAGACGGGCCATTTCGCCCAGGGTCATGCCATGCACTACCGGCACGGGATGCAGGCCTACAAACGAGCGGTAGGCCGGCTCGAGTCTGGGGCCGCCTACATACTGGCCGTTGGGGTTGGGTCGGTCGAGTACCCAAACCTCGACCTCATGCTCGGCGCAGGCTTCGAGGACGTAGGTCAGCGTGCTGAGGTACGTATAGAAGCGGGCCCCCACGTCCTGCAGGTCAACGAGCAGCAGGTCCAGGTCTTTCAAGTGCTGTGCCTGAGGTTTTTTGTTTGGCCCATAGAGGGAAACCACGGGCAGTCCTGTGGCGGGATCGCGGCCATCGGCAATGGGAGCACCAGCCTCGGCCTGACCCCGAAAGCCGTGCTCGGGTGCGAAAACCCGTACCGGAACAATTCCCCGCGCCTGCAGGGCATCGACCAGGTGCAGGCTGTCGTAGACGACGGAGGCGCGGTGCGCTACCAGCCCCACCCGCCGACCGGCGAGCTGATCGAGGTGTTTTTCAAGCAGGATTTCGGCTCCCAGCCTGACACGGGTCGGCGCGGCCGTTTGAGTCGAGCTTGGCGGCGGGGCCGGACGGCAGGCTGCCAGCAATCCAAGAATCAGCAGCAGCGTATGGGGCAATGGAGATCGATGCAAGTTTATTTAAAGGAATAAGTCGGATCGGTCGAAAGATAGCAAACTTGGCGTGCAGTTGGCTTCCGAATCCGGTACCCTTCGATAGGAACCCCAGTACCAGCCGGCAGCCTCTGAAAATCTGCCTTTGTCCGAAGACCGGTCTATGTAATGGCAGCGAAGGGCTATTTTTGCCCGTATCATGACGGCGCGACTGATTTATCTGCTGATAGGCGGGACCTGGTTCTTGTTGGGGGGGCGGCTGGTCTACGGGCAGTCCCTGGTCAAGGGTTTTGAGGCCTTGCAGAATCACAATTATTCGATTGCACGTGATATTTTTGTAAAAAACAGTGAGAAGCGCGACGCAGCAGCAGCCCTGCTTGGTTTGTCGAAATATCATTCGGCACTGGAAGGCAGTGTGTTCTACAACATTGACTCGGCCTACCACTACGTGAACCGTGCTCTCGAAGCCTACGAGCGGGCCGAAGCCAAAGATCGCGACCGCCTGCGCGAAAATTACCGCATCGATAAAACCACCATTCTGGCCGAACGCAACCGCCTCTGGCAGATTGAATTTCAGCGGGCGGTCGGTCTTGGCACAGCCCGTGCCTATCTCGATTTCCTCGACCGCTACCCCAGCGCACCCCAGTCGGACAGCATCGTGACGCGGCTCCACAGCCTCCAGTTTCAGGCAGCCCGCGAGTCGCATCGGCCTTCGGCGTACTGGCAGTTCATCAAGCAGTTTCCCAAGGCCCGTGAGGTGTCCGAGGCTCGCCGCCTGATTCCGATTGCTGTTTACGATTCGATTACCGCTCCTCGTACCCCTCAAAGTTATCAGGCTTATGTCGATGCCGTACCCGACGGTCCATTTGTGCTGCAGGCCCTCGACTCGGTCTATGCCCTGGCTACCCGCAGCCAGACCGAGGCCGACTACTACGCCTTCATCCAGCAGTTCCCACGGCATCCGGCCCGCGAACGGGCCTGGGACTCGATCTTTGTCCGTTACGAGGAGCAGGGCACGCTGCAAGCCATGCAACGATTCGTCGACAAATACGTCGACTACCCCAACCTGATGAAGGCCCGCGCGGCCATCGACCGCTACCAGGCGTTTTTCTATCCCATTCGCCAGGGGGGGCTTTGGGGCTATCGCGATTCGAGTGGCAGTTACCGGATTGAACCGCGCTATACCGATGCCGATTTTTTCCAGGAATTCCGGGCGGTTGTCCGGCAGGGGGGGAAGGCGGGTTTCATCGACAAGTTCGGACGTGTGCGCATTCCCATTGTCTACGACGAGGCCCGCGACTTTCATCGTGGCCTCGCAGTGGTGGCCCAGCGCGACGCCGTTAGCAAGAAGCTGCGTTATGGCCTGATCGACCAGCAGAATCGCTCCGTTGTGCCACTGCTCTACGAAGATATCGGTGATTACGAAAATGCGCCGCTCATTCCGGTCAAGGAGAGCGGACGCTGGGGCTACATCGACTACACAGGCCGTAAACGCATCGAGCCACAGTTTGTGAGTGCCGAAACCTTCCGCGAGGGGCTTGCGGTCGTGTCGGTTCCTGCCGACACCAGCCAGGCCACCAATCCGGTATCCTCATCTGCCGAAGAAGGTGAAGAGGAGGAAGAAGACGAGCCCGACGAACGCTTTGGCCTCATCGATACGACGGGTCGTTGGGTGGTGGAAGCCGCCTACAGCTGGTTTGAGGTGCCGCGCGAGGGGCTGGCCCGTGTGCGGCAGGGGGGCAAGCAGGGGCTGGTACGTACAACCGGACGCGTCGTGCTGCCTCCGCAGTACGATCTGATTGGCAACTTTGCCGAGGGGCTGGCCCCGGTGGTCTATTCAAAAAAAATGGGCTTCGTCGATACGACGGGCCGTCTGCTCATTCCGATGGACTATGATTTCAACGCCCGTGTGCTTACAGGCAACGAATTTCGCAACGGCCTAGCCAAAGTAGCCCGCAAAGGCAAAATCGGTTTCATCAACCCTGCCGGCAAGGCTGTCATTCCCATTCAATACGAAGACGCCAACGACTTTGCCGAGGGCCTGGCCCCCATACGCCAGAAAGGTAAATGGGGTTATCTGGACACCAATCTGCGGCTGCGCATCAAGCCCACGTTCGATTTTGCCTACCCCTTCCACCGGCGGCTGGCGCGGGTGCGCGTGGCCGGACGGATTGGCTACATCGACACTACGGGCCGTCTGGTCATTCCCCCTCAGTTCGACGAAGCCCTCGATTTCGGGGACAGCCTCGCTCGCGTCAAGCTCAACGGACGCTGGGGCTACATCAACCGTGCGGGGGAGGCCGTCGTTCCGGCCGATCACGATGAAATTCTCGATTTTCCTGAGGGGCTGGTGCGCCTGCGTCGTCGTTCCAAAATAGCTTACTTCAATCCCCAGACGGCTGCCTACGTTTGGAAAGAAGAGGGTTATTGAGAAGGTGCGGACAGAATCGGGCAGTAACAGAATCGGGCAGTATGCGGGCAGACAGCCCGACGCTGAGGTGGTAGGCAGAATAGATATACGTAGAAAAGTGTAGGCAAAGAGGAGCAAAAAAAAAGGAGGGCTTCCCCCCCAGAAAGCCCTCCAGCTGTTCGCCATGTCGGGACTTTTCGGGTGAAAAGCCCCGGCGAACGGTTGCACGGTGTCCCCCCCAGGCACCGCACAACTGCTGGACGATTAGTCTATCCGGCAGATCCCCCCCAGGACCGCCGCAAATCGCCCAACATCCCGGCTGCAAGCGGGCATTGCCCCGTCTTTCAGCTTTCAATCTCACGCCAGCCGGCAGGTGCAGTCGCAGGAATCGATTCCTGCCGACAGCTTTTTACGGATAATCAACACGCAGGAATACTGCAGATCACGCGAAAGGCTATACTTATGTACGTTTTTATTGGGGGCCAAGCCAGCTCAGGCTGCTGGTACCCGGAACCGGGCTCGAACCGGTATGGGTTTTACCCCACTGGTGTTTGAGACCAGCGCGTCTACCTATTCCGCCATCCGGGTTAACGGAATGTAAAGTTACGACAGCCGCCGCGAATCCACCAAATTTTTGAGCCGCTGCCAGTATTGCTGTTGCAAATAGAGCAGTAGGACTTTTTCGAGAACGGTACGTCGGGCCTGTGCTTCCGTCTGGGCATCGTGCTGGGCCATCAGCTGCTCGATTTGCTGCTCAAGATTCAGCAGCTCACGGTCGATGCGAGCGGCGACAGCCGCCAGCTGGTCGGCGGGGGTGTTTTCGGCCTCCTCGTTCAGTTCCATGATTTCCATCAGAAAGGCGGGATCGGGGCGGCGGTCGGTCAGGTTTTCGCCCGAGGGACTCATCAGGCCTGCGAGAGCCAGCAGATGCAGCAGCCTCAGCCGTGGATCGCGCAGGATGCGGTAGGCATCGTTGTTGCGGGCTGTTTCGTCGAGGCGTTGGGCCTGGTCGGTGGCATCGGCCTGCCGGTAGTAGTCGGGATGTTCGTTGCGGGCACGTTCCAGATAGAGTTGCCGCAGGGCGTTCAGATCGATGGCGTAGCATTCGGGCAGACCGTAGTAAGCGAAGCAGTTCTCCACGGGCGTTGATTTTAGGCCGGAACGCAGAACGCAGAGGCTTTGTTCAGCCTGTTATATGTTCTTATGTTGAAAAAACAAAAGCTGAAACCATGAATCAGACCACCACCGCCCATGCTTTGGGCCTGAGTACCGAAATCCGCCAGCAGGCTGCCCAAGCCCTCTCCGCGCTTCTAGCCGACTGGCATATCCTTTACCAGAACTTGCATGCCCTGCATTGGACGGTACGTGGGCCGCACTTCTTTGTGCTGCACGAACGCTACGAGGCGATCTATACCCGTCTGGCGGCAGAAATCGACGAGCTGGCCGAACGCATCCTGACCTTGGGCCACATGCCGCCTCACACCCTCAGCGACTACCTGAAGCTGGCCCGCCTGCCCGAACTGCCGACCCTGACCGACGAACGCGAAACAGCCGAGGCCGCTTACGCCCAGCTGGGGCAGCTCATCGGGCTGGTACGGGCTGCCCTCGAACAGGTCGACACGGGCACCGAAGACCAGCTGGTGGGTTACCTGCAGAGCCTCGAAAAAGATGCCTGGCTGCTGGCCGCCTGGCTGGGCCGCTAACTTAACTTAACAAATCAGCTGGCCGACTGCGTGGGTTTCAGAGCCTCCAGCTCGACTTGGTTGGCCAGAAGCTGGTCGAGTGTTTCGGCCCTGCGGATCAGGTGTGCCTGGCCATCGAGGACCAGCACCTCAGCCGGACGCAGCCGGCAGTTGTAATTGGAAGCCATCGAAAAGCCGTAAGCTCCGGCGTTGGCAATGGCCAAGTAATCACCAGCCATCGTTTCGGGCAGCTGGCGGTCGCTGGCCAGCGTGTCGGTCTCGCAGATGTAGCCCACCACCGTGTAGAGCCGTTTCGTTTCAGGGCGGGCCGGTCGGCAGGCCACCACGCGGTGATAGGCGTCGTAGAACATGGGGCGGATCAGGTGGTTCTGCCCTGTATTGAGACACAGAAAGGTTGACGCAACCGTCTGCTTGACCACGTTCACGCGGGCGATGAGCCAGCCGGCCTCTGAAACGAGGAACTTGCCCGGCTCGAACCAGATTTCGGGCTGGCTGCCTGTTTCGGCAGCAAAAGCAGCCAGTCGCTGGCCCAGACGGCGTCCCAGGTCTTCGACATCGGTAACGGTGTCGCCCTCGCGATACGCGACCTTGAATCCTGAACCGAAATCGATGTAGCGCAGGGGCCTGAACGAGCGGGCCGCTTCGAAGAGGACATCGGCCCCTTTCAGAAAAATCTCGGCATCGAGGATGTCGGAACCGGTGTGCATGTGCAGGCCCTCTACGTTGAGGTCGTGTGCTTCGACGATGCGCTGCACGTGGCGTAGCTGGTGGATCGAAATCCCAAACTTCGAGTCGATGTGGCCGGTCTGGATGTGGCTGTGCCCGCCCGCATAAATGTGGGGGTTGAAGCGGATGCAGACGGGAATGCGGCTGCCGCAGGTGGCTCCAAAATGCTCCAGCGTGGCTAGGTTGTCGATGTTGATGCATACGCCTGCCTTTATGGCCTCTTCGTATTCATCGAACCCTACCCCGTTGGGGGTAAAAAGAATCTGTTCGGGGCGGGCACCGGCCCGCAGGGCAAGCTGAAGTTCCGGTGCCGAGACCACATCGAGGCCTGCGCCCTCGGCCAGCAGCAGGCGAATGAGGTTTAGGTTGGCGTTGGCCTTGATGGCATAGAGCAAGCGGTGGGGAAAATGGGCAAAAGCCGCGTTCAGGCGGCGGTATTGCGCCTGAATTCGATTGCCATCGTAGACATAGAGGGGACTGCCGAACCGGTCGGCCAGTTCGGCAGCGGGCAGGCCGCCTATAAGCAGCTCGGATTCGTTGGACTGCACGGCTGAGCTAGGTTTGGGGTGTATGGGGAAAAATCGACTGCAAGATACAGGGACTCAGGCAAGAGCAGCCCGACCGAGCGGGCTTTAACGCGTAGGGGGCCAGATTTTTATATATTGCACCCCCAAATAGCCACCAATCCGTATGAAACAATGGACCTTGTTGGGGCTGCTCCTGTGCCTTCTGGCCGGCACGACTCAAGCCCAGCGCATAACCTCGGCCCAGGCTCCCGTCGCAGGCAGCACACTGTGGTATAACCCCGTGCGTCCCGCCGGCCTGAACCTTGGCGGTTCGGGTGCCCGTCGCGAGTTCATTTTCACTAATGTCGTCTCGCAGGGCCTTGAAAACTATTACTGGCTGCAGGCCAGTGGCTCCGAATTCGCGGCTGAATTTGCTGCGGCCAACCTCTACACCAATCAGAGCGCGACTTACCGGCCCCTCTATATTCCGCCTTCCGCCAGCAACTACCTGCCCTCGGCTGTTTTTGGCTTTGCCTACACCCAGCAGCGGGCCGATGGCGTCTATGTTCTGGGTCATGGCGTGCCGGCCATCCGCATCCCGCTGGCCCCCGGCGACACCTTGATCTATCCGCGTCAGGCCGCTGCCTACGACCGCCCCGAGCTTTACCTGCCTTTTGAATTCAGCTTTGCCAACCAGCGCCCGCTCGTAACCTCGCGACAGACTGTCCGGGGCCTGCGCCGCCACCGTACCGGCACCGACTCGGTTCTGGTGGTGCGTACCGTCCGCAAGAGCTTCCAGGCCGACGCTTTCGGCCCCCTTATTACTCCCGCTCTGACCAGCCCTCGGGTGCTGCGACTCAAAACCATGATCGAGGAAGTAGACAGTGTCTACCTCTGGGACAGCCGCCTGCCGCGTCGCGGTACGGTCAATGTCCGCGCCTTTGAACTGAATCGCATGGCCCCGACCCTCTACCAGTATTTCTCCGAGACCGACCGCGGCTCGCTGTTCACGTCTGTTGTTGCCCAAAATCAGGTCGTATATGCTGCCTTCCGCGTACAGGACAATGTCCCCCTGATGGTTTTTGGCGATTTCGGCGTTCGAGTCAAGGAAAACCATGGTGTGGTAAGCATCCCCGTCCGCCTGACGCAGCCGGTCTCGCAGCCGGTAAAGGCCCGCTGGTCCAACACCCGCGTTCCCGGTCAGGCAACTCCCGATATTGATTTTCTGGCTATCGAAGACGCGGAAATTGTCTTCATGCCGGGCCAGCAGCTGCGATTCATCGACGTACCCGTACTCGATGACACCTTGGTCGAGGACTTCGAGCAGTTCTATGTCAACCTGCACGACCTGCAAGGCCCTGCCCGACTGGGCAACATCAACCAGTTTACCGTTGAAATTCAGGACAACGACATGCCTTATGTCTACATGACAACTACCGATACCTTTGTTCGCGAAGACGAAGGCACGATCTATATCCCAGTGCTTATCTCGGAAGCGTGGCCCGACTCGATTGATATTCAGATGGAAACGATCGATGTAACGGCCAAAGCCAACATCCATTACCGACCCTATACCGATATTTTCATTCAGGCCCGACCCTTCCAGCGTGAACTTCTGCTTCCCATCGATATCATTAACGACGACAAGCTGCAGGATACGCTGCGCTTCAAGTTTCGCATCAAAGCCGTATCGGGCAATGCTCGTACCGGCCTGACCGATACCCTGTCGATTGCGATCATCGACGACGATGCCCGTCCTAACGTCAGTTTCCTGGCTGGCGATACCCTTGTGCCGGAAGCCACGAACCTCCCGGGCAACAATGTCCACCTTACGGTACGTCTTTCGTATCCCCTGGTCGAACCGGTTACAGCCCATTTCGATATTTTCGACAGCACGGCTGTTTCCGGGGTCGATTTCGAACATCCTGAAATGCACCACATCACCTTTGAACCGGGGCAGACGGTGCAGACCATCAAAATTCCCATCATCAATAATCTGATTCCAGACCAAGGAACCCGGGTTTTCCGGGTCCGACTCAGTCGATTTTCATCGAATGCACAGGCCGGACCTTTCCGCAACCAGCTGGTTTACATCACCGAGAACGATCTGACGGATGATCCTTCGACCGCGCGATCCGCCCTTGCGGCACAGTTTGAATTGAAAGCCGGTCCCAACCCCGTACGCGATCTGCTGCGCCTGAGTTTCCGCACCGACCTGCAGCCCCAATCGGCTCAGCTGGTCGCCCTCGATGGCCGTACCGTAAGCCGCTGGGCGTGGAGCCATCACCAGACCCGCAGCGGCGAGCTGCTGCTTCAGGTGGCCGATGTTCCGGCGGGCATCTACACCCTTCATCTGCAGACGGCTCACGGTCCGGCAACTCTCCGCCTGCTGATCGAACGGTAAGCCGTTTCCCTCGACTTTGATTTTCCCTGAAGGCCCCTTACAAAGGGGCCTTTTCTATACTTGCCCCATTTACCTTTTTGCAAAAAATCCACGCTTCGGGCTGATGCGAGCCGGATGCCGATCGTCCGCGTACTGCCTCGGACCCGAGGCAGCCGGTAAGTAATGTGTGCCTTCAGGATTCGGTTTCGGGCACGGCGGGGGGGGCGGCTATCGGCAGCAGGACTGTGAAAGTCGTCCAGTCGTCGTTGGACTCGACTTCGATGCGTCCGCCGTGCTGCTCGATGATTTTCAGGGTGATGGAAAGCCCCAGGCCGGTTCCTTCTTCTTTGGCTTTGGTGGTGAAAAGTGGCTCGAAGATGCGGGCGCGGATGGCTTCGGGAATGGGTGGGCCGTTATTGCGAATGCTTACGGCTACGTAGTCGCCCATTTCTTCGATTCGAATCTGAATGGCGGGCCGCTTTTCGGGCGGATTCGATTTGATGGCGTGCAGCGCATTCATCAGGATGTTGGTCCAGACCTGAATCAGGTTTTCGGGAAAGCCCGGCACGAGGGGTACGTCGGCGTAGAGGCGGCTCAGGTCGATGCCCTGCCGGAAGTAATATTCGTAGAGCGAGAGTACGATATCGACGTTGGCGGCCAGATCGGTGGGGGTGGGTTTGCTGGATTCGGGGCGTCGGTGCACGTAGTTGGTCAGGCTCGTAACGATGCGTCGGACGCGGTCGGCTGCCTGATCGATGGTCAGAAGCTGGCGGCGGATGCGGCCCATTTCGATGGCCAGTTGCAGGATGGCGCGGGCCGTGGGGTAGTTGGTCAGCCACGGCAGCAGTTCGGTGTGTTTTTTGACGACTCCGGCCTGCACGAGGCGAGTGGCGTAGTCCTCGGCCTGGGGGATACCTGCTCCGGCCAACAGCCCTTCCAGCTCGCGGATGAGGCGTCGTTCTTCACGGCTGCTGACCGGCTCGGTGTGGGCCGTCAGGTGGTCGATCAGGGCGTAGATTTCGGCCTGACGGCTGCTGTCCACCAGTTCGAGGCAGGCCGATTGGGCGGCAAAGAGCTGGGGCAGCATCTCCTGAATGTTCTGTACGGCTGCCTTGACCGCTCCAGTTGGTGTGTTGATCTCGTGTGCTACCACGGGGGCCAGCATGCCCAGTGCGGCCATCTTTTCCGACTGGATCATGTGTTCCTGCTGTTGCTGGATCGTTTCGAGGGACTGGCGCAGCAGCAGGTTGTTTTCTTCGAGGAGGGCGTTGTTTTTTTCGATGTATTTTTTCTGCTCGTTCAGCTCGGCGGTTCGGTGGCTGAGCTGCTCGTTGGTGGCTTTGAGTTCCTCGTAGGCGTTTTCGAGGGCTGACTGGCGCAGCAGAATTTCTTCGTTGGCCAGACGCAGCTCGGCGGTGCGCTGCTCGACGAGTACTTGCAGCATCTCCTCGCGGCGTTCCAGTTCCAGAATCTGGGTATTGGCCATCTGGCGCATGCGGCCCACCAGCTGGCGCAAGATGCCTTCGAAGAGCCGTGAATTGGCCGCCAGAACCGCGAAAAAATCCTCGCGCGAAAGGCGGTGCAACACCACGTCGGTCAGGGCCGATACCGACGCACTGCGTGGCTCGGTGTCGATGAGCGAAAACTCACCGAAAATATCGCCTTCGCTCAGTTCGGCCAGGGTGATGTCGTCTTTGTGCACCCGCACGCGTCCGCTTTCGATAACGTACATGCAGTGGCTCACTTCGCCCAGGCGCAGGATACGGAAGCC
>CALDDN010000006.1 GCA_937936615.1 uncultured Bacteroidia bacterium | reverse complement strand
GTAGCCCCTGTGTTGCAGCCGCCACTACTGACCAGAAAGTAATCGTGGGGACCGCTGACCAGCTCGCGGTACCAGCCGGGCACCGTGTTGTTGTTGATCCAGTTGATAGTACCCGGGCCGGCGCAGCCGGTGTTGTTGGTCGGGGTAATCTGGTCGAAGTTCTGGGCATAGGTGGGCTGCTGGCAGCTCAGTTTCAGCGGTTCGGTGCCCGGTGTCTGGGCACTGATGACCAGCACCGAGGGGGGCAGTGTCTCGCAAGGCGTGCTGGCCACGATTCGAAGCGTATAGCTGCGAGCAGCAGCTCCCGTAAAGTCGATGTTCTGGCTCGATCCGGTGCGCGGGGCGTTGAACGTCGGAATGACCGGATCAATAGTCCAGGTATAGGTTGTAACTGCATCGGCACCCACAGCCTCGAATTGACGAACCGAACCGACCGGCACCACGCTGGGGCCGCTGGCCGTTGCCGGCTTGGGCAGCGGTCCGATGGTAAAGGTTCGGGTGAAGGGCGTGCCGTCGGCACAGCCGTTGTTGGGCGTTACGGTCAGGGTGTAGGTGCCGGGGGCCACGTTCTTCCAGTCGATGTCGACGGGGTTGCCGGTGGCAGGCACGCTCGGGCCGCCCGCACTCATGGTCCATTTGTAGGTCTGACCCGCCGTGTTGGGCAGAGCCGTGTAGCTTTGATTTCCCGATGTGGGACAGCTGATGGCCAGGCCGCTGATGTCGGTGATCGTTACGGGCGGGTCGAGGGTGAATTCGACGCGCAGGTCGTCGATGCCGTGGCCGTCGTCCTCACCCGGGTTTTCGTTGAAGGCCGTCCAGCGCAGGATGATCGACTCACCGGGAGCGAGGCTCACGTCCAGCGTGGCCTCCCGCAAGGCTTTGTTAGCGGTCAGGTTGCCATCCACGGCCTGAGCCGTCGGGCCGGCTGGCTGCAGGTTGTAATTGAGAGCCGGTACCGGCGTTCCGGTAAACGTCAGGTTGGTAGCGTTTTTATTGTAAGTAAAAGCGAGTCCTTTTTCGACGGCGGCTGCAATGGTGCCCCGCCGCCAGGTTTCGCCCGTGTACCGCACTTTGATGCTCGTGAGGGTACGTCCCGTGTTATTGACGAAACGCACGCCGAAGTGCCAGGCATCGCCCGTGTTTCCGCCTCCTCCCAAGGCCCCGAAAGCGCGGTCGGGATCGTTGGGACGGCCGTAGCTGTAAAACGAGCCGGTATTGCACGAACCGTTATTAGAAAAAAAACCGTAAGTACTGGCATTGGAAACAGCTACAAACCAGCCCGGCAGCGTGCTGTTGTCCGTCCAGTTCAGGTTACCCGGGCGCGCACACGTCGCCGCGTTTGTAGCCTGTAGGCCGTCAAAATTCTGTTCGTAAATCAGCGTGTTGCAGTTGACATCCACCTGACCCAGAAGCAGGGGGCTTGCTGCCGCCCAGAGCAGGGCGAATCCAATCAATCGTAAGCAAAATTTCATACGCGAAGGTCAATAAAAGTCGTAACTTGGGCTTGCCCAAAATTACGAAAAAGACCGGCACCGCCCCCCGACCAATGCGCCTGCGTCTGCTGCCCTTGCTGGGACTGACCGCTGCCGCCCTGCTGCTGCTGGCACCATCCCCACCCGACGACCCCGCCCTGGCCACGGCCCGCCGCCTGCGCCGCGACCTGACGGTTTTAGAGGCCCACTTCGAAGCCCTCGACCGCCAGCCCACGGCCCGCCACCTGCTCGAAGCCCGCAAGGCCTGGAAGCGCGTCGAGTGGCTGGCCGACTGGCTGGAACCTGATTTCTGCCGCGACCACCTCATCGGCCCGCCCCTGCCCCGCCCCGAACGCAAAGCAGCTACCCCCACCGCCCTGCCCCCCGAAGGCCTGCAGGCCCTCGAAGAACTGATTTTAGGCAGCGAATCGCCGCCCGACTCCATAAAGCAGCTCAGTCGGCGGCTCAAATCGCGCTTCGGCTACCTGCGCCACCGCCTCGAAAGCTGGCAGCCCCAGACCGCCGAACTCTTCGATGCCGCCCGACTGAGCCTGGTACGCACCTTCGCCCTCGGCCTGACGGGCGGCGACAGCCCCACCACCGCCCAGCCCCTGCACGAAGCCCGCCTGTCCTTGGCCTCCATGGGTCGCTTCTGGAGCGATGTCTTTTCCTTTTATGCCCGCGAAAAAAGAAATAACATTTATTTAAAGAAAATTAATCAAAAAATAACCGGACACCTGAAAGCCGCCGACCGCCTGCTGGCCGAGGCTTCGTTCGACCGGCTCGACCGGCTGAGCCTGCTACGCGAGCACCTCGACCCGCTCTACGCCGACCTGCTGGAGGTGCAGCTGGCCCTGGACCTTGAAACAGCCCGCGAACGGGCCACCCGCCTGCCCTGGCCCTGGAACCCGGAATCAAAGAGCCTCTTTGCCGCCAACTTCCTCGATGCGGACTGGTACCTGCTCGAAAGCTATTCCGATTCGGTGGCCGTGCTGGGTCGCGATCTGTTTTATGAAAACGCGCTCTCGGAGGATGGCTCGCTGAGCTGCGCCAGCTGCCACGACCCCGCCAGAGCCTTTACCGACGGGCGGCCCACCAGCCAGGGCCGCGGCCCCCTGCCCCGCAACAGCCCCACGCTGCTGCACGCGGTCTACGCGCCCCGCTACTTCTACGACCTGCGGGCCGCCCGCCTCGAGGACCAGATCGACCACGTGGTGGCCTCCGAGGCCGAATTTGCGACCGATTACCTGCGCCTGACAGCCCGCCTGACCCGTACGGGCAACTATGCCGAGCGGTTCCGGCGGGCCTTTCCGCAGCACACCGCCCAGCCCATCAGCCGCACAACCCTAACGGCGGCTCTGGCGGCCTATGTGGCCCGTCTGCGCAGTGCCAATTCCCCCTTCGACCGCTACGCCCGCCGCGAAACCGACACCCTCGACGCCGAGGCGCGGGCGGGCTTCAACCTGTTCATGGGCAAGGCCCAGTGCGGCACCTGTCATTTTGCGCCCGTCTTCAATGGCTCGGTGCCGCCGCGCTACGACGAGATCGAGTCGGAAGTGCTGGGCACGCCCGACCGCCCGACACGCGAAGGCGCACACCTGAGTCCCGACCCGGGTCGCTTTGCCGGTCGTGAAAAAGAACGGCTTGATTTTTTCAGGGGCAGTTTCCGCACGCCTACCGTGCGCAACAGTGCACTGACGGCTCCCTATATGCACAACGGCGTGTTTACACGCCTCGACGAGGTAATCGACTTCTACGATGCAGGGGGTGGCATCGGGTGGGGGCTGGAAGTGCCCAACCAGACCCTGCCCCCCGAAAGCCTCTGCCTGAGTGCAGACGAAAAACGCCAGCTCCGGATTTTTCTAGAGTCGCTGACCGACACCTCGGCGCGATAAAGCTGAAGAGTTCCACCCCGCGAAACTGGCCCCATCGGCGGTGCTTAGGCCAGACTAAATTAGTTTTAAGCTTGTTTTTATAAAAAATAGTATTCAATTCAATGAATACTTATCTAATTCTGGATGCTGTTCTCTAAAAAGAGCCGATTGAATGAATGGGGCATACAGGTCAGGTTTGAGAGCACGCGGCCTCAGGGGCACCCCTGCACCGGCTGCCGCATCACCACTCCAGGGCCACCGCCAGCCAGTCGCCCTGCTGGGGGGCCGCCCCCATCCAGCGTTCCAGGTAAAGGTGCAGCAGGTCGCCCTGGCGGTGCAGGTCGTTGCGGGCGGTGCGTTCCAAAATCTGGGCAAGGCGATCGGCCCCCAAGGGCGTGCCGTCTTCCTCGTTGGGCTGCTGCAGCAGCCCGGAGGTTACCAGAAATACACGGTCGCCGGTTTCGAGCTGGGTCATGCGCCGCTTGAAGGGGCCGGCCTCGTCAGGGGGGGCACCGATGAGGTCGGGGCGGCCCGCCAGCAGCTCGACCCGCTGCTCGTGCTGCACGAACAGGGGTACGCCCGCACCCGCGTACTCGAGCTGACCCGAGCTGAGGTCGATGCGCACCAGCCCCAGCGAAAAGGGCGTGAAGGCATCGCCCCCTGTGGTGCGGCGGCGGTATTCGGTTTCGAGGCGGTCGAGCAGCTGGGCGAGGCTGCCCTCGGCAGCCCGCTGGGCCACGCGGTCGAGCAGCTGGATCAGGGCTGCTCCCACAAAGGCCCCGGGTACGCCCTGGCGGCCGCAGCCAAGGACCCCCACCAGCAGCTGGTGCCCCTGCCGCTCCCACCAGTAGTAATCCCCCGAGACAATATCGGCAGGCCGAAAGAGGATGAGGTGCTCGCTCAGGTGGGTGCCCAACAGCTCGGCATCGGGCAGGATGGCGTTCTGGATGCGCTTGGCGTAAGTGAGGCTGTCTTCGATGCGCAGCTGCTGAAGTTCGAGTACCTGGTTCTGTTCCTGCACCTGCTGGAGGGTGGCCGCGATTTCGGCATAGGCCGAGGCCAGCTCCTCGCGCCGTTCGATCTGCAGGGCATTGAGGGTCAGGAGCTGCTGCTGCAGGTGCCGCCGCTGGCGGATGCGGCCCAGGAGCAGCACCCCCAGACCGGCCAGCAGCAGAACCGCCCCCACCAGTACCCAGATCACGAGCTGGGTCTGCTGGCTGCGGGCTTTGGCCAGACTTTGCTTGCGGGTCAGGGCTTCGATTTCCAGCTCTTTGGCCTCCAGCTCGTGCTGCACGAGCAGACGCTGGTAATCGGCTTCCTGCTGGTTCTGGTCGAGGGAGTCGCGCCAGGCCAGGGCCGCCTTGAGGTGGCGGTAGGCCGGTTCCACCCGCCGCAAGGCGGCATAGCAGCGGTAGAGGGCTGTTTCGATTTCTTCGTGCAGCTCGAGGCTACGGCGCGGGGTAGAGCCCGGGGTGAAGACGCTTTGCGCGGCCTCGTAGTGCTGACGCGACTTGTCGTAGTTTTCTTCCTGCAGATAAACGTAGCCCAAGGCCATGTGGCGGATGAACTGGTACTGGGCCGACTGCCGCAGGGTGTCGTTCTTTTCCAGTTCAATGAGCTGCTGGCGAGCTGCAGGGCTAGTCTTGAGGTGGCTCTGGGCTTTGGCCAAACTAGCCAAAGAAAGGACTTTGCGATCGAAAAAGCCCCAACGCTGGGCCAGACGCAGAGAAACCTCGGCCCAACGAGCCATTTGGGCGTAATCCTGCATGAAGAAAGCCGTGAAGGCCAGATTGGTCTGTACCACGGATGCATCGTAGAAACGCGCCGGAAAGCCCAGGCGAGCCTGCTGCTGCTCGACCCGCCCCAGCGAGTCGAGCAGGCGTTGGGCAATTTCGTACTGGGCCATGGCCTCGGGGTATTCGCGGGCCATGCGGTGCAGGTTCCCGATGCGCAGCGTGGCGGCTGCCCGCTCGAAGGGTTTGTTTTCGATCTCGGCGTAGTGGGCCAGCAGTTTCAGGTACTTGAGATGCCCCTCGTTGTTTCGGAGCTGCTCGTAGACATGGGCCAGCGCGTGGCTGAGCACAACGAGTTCGGGGCTGCTGCGCTGGTTCTCGTACCGGGCCATACGCTGCTGGAGCCAGACGGTCAGCTGTTGTGGCTGCCCGATGCGCTGATAATAGGGCAAAGCGACCTTCGCGTATTCGAAGGCGTGGCGGTCGCCCCCCTCGCTTTCGATGTAGTGCCGGACAAGCTCGAGCCTGGTCGCCTCGACCTCCGACCAACCCAGCCGGCTCGCGCTCACGCTGCTGCTCAGCCAGTATCGGACCTTGAGGTCGTCCGAACGGACACGGGGCAACAGCTCCTCGAAAGCCAGAGCATACCGATTGGCCAATAGCGGCTCCTGGCTTCTATTCCAAAATGCAATAAGCTCGTTGAGGGCCAGGGCCGTCGAATCGACCTGCCTGTAGCGGTAACTCAGACGCAGGTACCGGTGCCAGTGATGCAGGATGTGCTGACGGGGATAGGCGTAGGGTACCTCCCGGATATAGTTTTCGATCAAATCGATGAGCTGGTGGTGGGCCTGCAGCCGCTGAAGCACCGGCTGGCGGCTTTGAATCACCCGCTGCAGGCTGTCAATGGTCCGGTTGAGCAGACTGGTGTCGACGTGGGCAAGGGCCTGTCCCCAGACCAGCAGGCCACCGATCAGGAGCACGAGCTTAGGGAGCATGGGCGGCGGCTTGAGGGTGAACGGCCAGCCCCAGCAACAAGGCATCATCCAGACGGGCGTTTGACCCACGCCACGAACTGAAAAATGCTCCGAAGCGGGCCTCGGCTTCGGCCAGGCCCAGGCCGTCGTAGGTGGCCAGCTCGGTCAGCAGGGCCTCGGTGCCCAGCTTGCGACGTCGTGGCCCGCCAAACTGGTCGGTAACCCCGTCGGTGAAGGCATAGAGCCGGTCGCCAAGAAGCAGCTCCAAGGTTCGGTTGCTGAAGACCTCGTCCGAGGTGCGGCCCCCAATCGAGCGGCGCGTCGCTTCGATGCGCCGCCACGCTCCGCCTCGGCGCAGCCAGAGGTCGCGGCGGGCACCGGCAAAGACCAAAGCCCCCGACTGCAAGTCGCATTCGATGAAGGCCAGGTCCATGCCGTCGAGGGCCGCATCTTCGTCTTCCCGCTTCTGCCTGAGGGTGCGGCGGATCGAGTCGTCGAGAAAAGTCAGCGCATGCGCCGGCGAGGCCTCGGCGTGGTGCTCGAACCAGTCCTCCAGCAAGTGAAAGGCCAGTATACTCATCAAAGCACCGGGCACGCCGTGGCCCGTGCAGTCGATGACGGCCACGAGCAGGCGACTACCCTGCAGCCGCCACCAGTAGAAATCACCGCTCACCTCGTCGCGCGGCTCGTAGTACAGCAGGTGATGGCCCAGCCAATCACGCAGCCGCTGGCGGTTGCCCAAAAACTGCTGCTGGATGGCCGTGGCAAAATGCAGGCTTTGGTTGAGGTGGTTCTGACGGCGTTCGAGGAGCAGGTGCTGGTCGTTGAGCTGGGCGACGACGGCCCGCAGCTCGTGGCTGGCCGATTCCAGCTCGGCATTTTGGGCTTCGAGAGTCTTGTTTTCTGCGGTGAGCAGGCGGTTTTGCTGCCGGCGTTCGCGGCTGCGGCGCACCCACGTCCAAACGAAACCCAGAGCCAGCAGCAGCAGCACCGCCCCTGCGCCCAGATACATGTACTGCCGCTGCTGAAGCTGCTGATCGAGCTGCTGCTGCAGGTTGAGTACTTCGATTTTGCGTTCGCGGCTGGTGATCTCGAATTCGGAAATGATGTTTTTTTCTGCTAGCTCTTCCGATCTGCGCATCTTTTCCCGCATCAAAGCATAGTAATCCAACGCATCGAAGGCGCGGCTCATTTCGCCCAACAGCTCCAGCTGCTCGTACGCCAGATGAAAGAATTCCAGCCGGTGGAAGAGCTTCCAGGTATCGGCTTCTGGGAACTGTTCCCGAATGTTCAACAAATACCGGTGAGCCATCAGCACATCGGCCCGCCCAGCTCCCACGTACCGAAACCGGTTGAGGATCGTAGCGCGCAATACCCGGACGCTAAAATGCAAGATGGCCTTCTGCGGCTCGAAGCTGCCCACGGCCAGCGATGCCGAGTCGATGCGGATGAGGGCCGAATCGGCACGGTTCTGCTTCAGGTAAATGCTGGCCAGCTGAAAATTGATGTAGGCATCGAGGGCCGTGCTGTTGATCAGGCGCATGGGCTGATGGGCGCGGTGCAGCCAGAAGGCACTGCTGTCCAGCTCATTGAGATTGAGGTAGTTGCCGGCCATATTGCCGCGTACGACGCTCACGTCCATCGCATGCTGGGGAGCATCGGGGTGGCCTTGGCTCCGGCTGGCCACCAATACGCTGTCGAGTATCTGCTGGCTGGTGTAGAAACAGGAGTTGGCTTTGCGGTGCTGGCCGGCTGCGGTGTAGTAGTTGCCCATGCGCAACAGAAAACCGGCCTGATGATACCGGTCGGGCACGCGCAGATGCAAGCGAAAAGCCTCGCGCAGCATCAGCTGGGCCGAATCGGGCATGTTGAGCTTGAGGTATGCCCCATGAAGGCCTTCGTAGCGGTTGCCCGCCATGCCGTAGTCGCCGGTGGCCAGGTCGTGTTCGAGCAGCATCTTCTCCTGTTGGATGCTCAGCGGCCAGTTGCCGTGGTAATTGGCTACATGGATCGTATACTGGCGGGCCGATCGGAGTTCGTCGGTCAGGCCCGTGCGCCGGGCCAGGTCGATTAATTCGCGGCATACCCGAAAAATGTGCTGGGTATCGGCCTGGGCTTCGGCTTGAATTTCGGCCAGAAAGGCTTCGGTATGCTTGCTGCGGTAGCGGATCAGCGGTCGGGGGGCACGTTTGACCAGCTCCCTGAACAGGGTCAGGGTTCTTTGCAGGCTGTCGGCATGCTTCCAGCGAAAGTGATAGCCGGCCAGCTTCATCAGGGCCTGGCTTTCGAGGTCGGGGCGGCCGAGCCGGCGGGCGATCTGCCGCGCCTCGTAGCAGTAGGCGTACACCTGAGGGAGCGGCTTATCTTGGGCACTGTTCTTCTTAGACGTAATGTAAGTTTCAGCCAGCTCGAGAGCCGAATGGTAGCGGGCCTCGCCCTTGAGCCTGGAGTGCTGCAACACTTTGGATTGCGCGATTGAATCAAGAAACACCTCCTGCGCCCGCAGTCCATACGCCATTTCCATCCAGACGATCAGCCCAAGCAGAAGCCTGACCGAGCGGCCCATCCGGACACCAACCGAACATCTCAAACCTGACTGCATCCACACGTGGGCCGAAAGTTAGTCAGTTTGAACTCAAACATAGACATGCTTTAGATTAGCGGCAACCGCCTGGAACTTTCGCTCCCGAAACTCCAGCCCCAGCAGCAAGACGTCATCGAGTCGGGCGTGGGAACCGCGCCACGCTCTGAAAAAAGCCGCAAAGCCGGCCTCAGCTTCGGCCAGACTCAGCCCATCGTACGAGGCCAGCTCGGCCAGCAGGGCCTCCGTGCCCAGTTTGCGACGTCGTGGCCCGCCAAACTGGTCGGTAACCCCGTCGGTGAAGGCAAAAAGCCGGTCGCCCGGATGCAGCAGCAGGCTGCGGGTCTCGAAAGTGGTCGTGGGGTCGTCGCGTCCGCCGATCGATCGGCGGGCACCCTCCACGCAATGCCACTGCCCCTCACGCCGCAGCCACAGCGGCCGCCGCGCGCCCGCAAAGCGCAGTTTACCCGTTGCCCAGTCAATCTGAAAGTAAGCCAGGTCCATGCCGTCGAGGGCCGTTTCGGCCCGTTCCTGCTTGAGGGCACGCCGGATGGAGTGGTCGAGGAAGATCAGGCATTCGGCGGGGCTGCTTTCGGCGTGGTTTTCGATCCAGTCTTCGAGCAGATGGAAAGCCATGACCGACATCAGGGCACCGGGCACCCCGTGCCCCGTGCAGTCGATCACAGCCAGGTGGAGCTGTCGGTCCGCAGGGTGCCACCAGTAGAAATCGCCGCTGACCACGTCGCGGGGCACGTAGAACAGCAGGTGCTCGCCCGCCAGCTCGGTCAACTGCAGCCGGTCGCCCAGCAGCTGGCTCTGGATCTGATAGGCGTAGTGGAGGCTCTGGTCGAGTTGGTTCTGGCGCAATGTGAGCAGCCGTTGCTGCTCCTGAAGCTGATCGACAGCGGCCCGCAGTTCCTGGCTGGCCGATTCAAGCTCGGCGTTCTGCTGTTCAACCCGCTGGTTTTCTTGGCTCAGGCGGCGGTTCTGAAGCTTGCGTTCGTGGTTGCGGCGTACCCAGACCCAGACAAACAGCAGGCTGACAGCCAGCGCAATGCCACCGGCCCCCAGGTAGAGGTATTGCCGGTTCTGGTGCTGGGCTGCGAGCTTGTGCTGCAGTTCCAGGACCTCGATTTTACGATCACGGGCTTTAAGCTCGTAAGCAATAATTAAGTCGGACTTGCGTTCGGTATCAATCTCGGCGCGGAAGTTGTCCAGAATCAGGCTGTAGTATCCGAGCACCTGCAGAGCCGGTTCGATGTAGCCCAGCGCATGCAGGCCCTCGGCGAGCATGCGGAAGTAGTTGCGGCGGTAGTAGCTCTGGCCGTGCCGCGCGTCGGGCACCCGCTGACGAAAGCCGCGGAAATAGCGGTAGGCCTGCAGCAGATCGGCGGCACCGAGGTCGCCACCCCAGTAGAGGTTGCGAAGGTGCCCACGCAAAGTCAGGGACACGAGGTAAGCCAGCTCCATGCCGGGCTGAAAGGGAGAGAGCACTTGCACGGAGGCATCGGCGTGGGCCAAGGCCGAGTCGGGCTTGTTCAGCTCGTAATAGATGTTGGCCAGTTGGAAGTGGAAGTAAATGTCGGCATCGGTAAATTGAACCGCGCGAGCGATGTGGTGGGCTTTGTGAATCCAGTAGATGCTGCTGTCGAGCAGCCCCAGCTCAACGTAGCAGCCTGCAAGGTTACCCCGCACTACGGCCACATCGATCCCATCCTGCATGAAGCGTGAACTGCCTTCCTGCTGGTGGACAACCCGCAGGCTGTCGAGGATGCGCTGACTGATCAGGAAGTAGGGCACGGCCTTGCGGAATCGCCCACTGCCGGCGTAGTGGTTGCCGATGCGCAGCGTTACCCCCGCAATGTGGCCCGGGTCGTTGACCTTCAGGGCCGACTCAAAGTAGCGGCTCATCATGAGGTTGGCCGAATCGGAGTGGCCCATGCGGTCGTACAGATCGCTCAGCTGTTCGTAACGTTGATTTAAGTCCTTGAATTCGTTGTGGGCTTCATGCAAAGCAAGGACCGCTTTGACCTGCTGCAGGCTTTCATGGAATCGCCGTTTTTGTTGCAAGTAGTGGGCCCAATACAGGCGAGCATCGACTTCATGGGGGTGGAGGCGGGCGTTTTGGGCCACCGCTATGGCCTCGCGGGCCTTCTGCTCGAAGGTGATGCTGTCCTCGCGGATTCTGGCCAGCTCGGCACTGGCCTTCACCCAGGCAAATCGGATGTCGGGCTGGGGATGCTTGCGGTAGAGGCTGTCCAGGCGTTGGACCTGGCGTTCGATGAAGGGAGGCTCGTTGCAGTGAACAGCGTATCTGTGGAGGCTCGTCAGCACCTCGGAAGCCCATCCGGGCTGGCGCAGCTGGCGGGCCAGCTGCAGGGCTTCCTCGTAATAGGGGGCAACCAGCCCGCTTAGGCCAAGCTGCTTGCGGTTCTCTTCGAGCTTCTCGATCGTCAGACCGATCTGCAGAGCCGATTCGTAGCGTTCCTTGCCCTTGAGGGCTAGGTGCTTGCGCTGCAGCTCGCGGATATCGTCCGTCAGCTCAAAAGCCTGCGCCCGTGCACCTACAGCTGCCGCCAGCAGGGCCAGGCACGCCAGGCACAGCCTCAAGAGGTGATTTTTCACTCGTTTTTAGGTAAAAATATAAAAATCGGGAAAGATAGTCAGTTCGAAAGCAAGCCCTGTGGGCACCTGCCGACGAGCGGCGGTATTTTGGCGGCCAACAGCCAACGCATGCAGACCAAACCCACCTGTGCAGCCGTCCTCGATGCACTCCGCCACTTGGGCCACCCCGTTTTCACGCGCGGGGATTTTAACCTCAACCTCATCGGCATCCGGGCCGCAAGCCGCCAGCCCGATGCCTTCGACGACCTGATCTGCTGCGCCTGGCGCGAGGCCGGTCACTGGCGGTTCCGGGCCTGGCCCGCAACCACCGACCCGGGGCTGCCCTTCCTGCGCGAGCCGATGCATGCAGACGGTACCGCCATTCTGGCCGAGGGCCACCACCGCCGGTGCTGGGCCATTGGGCTGCACCTGGGACGCATCCGCGCCTTGGTGCAGGTGGCTCCCCTGCCCGTCTACCGCGACGGCAACCGCGACGACCGTTTCGACCTCGACCCCGAAACGATTACCGAGGGCGTTTACGGCATCAATCTGCACCCAGCCTGGACGGTACCCATCGCGCAACAAATAGGCCGCTGGAGTGCAGGCTGCCAGGTTACGCAGCGCGTGCGCGACTTTCAGGAGCTGCTGGCCCTCTGCGAGACCAGTGCCCGCATCTTCGGCAACCGGTTCAGCTACACGCTCATTCGGGAAGAAGACATTTTTTAGCAAAATTTTATTTAGATAATTTCACTAAAAGCAAAAAAAACGATGCTTTCGATCAAACTAACCTGGGGTCAGGTACTGGAACTGCTGGCCCTGACCTGCGGCGTGGCCCTGCACTACATTGGGGTGTATGTCTGGCAGCCGGCCGAGAGCTTTCTGGTGATTCTGGGACTGACAGCGGCAGATTTTCTGGCGGGGGCCGGCAACGCCTACCGGAGTGGCCGGTTCGAGACGCGCAAAGCCCTGCGGGGGCTTTACAGGCTGGCAGGCCACAGCCTGCTGCTGGCTGCTGCCCACAACCTGGGCAAGTACGAGAACTGGCTTGCCTGGCTGCCGCAGGCGGTCTATGTTCCGCTGGCCTTGCTGCTGCTGCTTTCGTTCGTCAAAAACCTGTCGCTGCTGGGCTGGATTCCTGAACCGCTGGCTCAGTGGCTCGAATCGCGGATCGACACCTACAAAAACGAGCCGCCGCCAGACGCTTGAGAACAGCCTGCGAATTCAGTAGCTTTACCCGAAGCACCCATGAGACGCAAGCGCACCTTCCGCAAGTTCGAGGACTGGCACGCCCACGACGTGGAGCAGAAACTGGGCATCCGCCCCCGCATGCACTGGGAAGCCGTGGAGGCCTGGCTGGCACGGGCCGACGACTGGCCGCCCGAACACGAAGTGTACCTCGAACGCCTGCACCGCAACCTCTTTGCGTTTCATGCCAACTGGAACGAACAGGAATTGCAGCTGCAATTTATTGGCCCGCTACTGGCCCTGATTCAGCTCAATGGCTCGGGGTTTGCTTCGTTTTCACAACGTAAACTCTCCGCCCGGGTGGGCGAATACTTCGTCGAGGGCTACGTCGACTGGATGACGGCCTCGGGCAGCTACGAACCGATCACGCCCTATTTTTTTCTCCACGAGTACAAACGGCAGAAAGGCTTCGAGGCCGACCCGCTGGGCCAGCTGCTCATCTCGATGGTGGCCGCTGCCACGCTCAACGCCGACGGCAAGCCTATCTACGGCTGCTACGTGCTGGGCCGCTACTGGTCGTTTGTACTGCTCGAGGGTCAGGAATACGGTTTTTCGCAGGGCTTCGATGCCCTCGACCGCGGCGAGCTGGGCCGCATCTGGCACACGCTGCGCCGCACCCGCGAGCTCATCGCCCAGCGCGTGGCCGAGGAAAACGCCAGCTGAAAAAAATTCAGCCTGCCGCCCCCAGGCGTGCGCCAAAAATGGCACTGCCCACCCGCACCAGCGTAGCTCCTTCGGCAATGGCCACGGCGTAGTCGTGGGTCATGCCCATGCTCAGCTCCTCGAGGGTCAGGCGGTCGTGGCGGTGGGTGCGCAGGTGCTCGGCGAAGCGGCGCAGGCGGGCAAACTGCCGCCCGACGCGGGCCAGGTCGTCGGTATGCTCAGCGATGCCCATCAGGCCGCGGATGCGCACGTGGGGGCAGGCTTCCAAATGCTGCACCAGGGCTTCGGCACCGGCCTCGTCGGTACCCGACTTCTGGGCTTCGTCCGAGATGTTGAGCTGAATCAGGCAATCGAGCGTGCGGCCCGCCCGGGCGGCCTGCTTTTCGATTTCGTCCAGAAGCTTGAGTGAGTCGAGCACGTGAATCAGATGCACGAAGGGGGCTAGGTACTTGACTTTGTTGGTTTGTAGCTGGCCGATCTGGTGCCATTCGAGGTCGGGCAGTTCGGCGTGCTTGGCGGTCAGTTCCTGGGGCCGGTTTTCGCCGAAGGCCCGCTGACCGGCAGCGATGGCCTCCCGGATGGCTTCGAGGGGCTGGGTCTTGGAGACGGCCACCAGGCGGACGCTGTCGGCGGGCCGCCCGGCAGCCAGACAGGCCCGCGCGATGCCCTCGCGAACGGCGGTCAGGCGGTCGGCGATCGACAAGTGGTTCATGACTGGGGAGAGGTGTTCTGGCGGCTGCGGCGGCGTTCCTGCCAGAGGGTATGCACCACCGGCAGAACCGACACAAGGATAATCCCGAGGGTGATGTAGCTGACGTAGGGCTTGAAGAGGATGCCGATAAAGTAGCCCAGGCTCAGCATCGAAACAATCCAGACGATGCCCCCGACGATGTTGTAGGTTACGAAGCGTTTGTATTCGAGTTCGACGGCCCCCGCCACCACCGGCGCAAAGGTGCGCACAATGGGAATGAAGCGGCCGATGATGATGGTCTTGCCGCCGTGGCGGTCGTAGAAGGCTTTGGTCTGGTGCAGGTACTTGGGCTTGAAGAAGCGCGATTCGGGCCGCTGGAAGAGACTTCGACCCAAGGTGCGTCCGATGATGTAGCCCACCTGGTCGCCGACGATGGCGGCGGTAACGAGGCTGCCCATGAGAATGGCCAACGAAGCGGGGGGCGAACTGCCCGGACTGATGAGGCCATCGGCCGTGTAGAGGCCCGCAATGAAGAGCAGCGAATCGCCCGGCAGAAAAAAACCCACCATCAGGCCCGTTTCGGCAAAAATGATCAGGATCATGACGGGCAAGGCCAGGTCGCCCGCCAGGTTGAGGATGTATTCAGGACTGATGTACTGCTTGAGATCGGCCAGAAATGCAAGGAGGCCCGGAAGAGTCATGCGAAAGAGAAAAAGGCTTGGCCGCGAAAATACGGAATTGAGGGCGGGGCGGGTGTCAAATCAAAAAAGCTGCCCGGCACCTGTAAGCCGGATTCTGTACGCACGGGGTGCGCCGCCACCATTGATCTGGGAGCCGACTCACGCCGGCCCTCTATCGGCCTACCCTCCGGCATCGGACGAGCAGCCCTCAAACGCCGGTTTACATGGCCTCTCAACCCCTGAGGTTTGCCTCAAGCACCGGTCACCCGGCGCAGGCGTAGGCTCTTACCCTACGGTTTCACCCTTGCCGCTGCAGGCGCGGGGACTGCAGGTTGGCGGTATGCTTTCTGTGGCACTGGCTGTACGGCCGCGGGGGCCGCCCTTCCCGTTAGGAAGCAGGGTGCTCTGTGTTGTCCGGACTTTCCTCCCCCGCCCGAGGCGGGAGCGGTGGCGCGGTGCCGGCAGCAGCGGAAAGTCAGCAAAAAAGGGGCCAATGCGATAAATGTGATAAACGAAATACAATTTAAAATCCAGCCGATTCGCACACACCGAGCGAAAGTCTTATCTTGCCTAAGACCAAGAGCCGCGCAAGATGAAACCATTTTTCCTGTTCCTGTTGCTGGTTCCGCTGGCCGGCCTGTGCCAGAACGCGGTCGTCGACTCACTGCAACGGGTGATCGAGACGACCAAAGTCGATACGGTGCAGGCACGTACGCTATGCCGGCTCTGTGGGGAGCTGCAGCTGCGGGGAGACTATGAGAAAGGCCTGGCCGATGGTGAGCGGGGGCTGGAAATCGGCCGCAGGGCCGGCGATCGAGAAGCAGAAAGCAATTGCCTGAACAACATCGGGATTATTTATTACTTGAAAGGGGACTACGCCCGCGCCCGCGAATGCTTTCAGCACAGCCTCTCAATCCAGGAGGAAATCGGCGATCGGGCGGGCATGGCAGTCAGCCTCAGCTACATCAGCTCAGCATACTTCGAGTTGAGGCAATTTGATGCCGCCCGCACGTATGCCCAGAAGGGCCTGCAGCTGGCACAGCCCACCAGGCATCTGGAATACAAGAAACGGGGGGCCGAGGTGCTTTACCGAGCCGACTCCGCTCTCGGCAACTGGAAGGCCGCCTTCGAAGCCGCCCGCCTCTTTCACATCTATTCCGATTGGCTCAAAAACGAAAAACAGGCCGAGATCGACCGGCTCAGGAACGAAGAAGAAAAAAAGCGCGAACGCGAACGCTTGGGCTGGATGCTCGGCAGCGGGCTGGTGCTGTTACTGGTGCTCACCTTTACGCTTTTGCGCAGTCGCCAAAGGCAAAAGAAATCCAACGCGGCCCTGCGCACATTGAATGAAGAAATCGGACAACAGAAAGCCACAATTGAAGCCATCAACTCGGAACTGAAGCATACTTTGAATGAAGTCAACGAAAAAAAAGCCCAGCTCGAAGAGCAGTACGTGAAAATAGAAGACTCCATCCGTTACGCCTCGCGCATCCAGCGGGCCATTCTGCCCCAACCCCGCCTGCTCAGGCAGCTGCTGCCGCCCCACTTTATTCACTACCAGCCCTGCGACATCGTCTCGGGCGACTTTTACTGGCTGGGCCGCGAGGGAGGACGCACGTTTTTTGCTGTCGTCGATTGCACGGGCCACGGCGTTCCGGGAGCGTTCATGTCGGTGCTGGGTGCCATTTCACTCGATCAGCTGGTAGCCGAGCTGCACCTGACCGATCCGGCACTCATTCTGCAGGCTCTCGACCGGCGCATCACCCACATCCTGCACCAACAGGAGGAAAGCAGCACTCCCGACGGCATGGAACTGGCCCTGCTCGTGCTCCACGAAGCCGACGAATCAGGTAATCGCATCATCGAATACGCCGGTGCCGGCCGGCCCCTCTGGCATTACTCGCAAGGTGCAATCACCGAGTACAAGCCAGCCGGTCAGGCCTGCGGCGGCTTCCCAAATGAGGACAAGCATTACTCCGCCCACCGCATCGACGTGCAGGCGGGCGACCGGCTGTTTATTTTCTCCGATGGCCCCGTCGATCAGTTCGGCGGCCCCCAGGGGCGCAAGCTCGGCTCGGCGGGCCTGCAGCGGTTTCTGAG
>CALDDN010000005.1 GCA_937936615.1 uncultured Bacteroidia bacterium | reverse complement strand
ATTTGGGGGCTGTGGCCTCGGGCCTGTACTTAGTGCGGCTGCGCGGGGTTCGCCTCGACGAGGTGCACAAGCTGGTGATTGAATAGGAAGCAGGCAGCTGCCCGAAATGCAGAAAGCCGCCCCCGCAGGGGGTGGCTTTTTTTGTGAAATAGTACCTACCTCTTCAGCAGGCACATTTCCATGCAGCTTTTTCCTGTAATTTTATCGGTTCAAGGCTGTGTACATGGACGTGAAACAGAAAATTGCTCAAGCCCAAAAGCTGAACCAGTCTGGCCAGTATGCGGCTACCCTGGATCTCTTGGGCACCGATTTGCCCGCCAGTGCTCCCGAAGAACTGGTTCGTGAGTGGGCTGTGGCCATGCTGGAACTCGAGCGAACCGATCTGGGCAACATTGAGCGGGTGTTGACCAGCTTGCAGGACTGGGCTACAGTTGAACCGGATAACCGACGGGCCATTTACTACGTCGCGAAGTGCCTTTATCTCCTTGGGGATCCTTCCAGTGCTGAAGTCATGTTGACGGATTTGCTGGCGGAAAACCCGACATACGACGCCGCATTGTTGTGCTCAAACGCTCAACTGGTGCAGGGAAAAACCGCCGCTGCAGCCAGAACCGCGGAACTTGCCGCCAAGTCCCTGCAAAATCCTCTTGAAAAAGAAGCATTGCTTAGTCGATACTTCTTATTGACCGAACAATATGAAGAAGCCGCTGCCGCTGCCCAGCGCGGGCTGGCACTCGACCCCCGTAACTTGATTTGTCTTATGGCGCTAAGCGAAGTCAATTATCAGCTTGGCGAGCGCGAGCAGGGCATGCGCTACCTCCAGGAAGCAGTTGCCAATTATCCACGCGATCGAGATGTACTAGGCAAGCTAATCCTGCAATATTTAATGGATAGAAAGCCCGATTTGGCAGAGAAAGTACTGCGTTCAAGTTTGCTCAGCGAAGACGACCAACACGATCTGCTTCTTGATCTGGGTGAAGAACTCAACGACATGGGCTTGCCCGAAATCGCCTTGCCTGCGTTCGAGCAAGCCGCCAGGCAGTTTCCCGATTCCTATTTCGTTCTTAACGGACTGGCTACGACCCTGCAGTACCTGGAGCGCGACGACGAGGAAGTCCTCCAGCTCTTCGATCGGGCCATCAACCTCGATCCCCGCCTACCCCATGCCTGGGTAGGCCGCGGCCTTGCCCTCTACGACCTGGAGCGCAATTTGGACGCAATGCATGCCCTCAACCGTGCACTGGAACTCATCGATGCCGACCACGACCCGCAGAATGATTCGGAATACGCCATGCTCCGTGCCGAAGTCTATTACGGACAAGCCCTCATCCATTATGAAATGGGACGTGAGACCGAAGCCCTCGGCCTGATGCAGACCGTTCTCGAACTCTACCCCGACCACCCCGAAGCTGCCAACGTGCTGGCCGAGTGGCAGTCGGGCAGCGATCACCTCTAAGCTTCCAGCCCGAACATCAACACATCATCAATCTGCCGGTGCTCCCCCTTCCACACGTTGAAAAACAGTCTGAAGCTTTCCCCCTGATCCTGTAGGCTCATCCAAGCCGTTTCCTCCAGCCACCTTTTGAGCTGCTCCCGACCCAATTTGCGATAGCTTGTACTTGATTTGTCCTCTTTTCCAAACTGATCGGTAACGCCGTCGGTATGTAAAAATATTCGGTGCCCCGACTGCAACGTCAGGTTCACCGTGGGAAAGGTTTTGCCCATCGGCTCGTAGCCCCCGCAGGAAAACATTCCAGAACGGAACTCGTCGACCTGGCCGTTCCGAAGCACAAGCAGTGGGCGGCCTGCGCCGGCAAATTCCAGCCGTCGGCGTCCCTCTGTGTCGGGGTCGTGTAAGACAATCAGGCCTACATCCATCCCGTCACCAGGCTCGCCCGTCTCGCTCTGCCGTAGTGTCAGGTTGATGCGTCGATCCAGTGAAGACAAAATGGCATGTGGTTTCGTTATGCCGTGTTCCTCGATGATTTGGTAAAGCAGGTTTGCACCTACCACCGACATGAACGCACCCGGCACCCCATGGCCCGTGCAATCGACGACCGCCAGCACCGTTCGTCCCTCGAGGCGGGCCAGCCAATAGAAATCGCCACTGACAATGTCGCGCGGCAGGTACAGAATGAAATGCTCGGGCAGATGCTGCCTGAGCGTGCGTTCATCGGGCAGGATGGCCCGCTGAATGCGCGAGGCATATAGAAATGAATCTTCGATCTGCCGGTT
The DNA here is from genome assembly GCA_937936615.1 of uncultured Bacteroidia bacterium. GTDB lineage: Bacteria > Bacteroidota > Bacteroidia > J057 > CALDDN01 > CALDDN01. The sequence continues at coordinate 8,713 of CALDDN010000005.1, read as the reverse complement.
TTGCTCTGCAAGAAAATCACGCTGCCGGTGAAGTTCTTTGACCGTCTGTTCCATTTCCTCGTGGATTGCCTGATAGCGTGAGTTCTGGATTTCAATCTCGCTTTTTTGGGCGGTGATCAGGGCATTGAGGCTGCGAAGTTCGGAGGCGACGCGCTGGCTTCGCTGCCGCGCCCGCCACAAAAGTACCACCAGCCAAAGCAGGACCACTACGCCTACGCCGGCTCCTGCCAGGGCGAGGTTCCGCCACCACAAGGCCTGCCGCTGCTGCTCGTCGTTGCGTTCCAGGTCGATGAGCTGGCGTTCGACGCGGTACCGATCTTCTTCGCGCAGGGCTTCTGAAAGTCGTTTCCGTTCGGTAATTTCGTCTATAAGTAAAATGTAATTCTGTAAGTGCTGGTATGCACGGCTCATCTGACCCTGCGATGAATCGATCCGAGCCAGCAGCAGGTAGCTGTCGGCCAGTCCCGCCGAGTCGCCGGCTGCCGCCGAGGCCTGCCGGGCTGCTTCCGCCCGTTCGTAAGCCTCTGCCATCGGCCCCTTTTCAGCCAGCAGCAGGCTGGCCTGATGCCGCAGGCCGTAGCCCACCTTATGGCTCTGTCCCAGCTTGGCCCAAATCCGCGTGCATTCCTCGAGCAGCGGCCGCGCTTCGGCCAGCCGACCAGATGCCTTGAGTGTCAGGGCCATGTTGTGCAATACGGTGGCGTAATTGGTGTCCAGACCCATCCGCTGGTAGAGCCCGGCCGAGCGTTGGTAGTTGGCCAGCGACTCATCGAGCCGACCGGCTTGCTGCGCCAGCTCCGCCGCCACGCTATAGGCGTAGGCGATCTGAGCACTGTCGCCTAATGCCTGGGCGGCAGCCAGGCCCCGCTGGTAGTAGTCGTGAGCGAGGTCGATTCGGTTGAGTTCCAGCTGGTTGAGGGCCAAGCGCAGCAGCAGGCTGCTGGTATCGGATCGCTGGCTGCGGCGGGCCAGCACCAGGGCCTGGTAGAGGTGGCTCAGGGCCTGCTCCCATTCGGCTTGCCGTTCGGCCAGTCCTGCCAGTTGCTTTTCCACTTCAAAAGCCTCCGACCAGTTGCGGGCCTGGCGGTAACGTTCCAGACTCTTGGAGTACCACGCTCGGGCATCGGCGGGGTGATCTTCTTTTTCGGCCAGGGCTGCCAGCTGACGGTAGCACAGGGCCATTGTTGCCGCCTCGCCCGATTCCAGGGCCAGCTCGAGGCCGCGCAGGCCGGCCGAGAGAGCCTCCCGCGGTTCGGGCGTCAGTTTCAAGTCGCACAGGCGGCACCATGCCTCCGCCTGCACGCTCTGCCGGAAGCTCATTCGTGTCATCGAGACGAGCGAATCGCGTACCGCCTGCGTCTGGGCTGCCGACCAGCTCACCGCCAAGACCCCCGACAGGATCAGCCCCAAGGTCCGCATATGCCCCATACCAGCCTCTAATATATATCGAATAGCTTTGGACTTTTGATTCCTTGATGCTCAATTACCAGAACACAGCGACATATCGCTGATCGGGCAGGACGGTTTTTGTGGATTGCGGGCTGCCCGTGTGGGCTAATGTCCTATCAATTAATCCCTAAACCTGTTGAATGCAGTCCTGTCTGTGGATTGTAGAAAGGTTTTTTTATTGATTTTACCTAGTTAAAAACAGGGCAGCTGAATGCAAACTGACGTAAAGCAGCCGCCTGCCCCTATCGCTTTTCTGCATCTTTGTGTATGCTCGTGCGTCTGGCGTTCTACCGCTGGCTTTTTCGGGGAGTGGGCAGCCTGCCCATGGGGCTTCGCTGGGCCTTGGCCGATGCCCTGTGGTGGATCGGTTACCGCCTGCTGAGCTACCGCGTCCGTGTGGTTCGTGAGAACCTTGCCGCGGCCTTTCCTCATTTCAGTCCAACCGAACGGCGGGCCGTCGAACGGCAGTTCTACCGCAACCTCTGCGATATGTTCATCGAGACACTGGCTCTGAGCCGCCAGACGCCCGAGCGGCTGGGTCGCTGCTGGCAGGTGGACTATGCCCTGATCGACCGCCTGATCGACGAATCGGGCCGAAGCCTCATTCTGCTGGTCTCGCACCAGTTCAACTGGGAGGCTGGCTCGTGGATTCTGCGTCCGCATATCCGCCACCCGCAGGCCGTTGTTTACACCTCGATATCCGACCGCGCCTTCGAGCAGGCTTTTCTCGAAATCAGGCAAGCCCATGGCCAGCTCTTCGTTTCCGAAAAAGAGACCATCCGGCTCTTTCGTCTGCTGCGCGAAGAGCCCCATGTCGTGCTGCTGGCCGCCGATCAAAGCCCCTTCAGTCTGGCTGCTGCCCGCTGGCACCGCTTTTTCAGCCGACCGGCACCCTTTCATCAGGGTATCGAGGAGGTGGCCCGCCGCACGGGCAGCCGTGTGGCTTTTCTTGAGCTGGTGCGCCACGGGCGCGGTCGCTACGAGGCTCGCATCCACCCCTGGGAGGTGGACTGGTCGCAGGCCCAGGCGGGCGACCTGACGGCGGCCTACGTGCGTTTTATCGAGGCTTCGATTGCCCGCCAGCCCGCCAACTACCTCTGGACTCACCGCCGCTGGAAGCACAGCCACCGGTGGCCCGAGTTCGTATCGGCCGAGCCGGCTTGAAATCATTTTTCGCCACCTTGCAACCAGTCGCTTTTTTGTTGACTTGCCATCTAAATGCTAGGGATATAAATTGATTTTTGTTTGAAATTTTAATGCTTTTTATTTTTAAGTTGTATTTAATTTTAATTGATTTTTGATAAAAATTTGAATAAAGCTATTTTTCTCAGTCATGCCAAACAATCCGGTTTTTCGATTGCCTGCGCGAATACACGCTAATGCGGAGGGCTTCGCGGTCTTGCATGAGCTGCATCGCCACCTGATCGAATGCCCCGAGGCCCGCATCGATGCGAGCGGGATCGAATTTCTGGCGGCCAATCTGGCCGCGGTGTTGCTGGCCCTGATCGATCACCACCGCCCCTGCCAGCCCTTCCCCCTGCTGGAGGAAAGCCTGCCCGATGCCGTCCGCAGCGTGCTGACCCGCAATGCTTTTCTGAGTCTTTACCGCGACCAAACCCCCGATCAGTTGGTCGACGAGCGGCTGAGTACCGTACCTCTGCGGCGATTTATGCCCTCGGATGCCGATGCCTTCATCGACTACCTCGACAGCCAGCTCTTCAGCCACCACAACGTGCGGGCCAACCTCGATGCCGACAGTCAGGCCGAAATCCTGGGCCACTATACCGAGGTTTTTACCAACATCGAACAGCATGCGGCCACCACGCACCCTGTCTACGCCTGCGGGCAGTACTACCCCAACGAGAACAAGCCCAAAGGCAGCCAGGTAGCTTTTACGCTTGTCGATCGGGGGCGGGGCTTTCTGCCGGCCATTCAGGCACGCGAGCCGCGGATTGCCGACGGGGCGGCGGCCATTGCCTGGGCAGCCAGCGGCCGCACGACCAAGCCGGACGAACACCCGGGGGGCCGCGGCCTGAGCAGCATCTGCCGCTACTGCCAGCAGTCGGAGCACGCCTGCATTCAGATTTATTCTTCGGGGGCGTTCTGGCAGTATGATGGCCTGCGGGTCAAGAAACAGCTCTACGATCCCCCCTGGCTGCCCGGGACGGCTATTACCCTGCTGTTTCGCTATTGGCGGCCCACCCACCCGGCAGGCTATCCGGCCTGAGGGTTCGCATGGCTGTGCGTGCTTTCCGACGGGTTCGAGGCCGTGTGCGGGTAGCCGATCAGCGTTCGCGCAGAATTTCGACCACTGCTTCGGTCGCAGTCATCGATTTGACGAAGATCAGGCCGTATTTGTCGCCCAAGGAGGTCTTGTAGGCAATGACGCTGCCCTGTTTGAACTGCCCCCCCATGCCGCCACTGGCATTCTGGGTGATGCGGGTGCCGGGCACGTTGCCACCGGTTACCTGGGTGGGCTGGCCGCTGTCGAAGAGGCCTTTGAGGGCTTTGCTGTCGTTGAAGCCGCTATATTCGGCGGCTGTCATGCTGATGGTGCGGAATTCGACGGCGTTTTGGCCCCAGCTCAGGGTATTGTTGCCGTAGAGTTCGCTGTTGGTACGGGCGGCAGCCGAAACCAGGTTGTGGCCCGAAGTAGGCGAAAGGAAGTGGGTCAGGTCGATGTCCCTGGCACGGGACTGGCCTTGGGCAGCGAGGATGCGCTGGCCGCTGGCCGTCGAAAAGAACGGCCCTTGGGCGTTGAACACGATGTCGCTGTAGCGCAGAGGCGGCACCCGCTCTTCGACCGTGTATTTGAGCACCAGATCGGCCCGCTGGTTGTTGGCATCGGTTACCGAGAGGCGGATCGAGAGCAGGGCACTGCCGCCGAAGTCGAGCCGCAAAGGGATTTCCTGTTCGATGGCTGGCGCGTTGAGGCCCGTAACGGGGAAACCCTGCAGCGACCGCCAGTTCGGGTTGCTGTGGGTGTTGGCCGATTCGAGGTTGAAGGACACGAGGTTGGGGCCGTTGGCGGCCTTGTCGGCGCGGAACTTGATCCGGAGCTGGCTTTGATCCAGTACCGTCGAGCCATCGGGGGGCAGGGCAAAAATGAGCTGGATGCGGGGCCGGTTGGTTGGGTTGCCCGTGGTATCGGGCTTGTTGTCGTTGTTGGTGTTGCCGGGGGCGGGGTCGTCGTCCTTGTCTTTTTTGCAGGACGTACTGAAGAGCAGGGCGCAGGCCGCCAGCAAAGCCAGCAGCAGGTGAAAACGAATCATAGCCAAACAAAGGTCAATTGCCGACCTCCAAGTTAGGCATTTGCCGCCAAATGACGGCAGGCAGGCCGTGTTTCCATCCGCGATCTACAGACCAAGTCAAGCATGAACTGAAGTGAACAAAAGCTGGTTAATCACACAGGCTTCATTTTGCCGTAACCGAAAAGCAAACTATAAGTGCTTGGTTGGTCGAAAATTTGCTTAATTTTCGACGAAAAAATAGCTTGTCAGGCCATGAGCCAAAATGTGCTCGTCCTCAATCAGGATTATCAAGCCATAGCCATTTGCTCGGTCGAACGGGCTTTCGTGCTCGTCTACTTGCGGAAAGCTGAACTGGTGCTCTCGCGCGAAGACCGCAAAGTACGTTCCATCTCGCGGAGTTTCCCTTTTCCCTCGATCATCCGGCTCTACCGGTACGTGCACATTCCCTACCGCAAAGTGGCCCTGAGCCGGGCCAATATCTTCAAGCGCGACGGCAACCAGTGCGTCTACTGCGGAACCAAAAACGACCTGACGGTCGATCACGTCATCCCCCGGTCGATGGGCGGCAAGGACACGTGGGAGAACCTGGTAACCGCCTGCCAGACCTGCAACACCCGCAAGGGCAACCGCACGCCCGAGATGTGCGGCATGCGTTTCCTGCGCCCCCCTTTCCGGCCCAGCTATATCATGTACCTGACCAATTTTACCGGCTCGGTGCTCGATGCCTGGCGGCCCTACCTGATGATGAGCTGAGGGCCTGCCGGCAGGCGGCGGCGGTCCGTACGCTAATTTTGCCCCATGATTCAGACCCTGCTCCGCTACGTTCCCGCTCCACTGCTGACGGTGCTGCTGCTGCTGATCTCGAATGTCTTTATGACCTTTGCCTGGTACGGGCACCTGCGCTTCAAGTACCTGCCGCTGGGGCAGGTTGTCCTCTTCAGCTGGGGCATCGCCCTGCTGGAGTACGTCTTTCAGGTGCCGGCCAACCGCATCGGCCACGGCCATTTTTCGGCCGCCCAGCTCAAGACCATTCAGGAGGTCATCACCCTGACGGTCTTTGTGGTGTTTTCGGTAGCGTATCTGGGTGAGGGCCTGCGCTGGAACCATCTGCTGGGCTTTGGCTGCATCGGCCTGGGGGCCGCTCTGATCTTTGCGCGGTTTTAGGCGGAAAATTCGCTGCGCGAGCGGTCGGCTTCATGCTGCAGCAGCTGGCAGCAAGCTTGTATCTTTGCAGTGGGCCGTTGGCCCGGCCCCACGCATGGAATGGCTCCGCGACCTGATCCAGTACCTGGAACTGAAATACGAATACCTGCGCCTGCGCACCAAGCAGGAGGCCCTCGAGATTGTGGCCTCGTCGGTGGCCGCGCTTATGCTGGGCTTTATCGGGCTGCTGATCGTGCTGCTGGCCAGCCTGGGGGTGGCCTTCTGGATTGGCGAACTGACGGGCCGGCTGCACAGCGGCTTTTTTGCGGTAGCCTTGTTCTACGTCTTGATCGTGGTGCTGGGTGTGCTCAACAAAGACGAACTCAACCGCTGGCTGCTGCGCCTGCTGGTGCGGGCCTTCCGCGACCGCCTGCGACTCGATGAAATCCGCCACAACCTTAACGCCACCCAAGCCGATGAGTCCCGAAGAAAGCTCGCTGAGCGAAACGATCAACTTACTGAAAACCCGAATCGAGGGGGCCGAACAGAAGATCGGCCGCAACCTTGAAGACCTGGGTGCTGTATCGACCAAAATGCGTAAAACCTGGGAACGAACCTCGATGCTGGCCCGCCGCCTGGCCAGCGACCGCCGTACCTACCTGATCGCGGGGGGCATCATTATCGGTTACCTCGTGCTGCGGGCCGTGCTGGGCCGCAGCGAGCGGCGTGCTCCAGCCGCCGGCAGCCGCCGCGTGCCTGTAGTCGTCAACAAGCCCCGCTCGCTGCTCTACGAGCTCTTTGTGATGGCCGTGCAGACCTTCGTGCTGCACTACGCCCGCAAGCTGCTCAAGGATTACCTCGACAACCGAAGTCCCAGTCCGCCCGCCGCCTCATGAGCGTGCTGGCCTATCTCGACGCGCTGCGTCAGCAGCTGGGCCGCTGCCTGGCCTGGCTCATCGACCCCGACAAGCCCCCAACCGATCGCCACTGGCACCGCCTGCCCGAGCTGCAGGCCGCCGGACTGGGCCTCGTGCTGGTGGGCGGCAGCCACGTCCACCGCGCCCCCACGCCCGACTGGCTGGCCCAGCTGCGCGAGCGCACCGCCTGTCCCGTTGTGCTCTTTCCGGGCAGCGGCTGGCAGCTCTGCGCCGGGGCCGATGCCCTGCTCTTTCTCTCGCTCATCAGCGGGCGTAACGCCGAGCTGCTCATTGGCCAGCAGGTGGCTGCCGCCCCCTTCGTCGAACAGCTGCAGACCGAGGTGCTGCCCACGGGCTACCTGCTCGTCGATGGCGGGCGGCCCACCAGTGCCAGCTACCTGAGCCAGACCCTGCCCCTGCCGGCCGACAAACCCCAGCTGGCCCGCTACACGGCCCTGGCCGGCCAGTACCTGGGTCTGCGGGTGCTCTATCTGGATGTGGGCAGCGGGGCCGCCCGCACCGTGCCGCCCGAGCTGGTGGCCGCTGTCCACGGCGGAACCGACCTGCCTGTGATCGTCGGGGGCGGGGTGCGCCGCTGGGCCGAGGCCGAACAGCTTTTCACCGCAGGGGCGCAGGTGGTGGTCATCGGTACGGCTCTCGAACAGGGCTTCGATTTGGGTTAGGAGGAACAATTTTGCCTGTCTTTTTTTGATGTTAAAACATCAATTTCAATAAAAACCATGAGAACCGTCTACCACGCCGCCCACACGCGGGGCCACTTCGACTACGGCTGGCTGCGCACCTACCACAGCTTCAGTTTTTCGGAATACCGCAACCCCGAGCGCATGCATTTTGGCCTGCTGCGTGTGCTCAACGACGACTACGTGGCCGGTGGCACGGGTTTCGGCCTCCACCCCCACGACAACATGGAGATCGTTACGGTGATGCTCGAAGGCGTGCTCGAACACCAGGACTCGATGGGCAACCGCCGCCAGCTTCACGCGGGCGAGGTCCAGGTCATGTCGGCCGGCTCGGGGCTGCGGCATTCCGAGTATAACGCCAGCCCCGACGAGCCGCTCAACCTGCTGCAAATCTGGATTTACCCCCAGCACCGCAACACCCCGCCCCGCTACGATCAGAAGGCCTTCGACACGGTCGGCTGCTACCAGCACTGGCAGTACCTCGTGGCTCCCGATGGGGCCGATGGGGCCTTGCAGATCGGGCAGCAGGCCTATATCCTGCGCGGCCAGTTCGATGCAGGCTCTGCGGCCAGCTACCGGCTCCACAGCCCCGACCACGGCCTCTATGTCTTTGTCATCGACGGGCAGGCGGCAGCCAACGGCCACAGCCTCGGTCGCCGCGACGGCCTGGGCCTCTGGGAAACCGAGGCCGTCGATTTTGAGTTTGGGCAGGCGGCCGACCTGCTGCTCATCGAGGTGCCCCTACGCCTGTAGAGCCGCCGAGAAACAGGTCTTCACGCTCGGCCACTTATCTTTCTGGCATTGAGCAGCATCAAAAAAGCCCGCACGAGGCGGGCTGGGTTCAATCGAGCGCATCTCGCTCCGGCTACCATTCAATACGGGTATTAGGAAGCAGGGCCTGTATGGCGGCGCGGCGTCCCACGGGTATGGGATTACCACTAAGGTACAGCCATCGCAGGTTGGCGAGATTTGCGATGCTTGGGGGCAGATCGGTCAGCTGGTTGTAAGCAAGGTCCAGCGTTTGCAGGTTGGCGAGATTTCCGATGCTTGGGGGCAGATCGGTCAGCTGGTTGTGAGCAAGGTCCAGCCATTGCAGGTTGGCGAGATTTGCGATGCTTGGGGGCAGATCGGTCAGCCGGTTGTTATGAAGTTCCAGCGTTTGCAGGTTGGCGAGATTTCCGATGCTTGGGGGCAGATCGGTCAGCCGGTTGGCATTAAGGCCCAGCGCTAGCAGGTTGGCGAGATTTGCGAT
>CALDDN010000004.1 GCA_937936615.1 uncultured Bacteroidia bacterium | reverse complement strand
CGTCCCGGTCGGCCGAGGCGTCCTGCACGGCCCGGCCGACGTGATCCGCCGGCTCTTCGAGCCTCTGGGTTGGGACGTCGACCTCGAGGACGTGCCCCTCGACCCGCGCTTCCCCGACTGGGGCGACAGCCCCTCGTTCCGGCACAGGGCCAACAGTTCCTCGAAGCGTACCGCCTCCTCGCGCAGCGACGCCAGCAGCCGGTACCGGCGCACCACGTTGTCGATCTGCCCCCCCGAGAGGGTGAACCGACGCGCCAGCTCCGCCGACTGGGCCGCCGTCAGCTGTGGCAGCCGCTGCATCCAGATCCGCTCCCGAACCGATTCTACCGGTGGATCGAGCCGAATCTTGAATAAAAACCGGCGGTCAAACGCCAGATCAATCTGACGAACCAGATTCGTCGTGATAAACAGGATGCCTTCGAAACGCTCCATTTCATCGAGCAGGATGCTCTGCAGGCTGTTGTGCGTCTGGTCGGCACTCGAATGCGTGAGCAGCCGCTGCCCGAACAGCGCGTCCGCTTCATTGAACATCAATACCGGAGCCACCTCCAGCTCCTCGTACCAGCGGCGGTATTGATCGAAAATCTGCCGCAAATTTTTCTCCGACTCGCCGTACCACATGCTGCGTACCCCGCTGATGTCCACGCGGTGGAGCCGCCGTCCGTGCCGGCGGCACAGCTGGTAGACCGTTTCCGTTTTACCCGTGCCCGGGCGGCCGTGCAGCAGCACCGTCAGGCCCCGACCCAATTCCAAGGCGGCAAACCGCTGCATAAGCTGCCGGTGCGTTGCCGGTGCCAGCAGCCGGTCCAAAGTCTCGATGTCGGCCAGCTCACGCGGGTTGTAGAGCAGGTCGCGGCGGCTGATGCCCGCCGGATCGATCAGTAACGGCTCGCGCCGCAGCGCGGCCAGATCGGCCGCCGAAGCCGGCTCGAAGGCTTCCCGCACTCCCCGTTCCGTCAGCTTGAGCTGCTGGCCCTGATCGGTCTGGCGCATCACCACCCAGCCGTGCCGCTGCAGGGTCGATTCGCCCCGCATAAACCGCAGGCGCAAGGCCGTCCGATCCGACACCGTCTGAAAAATCAGCGTTCCGATCTCGCCCACCTCGGCTCCCTCTTCGAGCTGGCTGTGCCTGTAGGCCAGCAGCAGCAGCACCAGAACATCCGTCGGATCGGGGGACGGGTCGGCTCCTAGGGCCGGCAGTACCTCAGGTCCCAGCCGCTCGATGTGCGGTTGCAGCATCGTCCAGAGCCGCTGCATGGGCAGCTCTTCGTAGGCGTGATCGTTGAGGATGCCCGTCAGGCTGTCGAGCAGCTCCAGTAACCGCGACCCACCCCCTGCAGCCGCGGCTTCACCGGCTCCCCCAGGCTCGACACCCGTCAGCGCATCGTACCAGCTGCGTCGCAGTACATAGGTCTGCGCTTCGTAGACCTCCATGCCCTGAACCCGAACCATCGATCGGCTGCTCGCCACCACGATGCCCAGGCTAATGAGGGCCTCCAGATCGGCCCGCAGAGCCAGTACCTGGATGGGCGTGCAATCGAAATACGTCGCCAGGTGCGACCAGTCGACGGGCGTATCCTGAAGGGTCAGGCCCGTGAGCACGGCAAAGAGGGCCGCCTGCCGAGGCGATGCCCCCAGAAATTGGGCCAGCAGCTCGGCCGGAGCGCGGTTGGCCTCGAGTGTCTGTGGATTGAGGCGGCTGCCCTGCAGCTCTTGAAACAGCACGTCGACAGCCGCCAGCAGTTCCTGTTGCTGCTCGGGGCTGACCGGTCGAGGTTCCCGTATCTTCATAGTTGGTTTCTGTGGGCGGTTGGCCGACCAGCGGGCCTCAGGCTTCTGCTCTTCGCCGCCGGTTCGGGCACTGAACCAGCCGGTAATTTGGCGAATTTAGACCGATTTTGAACCGCTGCGCCCGCCAAATACCCAAACTCCGGACACAGCCCCTGCGTCCCTTCCGCCTGCTCGTAAATCGTTCGCTACTCTACGATAAACATAAATTCGATCCCCTTTTATGTATGCATTTAGTAAAATGCATATACAAAAATTGACTATTTAATTTAATATAACATAAAAGTATTTATAAGTCATCTAAATTGCTTGTGCGCAATCTATTGCAGTTACTGCTAGACGGATTCGCGCCCCTCTGCAAGTTTCAGCCCCCCAAGCAGAATCGATAGCTGGCCGGTGCGACAGAATCAGTCCTGTCAAAAAGTAAGCTCACGAAAACGGCACCGATCCTTTGATCAAAATTTTTAAATATTAAAATTATATTTTATATAAAAATAATGTTTTGATACACAAATCAAGGTAATCCGATCTCCGAACCGTCATTACTCGTAGCCGAAGCGACGCAGGCCTGAGGCCTGCTGGTCCCAGTCGGGGGTGTGGCGCACATGCAGGCCCAGGAAAACAGGCCGGTCGAGGAGCTTCTCAATTTCGCGGCGGGCAGCCGTGCCGATGCGTTGCAGCATCTTCCCGCCCTGGCCGATGACGATAAGTTTCTGGCTGCGCCGCGCTACGTGGATGTCGGCTTCGATGCGCAGAGGCTGGGCTCCCTCGTCGAACAGGACGATCTGCACCTCCGTCTGATAGGGCAGTTCGTCCTCGAGATGCAGAAAAAGCTGCTCGCGGATCAGTTCAGCCACAAAGAAGCGTTCGGGCCGGTCGGTCAGCTCGTCGGGATCGTAGTAGGGCGGCCCTGCCGGCAGGCAGTCGTAGAGGGCGGCTTTCAGGTCGTCGAAGCCCGAGCGCAGCAGGGCCGAGATGCCCACCGCATGCCGAATGTTGGGCAGGCGTTCCCGCCATTGGGCCACCCGTTCGGCGTAGCGGTCGGGGTCGGTCAGGTCGGTTTTGTTGACCGCCAGCACGACCGGTCCACCGAAGCCCGCGGCCAATTCGGTCAGCAGGTCCTCGCTGAAGCGTTCGTCGGGTACGGCCAGCAGTAGCAGCACGTCGGCTTCGCGCAGGGCCGCTCGCACGGCCCGCAGCAGGGCCTCGCGCAGCGGATCGCTGGGCAGCGTTACGCCCGGCGTATCGACAAAGACCATCTGGAACCCGTCCTCGGTCAGCACCCCCGCGATGCGATGGCGCGTCGTCTGGGCCTTGGGCGTAACAATAGCCAGCTTGTAGTCGAGCAGGGCATTGAGCAGCGTCGATTTGCCCGCGTTGGGTTTGCCCATAATGCAGACAAAGCCGGCCCGAAAGTCCGAATGAGCAGCCTCGATCACAGCGGAAATTCGGCAAAAAAGCAGTAGCTAAACCCAATTGCCCTCATTTGTGTTATTTTGCCACAATTTGATTGCTGCTGAATTTTTTACCCATTGGCATAATACGGATATACCTCATTTAATCGCTTCTGAAATTCATGCAACACCGCTTTACTCTCTTGCTCGTGCTGCTGCTGCTGGCTCCTGCCGCCCAAGCACAGGATAAGGTACAGGACAAAAAATACCCTGTCGTAACCCTGCGCACCACTGCCGGCGACCTGGCTCTCTATCTGTACCAAGAAACGCCCAAGCACCGCGACAACTTCCTGCGCCTGGTCCGCGAGGGCGCCTACGACAGTTCCCGCTTCCACCTCATCGAACCCCAGGGCGTGGTGCAGGGCGGGTGCTTCAAAAGCTACGACCCCGGCGATTCGGCCTCCCGCGTCAACCAGAACGAGGCCGGCTACGACCTGCCCGCCGAGCACCGCCACGACCGCTATTTTCACAAAAAATACGCCGTAGGTGCGGCCATCAAACCCCTGCGCTACAACCCCGAATACCGCACCTCGGGCAACCATTTCTACATCGTCATCGGTTCGGTCCAGAACGAGGCCCAGCTGCAGCAGGCCGAAATCAATGCCCAGAACCTGCAGCTCCAGATGTTCGGCCAGATGGACTTCCTGCAGCGGGCCGACCAGCAGTGGCTCTATCAGGTCGACTGGGCCGAATTGCAGAAGCAGTACCCCGACTCGCTCCAGAAATTGGGCGACAAGCTCCAGCGGCAGATGACCGAAGCCTTCGAAAAAGAACACAAACGCTTCCGCTTCACGCCCGAGCAAAAAAAGGTCTATCAGGAAATAGGCGGCCTGCCCGAACGCGACTACACCGGCACCGTCTTCGGCGAGATCGTCGGTGGCCGCGAGGTGGTCGACCAGATCGCCCAGCAGCCCACCGGAGACTACGGCTACCCCAAGGAAGCCATCTTCATCCTCGGGGCCAAGGTCGAGGAACTGACCGCCAAAGAACTCAAAGCCCGCTACGGCATCGATCCCCTTTAATTAGTGGGCGGCGCATCTGTCGGCCTGCATCGATCCCTCGGGCATCGATGCAAGGCGTAGGCTCGCTCATCCCTCGGGATGAAAAAATTAGGGCGGTTCTCCTCGATCCGCCCCTGATTCGGTCCGGGCAGCCCGATCACGTCAGGCTGGCGATGCAGCAACCGGCCCTCAACCCAGAATGGGTTGCGTAGCCAGGCAGCGGCCCATAGCCTCGTAAGTGGCACGCGCAGCGGCCAAAGCTGCCTGTTGGTCGGCTTCGTCTACGACATGGGCCGCAATCTGCTCGCAGAAACTCTGCCAGCGAACGACCGGCGGCTGGCCGCCACCGCCCAGGTAACTGAAAGCCGGCAGCTGGGCCAGCTGCGGACGCTGGGAGAGGGCACGGTGCAGCACCATGCCACCCATTGCGGCTCCTTCGATGACGTAGGCCGCCCCCCAGGCCTGGGCGGTCGTTTCAAACGCCGGCAGGTCGTCGGCGGCCAGCGGTTCAGGCAGCGGTGCTCCCAGCGCGGCCAGATCGGCAGCGATATGCTGGTGCTTGCCGGCACTGCGGTAAGGCGGCTCGCCACCTTGAGCCGCAAAAAACGCGTCGAGCCGGGGTTCGAGAGCCGCCAGCAGGCGGTAATGGCTGGCCAGAAAAGCAGCATAGCCCGCAGGCGTAACCTCGGGGCTGAGCATGAGCTTCGATAGATCGTATGCTTCCATCCGATCGTGCAGGTCGTGGGTCTGACTGCGCAGCAGGTTCAGAATCATGGACAGATGTTGAAATCGTTTTTTTCTTTTTCTAAAAAACCTGAGTCCAAAAGCATGGCGAAGCATCGGCGCAGCGTGCTGCATCGAGAAAACCCCCGCCAGTTCGGCTCTCCGGACGGCCTTTTTGCCGGATGCATCAAAGTTAGAAATAAACGCCAAACCCGGACTGCTCTGGACGGCGGCCCGGGTTTGGCGTCATGCAAGGGTAGCAATCGCAATGCAACCGATTCAAGTCCCGCAGGGACTGCTTCGGGCATTTACTGCAGAATCAATTTTACCTGCAGGGCCATGGGACCATCGCCCACCCGCAGCAGGTAGATGCCCGCCGGCAGAGCCGTCAGGTCGAGAGGCAGCTCCTGCCGGCCCGCCACCAGATCGAGGCGTTCGTTCCAGAGGCGGCGGCCCGTCAGGTCGAACACCTGCAGGGTGCGCAGGCCCGCGGTGCTTACGTCCAGATCGAGGGTCAGCAGGCCGTTCGACGGGTTGGGGTAGACCGTCAGCCGGTCGGCAGTTCGACCAGCGGCCTGTACGGGCTCCTCCCCTTTGCGGAAAAGTGGAGTCGTAAACTGAATGACCATCGAAGGGGTACCCCGTCCGGCAAATCTCGCGCTGTTGCAGGCCTCGCAGTGCGGTGTGATGCGCACGCGGTAGCTGCGTCCGGGCACCAGGCCCGTAAGCGTGAGCTGATCCTGCGGGTCGCAGACCGGATAGGTGGGCCAGGTGTTGATGGGCAGGCTCGCCAGTCCGACCTGAATGAGGTAGCCTTTTGCACCTGCGGTGCGGGTGTAATAAATGGTGGCCGTCTGCGGGCCGATCTGGTCAACGTAGATGCCCTCGACCGTGCCGCGGGGGGTGGTGCTGCAATCGCCGCTCGAGACGGTGCGGAAGCTTGCGACGCTGCTCCAGTCGGTCTGCAGGCCGTTGGGGCAGGAGAACGACACTTGTATCTCGTACTCGGTGCCGGGCTGCAGGCCGGTGAGGCGGCGGTTGGGCTGGCGGATGTTGAAGACTGTGGTCCACTGGCTGCTGCCCTTGATGCGGTAGCGCAGCGTGTAGGTGGGCTGGCTGGCAGCGGGCACGGGCGGCCATTCGATGTCGAGGCTGGTCTGGCTGGCGGCGGCGCTGGTGAGCGTCAGCGTGTTGGTGAGGGGCAGGATGTCGGCCGTGGTGCTGACGGTGCAGCGGGCCGCCGGGTCAATGGCCTGAATGGTATAGGTGCCTGGCAGCAGGTCGTCGAATACGCCCGTGAGGCTCACCTGACCCGGCCGGCTGTCGATGGTATAAATCACAGAACCGCTCAGGCCGCCGGTGGCATTGGCTTCGATGCGGCCCAGACTCTGGCAGCCGTTTACCTGTGTAACTACAGGGTTGAACTGCAGGTTGGATACGGCTACCTGAACGGCCTCCGTGGTGCGGATGCCGCAGACTGCATCCTGAACGCGGGCGCGGTAGCAGGTTGTCTGCGTGGGCGTACCTGGGTTGAGTTCGGTAGAGGTCTCGGCGATGGGGGTGGGGTTACTGAAGCCTGCGCAGTCGGTCGAGCTTTCCCAGCCTACGACCGTGCCCGTCGCGCCCGTCAGCACCAGGGGCTGGGCGGCATTGCCTGCGCAGACTGCCTGCCGCTTGGGGGCCAGACTACCCGTGAAATCGAGGCTGCGGTAGTCGATGCAGACGCTGTTGGAGACCACCTCGGGGCAGACCCTCGAGCCGCTGCCCACCCGGACGCGCCAGCAGGTGCGCCGGTCGATGTCGCTCCAGCCCAGGTTGGGCGTGGTGTTGGCGAGGGTGGTAAAGCTGGCAAAGTCGTCGGTGGAGGTTTCCCAGCGCAGCACCTGGCCCGTGAAGCCCGCCAGCGTCAGGTTGCCGCTGTTGGGCAGGCCGCAGGCTGTGGTGGTTCCGTTGAGGGTGCCGGCCACGGCTTCGGGGCGCACGCGCACCTTTACCGTCCGCGAATAGAGCTGGCAGGACCCCTGCCGCGAGAGCCGCACGCGGAATTCAGTATCTTGGGTCAAGCCCGAGAAAGCGTATTCGTCGCTGGTGTTGGCGATGGTCGTGGCGGTGGCAAAGCCATTGGTCGAGCTTTCCCAGTGTTCGATGTCGCCCGAGAAATTGGAGAGGCGCAGCAGGCCATCGGGCTGGCTGGCGCAGACCTCCAGATCAGGGCCAAGGCTGCCCTGCACCGGCAGGGGATCGATCTTGATGCGGGCCGGACGCGAGTAGGCCGTGCAGTTGCCTCCCACTACTACCGAACGGTACCAGGTAGTCTGGCGCACGTTGAAGGCCAGGTTGGGCGTGGTGCTGGGGATCAGCGTGCGGTTGGTGGCGAAGCTGTCGGTCGAGGCTTCCCAGCCCCGAATCGTTCCTACCGGATTGAGCAGCAGCAGTACGCCGGCCGTGCTGTTGCCGCAGACCTGCCGGTCGGAAAAGACGCGGCCACCCCGTGCCGCTGGATCCATGCTGATGCGGGCCGGTGCCGAATATACGGGGCAGTTGCCCCCGTCGAGTACCGCCCGGAACCACGTCGTTTCGAAGAGGTCCTTGTAATCCTGCTGGGTGGTCTGGTTGTCGATTGTGGTAAAGGTATTGAAATTGTTTTCGGAGCGTTCCCAGCGGACAATGGGGCCAGCCGAGCCGACGAGCGTCAGCAGGCCGCTGTTGTTGCCGCTGCACACCGTGGCATTGCTGGTTACGGCCCCGCCTACAACACCCACTGGGCCGGTGATCGTGATTTCCAGCGGTTTGGGGAAGGGGATGCCTTGAATCTGCTGCTCGCCGCCGTTTTCGATGATGAGCCACCACGTGCCGACAGGGGCAGTCGGTGGGACATCGAAGCTCAGTTCGGTCGCACTGATCGACACGCGGTTGATGCCCGTCCCGACGGGGTCGATGGCATCGGGCCGCCGCGAGAAAATAACCGCCGTATGATTCAGGAAATCGGTATCAAGCCCCTGCACCGTAACGGTAACGGGTGCCGTGCACAGGTCTACGACCGGCACCGAGAGGCTGACCAGCTTGGCATCGCGGCAGGTGATGGCATCGAAACACTGCACGTTGCTGAACGCTTCGGGGCACTCCCCGTTTTTGACGGCTGCCCGGAAGCAGGTGCTCACCGGCAGGATGCCCGGGTCGTAGGTGTTCTGGGTGTGGGCAATGGGCGTGCCGGCGGTCGCAAAGTTGTCGAGCGAGCTTTCCCAGCGGACAATCTGGCCGCGGAGGCCCGTCAGACTCAGTTGCGGCGCGTTGTTGATATCGCAAACAGTGGTTCCGCCTCCGCTCAAGGTGCCGCCGAGGCTCGTTTCGTCGACATCGATCGCTACGGATGTGCTGGTGCGTTCGGGGCAGGCCCCGCTTTGCTGCACCACCCGGAAGCTGGTGCGTTGGGCCAGCGGACCGGTGGGCAGGGCAGTGGTCGTCTGGCTCAAGGTCGTGGGGGTGGTGGCAAAATTGTCGGTCGAGCGTTCCCAGCGGATGACCGCACCGACCCCGCCCACCAGCTGCAGGTTGGCCGACGAGCCGCTGCAGACCGTCGCGTTACCCAGCACGCCCAGGGCACCCGCCACCGTCTGCGGCGAGACAGTGATCTGCACCGCGGGGCTGTTCACTTCGTTGGCGGCGGGGCAGCTGGCATCGGGCGAGAGCACGGCGCGGTAGCGCGTCGTTACGCCCGGGTTGGCCGTAAAGGTCAGCGTTGGGGTTGTGGTGTTGATGACGGTTTTGGTGGTGAAATTGTCGGTCGAGCGTTCCCAGCGCACAATCACGCCCGAATGGCCCGTCAGGGCAAGGGGTGCGGGCGTGTCGGTAATGCAGACGGTCTGGTCGGCGGTCAGGGTGCCACCCGTGGCGGCAGGCCGTACCGTGATGCAGAGCGTTTCGGAATTGGCGGGTGCGCAGGCCCCATTTTGTAGCACCGCCCGGAAGCAGGTGGTCTGCGTCAGCGGGCCTGGGTCGAGGTTCGTCGTAGTAACACTTGTGGTGGTTGAAGTGGCAAAGTTATCGGTCGATCGTTCCCAGTTCTGGACGCTGCCATTGCCTGGGCCGAGGATGAGCTGGGGCGAGTTCTGGCCGCTGCAGATGGTCGTCGGGGCGTTGCTCACGGTGCGGATGGTGCGCACGTCCGTGGGCTGATCGACTGTGATGCAGCCGTTGGTACTGTTGGCTGGCGGGCAGCCCGCGCTCCCCTGCACCACGGCGCGGTAGCAGGTGGTCGTCGTCAGCGTACCCGGGGGGTCATAGAAATCCTGCGAGTGGTTGAGGAGGGTAGAAGTAACAAAGCCGTCGATCGACTTTTCCCAGTTCAGGATGGTGCCAACGTAGCCGGTCAGTGTCAGTCGGGGCAGCGGTGTAGCCCCGCTGCAAATCGTCGAGGGGCTCCCCACAGTCATAACCCCCCCGTTGACGCTGTTGTCGAGGGTGGCGGTGTGCACCACGCTCGGTATCCGGAAGATCGGGCAGCCAGCCGCTACACGAAAAGCAGGCCGGTAGTACGTGGTTTGATTGAGGGCGGGCGGCTGGTAGGTGGATGTGGTGGCCGCGAAGTCGGTTGTTTGGGGCGAAAAGCCCGGGTCGGTCGAGCGGTCCCAGCCCACGATGGGGGGCAGACCACTGGAGCAGTTGACCGTCAGCAGCGGGGGCTGCTGCGAGGCGCAGACTGTCGAACCTGGAGGCGTGATGCCGCAGGTGCCCCATTGCTGTTCGCGGTCGACGATGATCGACAGGTCGTCGATGCCCAGGCCGTCGTCCTCGCCGCCGACATCAAAGGGAACCCAGCGAAACCAGATTTCCTGACCTTGGGGCACGTTCAGGCCTGTCAGGGTGTGGGAAATGGCGGTGCGGTTGGCGGGGTCGTTTCCATCGAGGGGGCCGTTGAATGTTGCCGTGAAGGGCGAGTTGAAATCGAGTGCGTCGACGTTGATCCAGCTCGGGTCGGTTGCCGCATCCCCGATGTTGATCGAACCGGGCGGGCCAATCTTGTATTGAAAGTCGAGTCGGTCGGCGGCATTGGCCGTGTTGGTGCCCCGTCGCCACTGCTCGCCCGTGTAGTTGACGACTATCTGACGGATGGTCATCTGCGTGTTGTTTTCCAGGCGCAGACCGAACGCCGTTTGATTCGTTCCCGAGTTGATCGATCCCATGGCCCGATCGCTGCCCAGCGGGCCGCCATTGGGGCCAAAGTTGTAAAACGCACCCGTGTTGCAGTGTCCACTGCTGGCCAGGAAGCGGGGCGTGCCGCTGATGGTGGCGCGATACCAGCCGAGCAGCGTGGTGTTGTCCGTCCAGGCTTCTTGGGGGCCGCCGCAAGGCGAGTTCGTCTGGGGACTCAGGCCGTTGAAGTCCTGTTCGTAGCGCAGGCCCGTGTTGGTGCACGTCAGCTTATACTGGGCCTGCAGGCCCGCCCAACCAAATAAGCAGAACAAGATCAGCAGTAAAAAAGAACGCATGACTCAGGGGGAGTTAATCGTTTTTAATTCTTTGGACAGGGGATTGCTGCCAACGATAATTTAACATACTTTCCCAAAAATACCACTTTTTGGCAAAAGTGTGTTGCCGACCGGTTTTCTTCAGAAACGTGCCGATTGTTGCCTGGCGTCCCGGATATCGGCGGAAGTGATCGGCCCATCAACCCGAACCACCGCCTCGGGTAGTTCGACGACGAAGCGGCTCCCTTCTCCATCCGGGCGGTCTTCGACCCAGATGCAGCCGCCGTGTGCCTGAGCGGCTGCCCGGCAGAACGCCAGTCCCAGACCGGTGCTCCGTGCCAGGCCCGAGTTGCGGGCTTCGCCCTGCACAAACGGTTCGAAAATGACCTCACGCTCGGCCGGGGCCACGCCCGGCCCCTGGTCGCATACCCACAGCCGTAAATTTCGCTCCGATGCGATACCGCCGCCCACTTCGACCGTCCCGCCCTGCGGGCTGTACTTGATGGCGTTGGTCAGCAGATTGACCAGCAGCCGGACTATGAGGTCGGCATCGAGTTCGGCATGCAGGTCATCGGACAGGCTCAGTTCCCATTGAATGGCCTTCTGCTGTGCCAGCAGCCGCACCTGATTGGTGGACTGCTGCACCAGATCAGCCACGGCCACAACGCGGCGATCCAACGGCAGGCTGCCGGCTTCGAATTTCTGTACGTCGAGCAGGTTCAGGGTCAGGTTGAGCATCTGCTGGCCGGCTTGGCGGATGGCTTCGCTCTGCTCGCCGGGGGGCAGCAGGTTGGTGAGCAGCAGCACCGCGTTGAGCGGGTTCTTCAGGTCATGCACAATCATGCCCGTTACCGCATTCTTGAAGCGGTCGAGTTCGAGCAGGCGTTTGTTGGCGGCGGCCAGCTCGTGGTTGGCCAGGGTCAGCTCGCTGTTGCGTTCGCGCAGCTCCTCAGCCTGCTGGGCCAGCTCTTCTTTCTGGCTCTCGATGATCCGGTTCTGTTGGATGAGTTCCTGGCGGGCACGCTGCTGGCGGCGGCGGCTCCGCACCACCAGCACCAAAACCACCACCTTGAGCACCGCCAGCACGATCAGGGCCACGATGAGGAGGCGGTCGCGCTCGGCACGTGCCCGCTGCAGGGCGATGAGGTGATCTTTTTCGGATACCTCGTAACGGGCCTGCAGCTCGCGCACTTCCTGAGCGTGGGTGCGGGCGGTCAGGCTATCTTGGGCCTCTTTCAATCTCTCGAGGTAGTAATCGATGCTGTCGGCCGAGGCACTTGCCT
The DNA here is from genome assembly GCA_937936615.1 of uncultured Bacteroidia bacterium. Taxonomy (GTDB): domain Bacteria; phylum Bacteroidota; class Bacteroidia; order J057; family CALDDN01; genus CALDDN01. Next base: position 4,492 of record CALDDN010000004.1, on the reverse strand, counting down.
GCGCGTGGGCGCGAATCAGGCGCGGAGCCAGTTCGGCCAGTCCATCCCAGCGGTCGCTGCTCTGGGCCGCGTGCCAGGCCTGCCAGTAGGCTCTGAGGGCTTCCTGGGTTCGGCCTTGCTGCAGGTAGACTTCGCCCAGCTTCATCAGGATACCAAACCGGTTGCCCATCAGAACAGGGTTGCGTTCGCTCAACGCCAGGGCCTCGTCCAGCAGCTGCCGCGCGCGACTCGGGTCGGGCTTGTCGTAGAGGTAAATCGATGCCAGGTTGATGATTGGTTCAATGATCTGCAGGTGCATAGGCTGACCGGCGTTGAGGTGGTAGGCCCGCTCGATGTAGTACACGCTGCTGTCGAGCTGTTGGATCATGCCGTAAGCGGCTCCGAGGTTGCTGCAGATGTTGATCTGGGCTATCGGATTTTTTGTGTCGCGAAGCAGCCACAGGGCTTTTTGAAAAGACTCGATGGCTCGGCTGTGCTGCTTAAGATTGAAGTGGATGTTCCCCTCGATGGCCCAGACTGCTGCCAGTGGCACCACCTCATCAGGCTGGGTGTTCTGTACACAGCGTTTGATCCAGACCAGGGCCTCAGCTGACCGTTGCCGTAAGTGTTGAACCGAGGCCAGCTGCAAAGCAGCGTAGGCCGCTTCTTTGCGGCTGTTGCGTCGGCTGAATACGCCCCACGCCCGCTCGAAATGTGCTGCCGACGCTTTCAAATCCGACAGCTGCATGGCCGACTGGCCCGCAACCATCCACGCTGCCCCCAGCCAGAGGCTGTCGCGGTTCCGGCGGTAACGGTTGATGAGAAGGTGCTCGATCTCGCGGTGCATCGCCGAGTCGCTCGGAAACCCCATGCGTACGGCGTTGATGGCCACTTCAAGTGCTGGACGGACGGCCTGTAGGGAGTCGATGCGGCGCAAGACCGAGTCGCGCGGACTCGCACCCCACGCCCGCCCTCCTAGCAGCCCCCCTGCCAACCAGACCAGGCAAACAACAACCGGACACTTCACAGCACTAATTTCCGGAAAATATGTTTAATTTCAAGTTCCGATTCCGACTTGGCAGGCCCATACGCTTGTACAGGTTGTCAACAACCTCCGATCTGGCAGGTACTGACAGAATCGACCTGCGATCGGGTGAGCTGCCGGTGGATGCAGCATTTGGCGATGCTCGGGCATGGCCCAATGCATGAAACGCTTGCAATGCCCAATATATGAAAAGTATAGTAATAATTTGATTTCTGCTCTACTCGAAGTTTGAATCCATTTGGTGGCTGGTATTTCGCTTTGCAGCAGCCGCGTGCTGAGTCTGTTCATGCTCTGCGTGCAGGCACTGGATAGCCAGCAAATACACTTTCTTAATTAACCCTATCCAGGCTCGAGGGCCAAAATCTCAGCTGCCCCAGGCCAGCACGGCGATCGCCACGATCGCCAGACCCAGTCCCGCCCACGAGCTGGCCGGAAAAGGCTCCCGAAAGTAGAGTACCCCCACCAGGCTGCTGGCTACGAGGATGCCGATGTTGTTAAGCGGATAGAATACCAGCCCGGGAAGCTCGCGCAGGGCCAGCAGCAGAAACAGAATCGATGCGTAGTTGGGCAGGCCCAAGGCCAGTCCTGCGACGGCGTGCCGCCAGTTCAGCCGCTCGCGGCCCCGCAGCACCTGCACCGCCACCGCCACCAGCCCAATGCTGCCTGCCACCCCAAAGAGCGTGATCGTAAAGAGGTTGCCGGCCAGCTGGTCGGCGTAGCGGTGGTCAAAAAGCTTGAAAAGCGTATCGGTGGTACCCGACCCGAAAAAAAGCACCGTTCCTACTCCTAGCACCACCCCCAAAGGCAGCTGACCCGCAGGCCGGCGGCTGCGCCGGAAGTAATGCAGATGCAGCAGCAGCACCGCCGCCAGAGCCAGCACCAGCCCCCCCCACCGCGCGGGGGTAGCTGCCTCGCCAAACCAGACCACCGAGGCCAAAGCCGGAAATACCACCGACACCCGCGTTACGACTGCCGTATAGGCCACCCCCACCCGCTGGGCCGACCAGCCAATTAAAAAAAACAGGCTGATAAAAAGCGTGCCTTGCGCCAGGCCCAGAGGCAGCCAGCCGCCCGATGCCCGTCCGATCTGCTGGAAATAGTCGGGAGTGAGCAGCAGGCCGCAGCCCACGCACACCCAGTAGTTGACGGTGATGACCGGCAACAGCCTGATCGGCCGATCGCGCAGGGCGCGAAATACCAGTACAATGGCTGTCGAGCAGAGGATGCAGGCCAGGGCGTAGAGCATGACGGGTCGAAGTTAGGCGATTCGCACGGGCCGGCTGTCGCCCATGCATCCCGACGGTCTACTTCCCGTTCCACCACTGCCCCCCGATCATGACGCGGTCGATGAGGTTGGTACCGAAGCTGTAGGGAATGCGGTAAAAACTGGCGATGGGCTGCGTCAGCAGCAGGTCGGCACGGAAGCCGGGCTGCAGGCGGCCCAGCTCGTCGGCCCAGTCGAGAGCAGCCGCCCCGTTGGCCGTCGCCGCCACGAGGGCTTCCTCTGGCAGCAGGCGCAGCCCCACGCAGGCTAAGGCCCAGACCAGGCCCATGTTACCCGTGGGGCAGGTGCCCGGGTTGTAGTCCGAGGCCAGAGCCACCCCCAGCCCGCTGTCGATCATGCGACGGGCGGGGGCGTAGGGCAGGCCCAGGAACAGAGCCGTTCCCGGCAGCACCGTCGGGATGGTTTCCGAATCGAGGAGAGCCGCGATCTGGGCCTCGCCCACGCATTCCAGGTGATCGACCGACCGCGCCCCGCAGCGCACACCTACCTCGACCCCGCCCGAAAAATCAAGCTCGTTGGCGTGTACGCGGCCGCTCAGGCCGTAGTCGGCCCCGCAGCGCAGGATGCGCTCGGTTTCTTCGGGAGTAAAAAAGCCGGTCTCGCAAAAAACATCGATGTAGTCGGCACCGATCTGGGCGGCTGCCGGCACCAGCTCGCCACAGACCCGGTCGAGGAACTCATCCCGGCGGTTGCGGTAGTCGGCCGGCAGGGCATGGGCCGCCAGCAGGGTGATGCGCACGCGGTGGGGAACGGCTGCCCGCAGGCGGTGGGCCACGCGCAGCAGCTTGAGTTCCTGCTCGGGCAGCAGCCCGTAACCCGTTTTGACCTCGAAGCAGGTCGTACCCGTGGCCGTGATTTCGGCGACGCGGGCCAGCGCACCGGCCAGCAGTTCGTCTTCGGAAAGATCGGCCAGGTGCCGGGCCGAATTGAGGATACCGCCACCGGCAGCGGCGATCTGTTCGTAGGTCTCGCCCCGTAGGCGGCGGACGAACTCTTCCTCGCGGGTGCGTCCGAAAATCAGATGGGTATGGCTGTCGACGAAGCCCGGCAGCACGACCCGTCCCGTGGCATCGGTCGGGCGGTAGGCCGCGAAGCGGTCGGACGGCAGGTCGGCCATGTGTCCCCAAGCTTCGATGCGGCCCTCCGAAATGGCCAGCCAGGCATCGGCCACCGTTTCGACTTCGCGCTGCGCCGACCCCCGCACCAGGCCCTGCGGCTGCCTGGGCCCGACTACCAGCTGGCCGATATGGAGCAGAATCTCTTTCATGGCGGCAAGTTAGCCAGCCTTTGGTACTATCTTTGACCGCTGATGGGTATGCGTACCTTCATTTTGGCCTGGGCCTGGGTTCTGGTTACGGCAGTCGCCGGCTGGAGCCAGTCAGCATCCGATACCCTGCAGGGCAAACGCCTGCCTGTAGGGTCGGATGGCATTCCGGTGGGGCAGCTGCCGCCGGTACTTATCGAGCGGCCCGGCCTGACGAAGGCTCAGCAGCGCGAACTGCAGCGAAAAATACGCGACTACGAGAAGCTGCGCCGAAACATCCAGCTGGTCTATCCCCTGGCGCGGGCCTGTTCCGATATCATCACCAAGGTCAATACCGACCTGGCGGCCGAAACCAACCCCGCCGAACGCAAGAAGTACCTCCTGAGGCTCGAAAAAGAGATGTTCGAGCGGTATGAGTCGCGCATCCGCAACCTGACGCTTACGCAGGGCAAGCTGCTGATCAAGCTCATCGACCGCGAGTGCGGGGCCAGTGCCTTTGCCCTGCTCGACGAGTACCGCTCGTGGCGAACGGCGGCTTTCTGGCAGCTGGTGGCGGGCTTCTTCGGGGCGAGCCTCAAATCGGAATACGACCCCCAGCAGGAACCGTTGATCGAACACATCGTCCGCGAAATCGAACGGGGCGAAGACCAGCACTTTCGCGTAGTCTATCACTGAATCCCAAGGCCGGAGCGGTGCGGTCGCTCTATCAGGTGGGGACCGACGCGCGGCTCAATCATCGCTTCGAGGTCGAGTCGGGCGTCCTTGCCGCCGAGGCGGTGCAGCGCCTGCAGGCGTTCTTCGCGAAGCTCCGCGCCGCCGGCGAGAAGTAGCGGGCTCAGAACGTGGGGGGCTCGGGCATGGGCAGGCGAGGCGGCGGGGGCGCGTGGTCGGTGTCCACGTGCGACTCGTCGCTCTCCTC
>CALDDN010000003.1 GCA_937936615.1 uncultured Bacteroidia bacterium | reverse complement strand
ACGAGCGAATCGCCGCAGCGGATGCGGTGGTCGAGGAAGGAGAGGGGCAGGCCCGGCTGGTGGCCTTCGATCCAGAGGGCGACGCGGCAGAGTTCGACGGCCATTTCGGAGCGGTCGACGCCAAAAATGCAGTTCTGGATGGCCCAGCGGGTTTCGCTGCGGACGGCGGCGGGGCTGGGCTGGTCGGTGGCGTCGATGCTTTCGGCCAGGGCCGTGCCGATGCGCCGCGCGGCACTGAGCAGCAGGTGCCCGCTGCCGCAGGCCGGATCGAGGACGGTCAGGTCGGCGAAATGCTCGTGGGCGATCTCTCGGCGTTGGGCGCGGTGCACGGGGTCTTTGGGATTGGTGAGGCCCCGAGCGGTAAATTCGCTGCTGGCGGCCTGACGGCGCTTTTCGATCAGGGGGCCGAGGGCGCGGTCGGCCAGGGGCTTGACCAGTTCTTCGGGCGTGTAGTGCGAGCCGCTGCTGCTGCGCTCCTTGCCCGCAACGTAACTGAAGCCCAGCTGCCCCGTGCCCGAAACAGTTTGGATGACGGGCTTCAGGTCGAGAATCTGCTCGTAGACCGAGCCGAGTTCCTCGACGTTGAGCAGGCGGTAGTTGATCCGGGTGATCGCCCCCTTGGCCTTGGGGTTGCTGAACCACGACAGCTCGCGCATGGCCTGGAGAAAAGACCGGTTATCGAGGGCGGCCTCGATGAGGGGGCCGAGGCCCGGGGTATGGGAGACACGGACATCCTCGCGCTCGAAGAGCTGCCCGTTGAGGGGTTCGATACCGAAGGGCTTTCCGGGGGCGGGGCTGCCGGAGTCTGGTGCCGAATAGTAGAGCGGAAAGACCAGTTGCTTGAGCTGCTCCCAAAGGTCGTCGAACTGGGACTCGTAGGCCTCGGGGACTTCGGTCAGGCTGCGGAAGCGGGTAAGGCTGTAGCCACGGCGGTACGCTTCGCGCATCAACTTGTTTCCCGAGTGGGCATCGGCATCCGTTTCGGGCGGCAGGATAAGGTCGCGTTCCTCGGCCACCATCAGGAAAAGCAGGCGGTAGATCAGGCGCAGGAGCAGGCGGTGAAGTTCGAAGGCGCGGGCCTCGAGTTCCAGGTGGGCCAGCAGGCCCGCATTCTGGCGGTGGTTGAGAAAGCCGTTGGCCAGAAGTTCAAGTGCGCTTTTGACGTTGAGGAAGAGCAGCTCGCGGATGGCCTCGCCTTCCTGCTGGGCGTCTTCGCGGTAGGTTTCGAGCAGGGTCGGCGATTCGTCGTCCTTGCGCCGGAAGCGGCTGGCATGCAGCAGGCGGAAGAGAACTTCGAAATCGGTATAGAGGTGTTCGTCGAAGATGCGCTCCAGATCGAACTCGATGTAGGTCTGGCGGATGATGTCGTTGGTGATCCCCAGGAGTCGCAGTTGACGTCCGTTGGTAACGAGGGCGAAGCGGTGGTCAACGTGCTGGGCATTGAGGTAGTTCTGGAGGATGCCGTGGGGCGAGGTGTTTTTTCGGGCACCTTTGACGGGCGTCTGGTCGAGGCTCTGGTCAAATGAGGCGATGACAAAGGGCAGTCCGGCCAGGTCGGGGTCGATGTAGTTGATGGCGTGGGTTTTGCCTTCTTCTTCCGTACCGACGCGGATGCCGCCGGGCAGGAACTGCAGCTTGAAGCCCAGCGCATCGAAAAGGTGGCCCGTCCAGTGGTCGAGGTGCTGGGCAGCCGAGAGGCCGGGCGGGTCGGCTTCGGGTTTGCGTTCGGAGCGGCGGTTGAAAGCGGCCCAGTAGGTTTCGAGCAGACTCCAGCGGAAGGCGATCTGGTCGGCCACGCGCTCGGCGGGTTTCAAGCCGAAATCCGTGGGGCGCTGGCCCGCTACCTGGTCTGCAGCGGTCAACAGTCGGGCGGGCAGCTCGGGCGAGAGCAACGAACCGTAGAAATCGATGGCGGGGCAGTTCATCGGACAGTCTGATCTAACGAGTTGTGGTCGAATGGTCAGTCAAATATAGAGCGCAGGGCAGCATATCCGATGCCTTTACATGCGTACGAAAGCCACTTCGATGCCTGCCGCCTGAAAGGCCAGCAGGGCATCGCGGTAGAGGTCGCATCGGCAGTTGAAGGCCTCGCCCGGGGTATCGGACCAGACGTAGGCCCGGACGAGCACGCCGCTGGGCAGCACCTGAATGACGCGCACCTCGACAATGGGGGCCTCGGCGGCTTTCTGCTGGGGGGTACGGTAGTCGCGGCACAGGGGGTGGGCTTCGCCCAGGTGGCGCAGCGTGGAGATGACCCGTCGGAAATCGACCTGGGGCGGAAACGTAAACTCGACGTGCGAGCAGATGGGGTTATCCTTGAGGTTGTAGTTGATGATGGTCGCGCTGCTGAGCACCGAGTTGGGGATGACGATGCGCTGGTTGCGGGTGTTGCGCAGGATGACATGGCGGATCGTTACATCCTCGACCACGCCGATGTACTTCTGGTCGATTTCGATGGTGTCATCGACGCGGATCGGCTTGAAGATCACCAGAAATACCCCGCTGATGATGTTGCTGAAGGCCTGCTGCGAGGCAAAACCGAGGATGGCGGCCAGAATACCCGCGCTGGCCAGCAGCGAGACCCACAAAGCCCGCAGCTCGGGAATGCTGTAGATAACGACCCCGAAGCCCACGAAGTAGACCGCCGCCGTCGATACATTTTTGATGAAATTGACATAGGTCGGGTCGACACGCAGCAGGCGGTTGCCCTGCCAGTAACGATGCAGGAAAAAGCGCAGCACCCGCACCCCCAGCCACGTTACCAGCAGCATGATGGCCAGCAGCAGCAGCCGCTGCAGCAGCACGGGCAAATCCGTAAACCCCGGAATGGATGAAAGGAAACGTAAAATCATGGAAGCCAGAGGGAACGGACGGGAGCGGTCTGCCGTTGGGCCAGCAGCACCATGAGCAGCGAGAATCCACGCCCCCGCGCGAAAGTAACGCAAATCCACCGCTTCGAAGGCCATCGCGAAGCAGTCTATACGCTGGCTCCCGCGCCCGAGCCATTCCATTTCTATACAGCGGGGGGCGATGGCGTGGTCGCCGAGTGGTCGATGCTCGAAGGCACAAACGTACGGGGGGTTCTGCAGGCGGGGGCACCCGTCTACGCCCTGGGGCGGGCGAGTACCGCGGCGGCGGAGTGGCTCATCGTCGGGCGGAACGACGGTGGTTTACACTTCGTCAACCTGACCGAGAACCGGCTGGTACGGAGCGTGCAGGTGCACCGCGGGGCAGTCTTCGACTTTCTGTGGCTGCCGGCCACGCAGCGGCTGCTGGCCTTTTCGGGCGATGGCAGCTTTTCGGCCTGGAAGCTCGAGCCGGTGGAATGTGTGCTGCAGGCCCAGGTTGGATCGGCTTCGCTGCGCACGGCTGCCCTCAGCCCCGATGGTGCGTGGATTGCTCTGGGCTCGTCCGATGCCAGCATCCGCCTCTATGGTGCGGCCGACCTGCGGCCCGGCCCCCAGTGGAATGCGCATCTGAACTCGGTCTTCTGCCTGGCGTGGCACCCGCAAGGCCTACTGAGCGGCAGCCGCGATGCACGGCTCAAAAGCTGGACCCCCATTGGCGAGGCGCAGCACGAGATCGTGGCTCACCTCTTCGCGCTCAACGACATTCAGCTGCACCCGGGCGGGCGGTTTTTCGCCACGGGCAGCATGGACAAAACCATCAAGCTCTGGGAGACCGAGAGCCTGCGCCTGATTAAAGTCATCGACCGCGCCCGCCTGGGCGGGCATACCTCAAGCGTGAACCGTGTGCTCTGGCTCGATGGAGGCCGGCTGCTGGTCAGCGTTTCGGACGACCGCCAGGTGCTGGGCTGGGCCATCGATTTCGAGGGCTGAGACTTATGCGCTTACTTAAATATGAAAGTAAGGGTTTTCCCCCGCGAACGCTATTGTACCGCCCCCAGGGCCAGCCGTTGCGGGAAGCGATCGAATTCCGAAGCCAGATTCGAAGCCAAGACCAAGGTGCGCCCGTGCCGTTCGGTGGCCAGCAGATCGAGCAGAAACGCCGTATTCTGCGGATCGAGAAAGCTTGTCGGCTCGTCGAGCAGCAGCAGCCCGCACCGCGTAAACAGAGCCAGGCCCATCAATGCCCGTTGTCGCAATCCATTGGACAGGCGGCCCAGAGTCTGCTGGCTGTAGGCTTCGAGGCGCAGGCGGTGGAGGCATTCGGCCGGCGAATAGAGCAAGGGCCTCAGGCGGTGGTGCAGGCGGAAAGTTTCTTCCAGCCCCAGAAAACTGAAATGCTCGACATAGGGTGCCCCCCAGCTGATGTACTGCCAGCGTTGTTCGGGAGGGATATCCCCCAGTGAACCGATGAGCCGGCTGGAGCCACTGCTGGGGCTGAGCTGCCCGGCCAATATGCGGAGCAGAGTCGACTTACCCGATCCGTTGGGGCCAATCAGGCAGAGGGTTTCACCAGCGGGCAGCTCAAAAGTCAAGTCACGAAAAACCCACCGCTGCTGGAAACGGTGCCCCAGGCCCGCTGCCGAAACGGCAATCATTCGCCCCGGCCCTTGTCGATGAAGTTGTAGCCCCGCATGATACCCCGTTCCGACTCCTGGATGAACTGGACAATGTCATCGCGGAAAACGGAAGGCTGGAACTCCGAAAGGACTGCCTGCACAGCATTCCGGTAATTGAGACCACGCAGATAAATTATACGGTATATTTCCTGAATCTCGGCAATCTGTTCCGAAGTAAAGCCTCTTCGCCGCAGGCCTGTACTGTTGATACCTACGTAGCTGATGGGATCGCGGCCTGCCAGCACATAGGGAGGCACATCCTTGCGAACCATGCTGCCTCCGGCAATGAAGGCATGCTTGCCGATCTTGGTGAATTGATGCACCGCACTCATGCCCCCAATGACGGCATGCTCGCCCACAATAACGTGTCCCGCGATATTGACGGCATTGACCACGATGCAGCGACGTTCGAGGTGGCAGTCGTGAGCAATATGGGCATAGGCCATGATGAGCACATCGTCCTCGACGACAGTACGCTGGCTGTGGGTAGTCCCGCGGTTGATTGTCGCGTATTCGCGCACAATGACGCGGTTGCCCAGCTCGGCGGTCGTTTTTTCATTGCGAAACTTCAGGTCCTGGGGAATGGAAGCGATCGAGGCACCGGAAAAGATGCTGCAATCGGCACCAATGCGGGCCCCGGGGTAGATGATGGCCCCTGAACCAATCCAGGTACGCGGCCCGATGATGGTATCCTCATGGACGACCGCAAACGGATCGATGCGAACCCCTTCGGCCAATTGGGCGGCCGGATGAACGTAAGCCTGGGGCGAGATCAGGTCAGTGATCGGTGTATGGCTCATGAAGTTTTCTTGACAAGGCTGGCCGTGATTTCGGCCTCGCACACCAGTTGTTCATCCACGTAGGCCCTGCCACTCATTTTGCAGATACCTCGCTTCAGGTTCATCAGATCAAGCTTGAAGTGAATCTGATCGCCGGGGGTAACGGGTCTACGGAAGCGCACCTTCTCCAAGCCAAGTAAATATACCCAATATTCCTTCGGGTTATCAATGATGTTCAAAAGCAGAATCCCCCCTACCTGGGCCATCGCTTCGATGATGAGCACACCGGGCATGATCGGGTTCTGAGGGAAGTGGCCCGTGAAGTAGGGTTCGTTGAGTGTACAGTTTTTGATGCCCTCGATGCTCGTTTCCGAAAATTCAATGATCCGATCGACCAGCAAGAATGGATAGCGGTGCGGCAGGATATCATGAATGGCGTTTACATCAAAAATAACATTGGAGTTCGGACGCTTCTGGTATTTCTTGATGAGCTGCCTTTGCTTGATCTCGGAGTGAATCTTGCGGGCAAAGGCAATGTTGGCCGTATGCCCGGGTCGAACGGCCATGATCTGCGTCTTGAGCGGCGTGCCCAGCAGGGTCAGATCGCCGATCAAATCCAGCAGTTTGTGCCGCGCCGGCTCGTTGCTGAAACGCAGCTCCACGTTGTTGAGAATCCCCTCGTGAGCCACCCCCAGGACCTCCCGCCCAAAGCTGCGGGCCACCGCATCCAGTTCACCCTGAGGTACTTCCCGATCGACGATCACGATCGAGTTATCCAGGTTACCCCCTTTGATCAGGCCCTTTTTGAGCAGCTCTTCGATCTCGTGCCAGAAGCAGAACGTGCGGTTGGGGGCTATTTCGCGCTCGAAGTCCTCGAGCCGCACCATGGTGGCATGCTGGATGCCCAGCTGCTTGGAGTTGTAGTCGATCATGACCGTCAGGCGGTAATCATCGAACTGAAGGGCCGCCAGGTCGATGTTGCCTTCCTGATCGTGGTAATGAATCGGCTCCTGAATGACGTAGAACTCGCGGTTACTTTTCTGCTTGACGGTTCCGACGGCACGGATTTGCTCGACAAAGGGTCGGGCACTGCCGTCGAGGATGGGCACTTCCGGCCCCTCGATTTCGATCAGCGCATTATCCACCTGCAGGCCAGCCAGAGCTGCCAGCAGGTGCTCGATGGTCTGCACCCGCGCGTGGTCGATACCGATGGTCGTCGAACGCTGTGAATCGACTACATAATCGAGCAAAGCGGGAATGCTGGGCTGGCCGGGCAGATCGATTCGGCAGAAACGAAAACCGAAGTTCTCTTCGGCCGGACGCACCGTTACGCGGCAGCTGGCACCGGTGTGCAGGCCTACACCTTCAAAGGTTATGGGTTCATTCAGCGTGTGCTGTTTCAGGTACATGAGCGAGCGGGCCAGGGGTCATCAATGAGGATCATGCTGTCCGTTGCTGCGGGCTGCCAGCTGGGCTTCCAGCTCGTCGATGCGACGCGCAAGCTCGGGCAGGCGGCGCAGCAGCACTTCCACCCGTTGCTGGCGGCCCAATTCCTGGGCGGGCGAACCGCGCCAGTCCAGATTGGGAATTTCAATGTTACGGTTGACACCGCTCTGGCCGCCAAAGCGCGAGCCATCGGCAATTTTGAGATGGCCTACAAAACCGACCTGGCCACCGACCACGCAATCACGACCCAGCACTACGCCCCCCGATATACCGGCTTGGGCCGCGATCAGGGTTCGTTCGCCAATCGTTACGTTGTGGGCGATGTGCACCAGGTTATCGATCTTGACATTGCGACCGATACGAGACACCCCCAGGGTAGAGCAGTCGATGCAGGTGCCGGCACCGATCTCCACGTCGTCCTCGATGAGCACGCGGCCCAGTTGTGGGATTTTTTCGTTGTCGCCCGCCTCATTTTTGAGGAAGCCGAAGCCGTCGCTGCCAACCACACAGTGGGCGTGCAGGATGCAACGCGCACCGATTTCGGTCTGCGGATAAAGTACCACCTGCGGATAGAGGATCGTCTGGGGACCGATGCGACAGCCTTTGCCTAGGCTGCATCCGGCGTGAATCTGGATTCCCTCGCCCAGGCAGACATCCTCGGCTATACTGACAAAGGGACCGATGTACGCATCGGCAGGAACGGCAACGCTGGGATGAATCCAGGCCGTAGGATGTACCCCGGGGGGCTCTCGGTTGAGGGAGGCCCGCAGGGTCATGATTTTGTTGAAAGCCCGATAGGGACTGTCGACACGAATCAGAGCGGCCTGAACAGGCCCATCGGGAGCAAAATTGCGATCGACAATGACGGCGGAAGATTCCGTCGTGTACAGGTAAGGAGTATAACGTGAATCGTATAGGAACGAAAGCGTACCGGGGCGTCCTTGATCAAGACCTGCAACGTCGCTAATCTGCAAGGCCGCATCGCCTTCAAGTGTCCCACCGACCAGTTCAGCAATTTGCGCCGTTGTTAAAACCATCCGCAACCCGGGTTTCCAGTATTATTGTACCGCTGAACTCGCAGCAGGGCAAAGTTATCAAAAAATTGTCATCAGACCCGTTCAGGTACCTGAAGGCCTCGTATGAAGTCCGGTTTCGGTTGCTGGGCTGGCTTGTGCTGGGTGTGGGCCTGAGCACATCGCCCGCACTCATGAGCATCGGGGTGGGTTGGGTTGCTGCTGCGGCCCTGTGGGTTCAGCTGCGGTCGGGCTGGCAGCTCAAACTCAGATGGCCCCCTGCCCTGGCTGTGCTGCTTTTCAGCTGGTATGTGCTTGCCGGCTTGTGGACCGACGATTCAGGGCGGTGGCTCGACCACCTACGCATCCAGCTGCCTCTGCTTCTGATCCCACTGGCAGCAGCCGCAGGTGCCCTGCCCGACCGGCCACACCGCCACTGGCCTCTGGCTGCTTTTCTGCTCGCACTGACAGCCGTCAGCAGCGCAACCCTCGTGCACTACCTGCTCAATCGCCCGGCACTGGATGCCGCCGTCTTGCAGTCCAAGCCCATGCCCATCATCAGCCTGACTTCCGACCTCTCGCACATCTACTATGGCGTGATGGCGGCGGCAGGTTCAGCCCTCGCCCTTCATTATGGCCTGCTGCAACGGGGCTGGTCGCGTGCGGGCCTGCTGGGGCTGGCGGCATTTCTGGGCCTGTGTCTCCATGTTTTTTCCATTCGCACAGGCCTGGTTGCCCTTTACGGAGCATGGGCTGTAGTAGGCTGGCGATACCTGCCCCTAGGGCAATGGGGGCGGCTGGCTGCCATCCTCGCTGTACTGGTACTCGGACCGGCTTTGGCCTATGTGGGCAGCAGCTCGTTCCGCAACCGCATCGCCAACACCGGTCAAGACCTACAGGCCTGGCGCAGCCGGGGCGATCTGTCGCATTGGTCGGCTGCCCGCCGCTTCGTCGTCTGGGAGATTGCGCTGGAACTGGGTTTTTCGTCTCCACTTGCAGGCATTGGCCCAGGCGATGTGCACGATGCCCTCTACTACGGTCATGAAAAAACACGCTACCAGATCGCCCCCGAACATCGGGTAGTCGACCCGCATAATCAGTATCTGAGCTGGTGGGCTGGCTCGGGTGCAGCAGGTTTGATGCTCGGACTGGGAATTTTGCTTTCAGGTTTGTGGCCCAGGAATCGTCCCCGCAGCCCAGCCTTTTGGGCGGTATTGCCTGCAATACTTCTGGGTTTCTGCTTCGAATCAATGGCCGAACGCCAGGTGGGCATCAGCTTCTGGATGTGGGCTTGGGCTTTGTGGGGCAATTGGGCACCGCTGCCCCAAGCAGATGCGTAACCCAATCCCCTACAGAACCGGACAGGGAATCGAGTCAATCCAGCAAACCGGCTTGAGCAGACCTTGATCCCAGCATTTGGATTGAGCCGGAATAGGCTTTCTCTTGCAATTTATCTATCCCCTGAAAACAAAATCAAGCAGAACACAACACAAGAAATTTATAAAAAAATTATATTCATTTGACTAAACTATTTATTATACAAGAAAAGCCGCCCTTGGGGCGGCTTTTGGAATCGGAAATTCAGAAGTTCCATCCCTTTACTGAATCAAAAATTTGAGTCGACCGGTGCGGTTACCCTGCAGCTCAAGCAGGTAGAGGCCCGGTGCCAGCCCCTGCAAGTCCAATTCGTGGCTTTGCTCGCCTGAATTTAACCGGAGGCTGCGCTCCCGAACCAGTCGGCCCGTCGCATCGATCAGGCGCAAGGTGGCGACTTCGGGGCGGGTGGTCTGCACGCGCAGGACGGTCCGAGCCTGCGCGGGGTTGGGGTAGACATCCAGTCCTTCGTAAGGGGAATAAGCCAGGCCACGACCAACGGGTACGGTGTTGAAACGGGCCTGAAAGCCGGCCCCGCGACCTACTTCGTCGGTCTCGAAGCGCACAAGCAGAACGGGGCCAGAGCTGATGATGGTATCCGAATTGGTCAGGCGCGTGCCGGTAAACGACCGGAGCAGTGGGGCGGCTGTCGTCGGGCCGTCGTAGAGCCGGACAAAGTCGCGGTTGTTCTCGATCGAAAGCTGGGTCATCCAGAAGCGTACGGCTGCGGCGTTAGGTGGCTGAATGAGCCATTCGCAGGTGGTGTTGTTGCTGTAATCGGAGGGACCGCTGCCATCGACAATCGTTCCGGCCAAGGCCGTTACGACAGTTCGGGGATTGCAAAAGGGCTGGGGTGAATAGTTGAGAGTCCAGCCGGTAGCTTCGCCTGTGTTCTCGGCACCGGCATGAAAACACACCAAAGCCGAAGCACCGGAGGTTACGAGCGTGTCGGGAAACTCGTTTCGGCGGACGACGGCCAGCACAGGGGCCGCCGTTGAGTTGCCGTCGTAGATGATGATACTGTCGGCACTGTTGGGGTTGATGTCGAGGCGGGCAAAAGACAGGCGCAGGCGCGAGGCATCGGAAGGTTCGATAAGCCAGCAGCAGCGCGAACCGCCCGCAAAAGGCGCATCCACCGGCGAGCCATCGGTAAAGCTGCCCTCACTGTTGGTCAGGCGCGAGAACTGGGCACAGCTGCCCGCCGTCAGGCTGGCCCCCGAGATGATGAGTGCGAACTCCTGGAAGCCACCATTGAGGCGGTTTTTGTTGGAAATGATCAGGTCATATTCCCCTTGGGCCCGATCAATAATAATTTGTTCGACGTTATCGACTACGTTATCGCCCCGTCGGGCAGCCAGAGCGGGCTGATCGGGGTCGAGAATCCAGGGCAGGTGCGTGCTGTCGCCCTGGCGGATGCGCAGGTCGAGATCGTTGATCAGCTTGGGCCGCCGGTCGTCGAGGGCGGGGGCATGGGGGGTTCCGGGCGGATCGGTCCAGCAGATCGTAACGCGCAGGGGTTCGCCGCCGCCGATGGCCTGCATGCGCAAAGAATAGGGTACGTTGTTGAAGAGTGTCTCCTCACGGATGTGGCGGTCGGTGCCGTTGTTGAGAATGAATTCGGCCGCGCGGCCGATGTTGGCCAGGCCCCAGCCGTAGACATAGTCGGGGCCGGTTTCGCCCGCCTCGTCGGCGGTGTGGATGGCCAGCCCCTTGAGGGTCGAGGAACGCAGGTACTGGCCGCCATTCTGGCGGGCGTTGAGCTGCTGAACCAGCAGAAGCGACCCGGCAAGCGAAGGCGAGGACATCGATGTACCGCTTTCAGTATCCAGACGGGTATCGGTACGGCAGCCCGCCGAACGCAGGCCGTCGCCATTGGCTACGAGATCGGGCTTGACCCGACCGTCGTCCGTGGGTCCCGTTGAACTGAAGTTGGTAATGCGCACGCTGTTGGCACCATTCCACCCACCCGGCAGGTCAGCAACAGCCCCAACGGTCAGGATGTTTTTAGCGGTACCGTAGGTAGAGATGCAGTCCCAGGGGCCGTCGGCGTTGCGCTGCTCGCGCGAGATTTCCCACTGGCGCGTAGTGTTGTTGTACACGTAGTAATCGCCCGAGGGCTGGCGGTCGACGCGATCGTTACCTGCCGATTTGACGATCAGGTAGTAAGGGGCCTGCTGAGCAATCCGATCCCAGGTTTGGGCACGCTGATCATAAAATCCGAACCGGTAGTCAATCCGTGGGTGAACGGCCGTGTTGCCGTGCCACTCCCACCGGTTGAGGTTGGGGTTGAAATACCAGCCGGTAATCGTGCCATACGAGTGATTGGAAATCAGCAGGCCGCCAGCGGCGGCAGATGCCATTTCGCCCGAGTCGTTGTTGCTGTCATAGGCATCCATGTTGGCGGCGGGAGCCATGCCCAGTGCTTCGGGACTCAGTCCGGCTGCGATGAGGATTCCGCCAACATGCGTGGCGTGGTAATTGACCGTGTTGCAGTCGGTGTAGGTGCTGCCGTCAGCAATGCGGATGCGGTCCTGAAACTCGCGGTGCGTGGTGCGGGGCACGCCCAGTTCCCACATCCCAACGGTCATACCCTGCCCTGTCAAGCCCAGACCGAGATCACCACCGGGGCGCAGGCGGTGGGTTCCGATCGTCTGGGCCGCCGTCCGATTGTGCGTCTGGTCGTAGAGGGGGCTTCCGGTAGGGTCCAGCCCTACCAGACGGGCATTCTCCAGCTCAAGGGGCCAGCCATGCAGTCGGGCTGCTTCCAGTGCACGAGCCAGGTTTAACGAATCTTCCGTTTTGAGGACGCGGGCCAGACTATCCAAAAAACGAACATTCGTGCCGGGCAACACAGGGCGAGCGAGTGTTTCCTGGGCCTGCAGCCTCCAAGGCCAGAGTATCACCAAAGTCAAGCCAATTAACAAGAGCCAGCAGCGGCCCCCTTCGGGGCGGTGGACTGGTTTTTTCATGTAAGAAAATTTAGAATTCAAGTCAGTAATAAGGTTCAATAGGTGGTGCTTCTGCCGACCGCCCTCCGGCCTGGTTTTCAATGATAACAAAAATCCACGACTTGAGAGTACCCCAAGGAATTCGGAAAAAGGAAAAGTATTATTTAAATTTCCAATATAGCTGACAATTAAAAAATAATAAAAATTTATTCAATTTTATATGGCAAATTAATTTGGAATTGGGGTATACAGACTTACTGATCGACATTTTGGGCTCCGTTTGATTTTAGGACGAGTTTGGCCCACCCGCGAATCCATGCCAACTTTGCAAGGTGGCAGCTCTCAATCACTACCAGGTTCTGGGACTGAAAGCCTTCGCGCAGGCCGCCGAACTGGAAGCAGCCTTCCAACGCCGTGCTGCCCAATTGCAGGCCGGGACGCCGGAATTCGACCGCCTGCTCGATGCCTACACGGTGCTCAAAGACCCGACCAGCCGCGCCCGCTACGATGCCCGCCCCGAAGTTCGGGCATGGCTGCGCCAGCAGCAACGACCCGCCTGGCAATTCTGGCACAAACCCCAACCGACTCCTCCGGCAGAAGCCAGAGAACCTACCTTCAGTCAGCTGCTGGATTTCGACTGGGAAAGCCTCGAGGAACCCGAACCCGATACCCCGGGCAAACGCAAAGCTTTTTACGAAGAAATTTATTTCAAAGTCGCGGTCGTTGCCATCGTGCTGGCCGCCATTGCGGTAATCTTCTGGGCCTTGCGCAACAGCTAGTATTCATAGCGGGCAGGCCGCAGCGAATGGGCCTGAACGCGGACTGACCCGCACAAGCAATCGAGGGAAGGCTGTGGGGCCAACCGCTCAAACAAGGCAAAATGCCCCGACCAGGGCAGTACGCTGCCGGGCCTGCGCCTGAGTGCCAGGACAACGGCCCCTGCATCGGAAGTCGGGGGGGCAGACCCGTTCCAATGTTGCAGACACCGGATGCCGAAGATTGAACCCAGTGCGGCTTGGTCTTCCTGTTTTTTGGCTAAACTTAACCCCTGAAGCCCAAACCTGTTTTAATCCTTATTCGCATGAGCACAGCCCCAGCCTGGGTGCAGGAGATGAGACGCAAATACTTCACGCGCACCCTCTCACAATTCATCATGCATGGCAATACAGCCGATCTTGTACGTGGCGTCGATGCTGACGGACAAACGCAGTACGTCAAGTTCAACGATTACCTGCTCAATCACCTGTTCCGCCGCCGCGATCTGGTATTGACCTACGACCGTGCAGTTGGGCTGAGCTTTCGCGATGCCGAAGCCAAGAAAGATTTTCAGACCATCTTCCTGCCCAATTACGACCTGATCCACCGCACCACTTTTGCCCAGCAGTTTCCGGGCGATCCTGCCCAGGTGCTGCTGATTCTCGAACGCTACTTCCTGACCCGCCTGGCGAGCGGCAAGAAGATCGCTTTCATCATCGATTTTGCCGATACCCTGGTTCCTGCCGGCACCAGCAACTACTATGCCCTGCAGGATCGGGCCGTACTGGTGTTTCTGCAACGCTGGGCACGCAACAGCAACTTCCTGCAGTCCGACATGACCATTGTACTGGTCGTTGAAAACCTTAACGACCTGAATCAACAGCTGGTGCGTGACCCCCACAGCTATGAAATCGAAGTTCCCTTTCCCGACAACGAGGAACGGCTGGCCTTCGTAACGCACTACCTGAGCCGGCACCCCGAAATGATACCCAAACTCGAGATGAGTGCCGATGTGCTGGCTTTGCAAACGGCGGGGCTGAACTGTGTGCAGCTCAATACCATGCTTTCAGAGATACGCACCGGAAACGAACCATTTACGCATCATCAACTGAAAGAACGAAAGAAAGAGATCATCGAATCGGAGGCGGGTGGGCTGCTGGGCTTCATCGAAACGCGCTTCAGCCTCGACGACGTGGCCGGCCATGCCGCCGCCAAAGCACACCTGCGTTCAGCGGCCCGCGCCCTGAAGGCCGGACGACCCGACGTGCTGCCCATGGGGTACCTGGTCAACGGCCCCGTCGGAACCGGCAAAACTTTCCTCATCAGCTGCTTTGCCTCCGATATCGGCATTCCCATGGTCGAGCTTAAGAACTTCCGTTCTCAGTGGCAGGGGGTTACCGAATCGAACCTGGAACGCATTCTGAAACTGCTGCGAGCCATGAGCCCCGTTGCCGTCATGATCGACGAGGCCGACGCCTACCTGGGAAACCGCAGCCAGCAGGGCGACAGCGGGGTATCGAACCGTGTTTTTTCGATGATCGCCTCCTTCATGAGCAACACCGAACACCGCGGACGCATCATCTGGTTTCTCGTTACGGCGCGGCCCGACCTCATGCCCGTAGACCTCAAGCGGCAAGGTCGTGCCGAAGAACACATCGCGCTCTTTTACCCCGAAACTGTCGAAGAGAAAAAAGAACTCTTCGAGGTAATGCTGCGTAAAACCAAAATTAAAGAACTGAATATAACTGATTTTTCGGATGAATTTTTCGAAAAGCTGAATATCCTGTCGGGTGCCGACATGGAAGCAGCCCTCACGCGGGCAAAGTTCAAAGCCGCCGCCCGCGACCTGCCCGCCATTACTGTTGACCTGGTTCAGGAGGTCTTCGACGATTTCATCCCACCAACTTATCCGGAAGAAGTCGAACTCATGAATTACGTAGCCGTGATGGAGTGCACCTCGAAAGAGCTGCTTCCTCCGCGCTACCGCGCACTCACGCGTGCAGAGGTCATCCAGCAAGTGCAGCAGCTCAAGGCACAGATTCAAGCCGGGCGAACCGGCTAGACCCTCTTTGTGAAAACGTATCGCATCTGGCTCTCGCCCCCCTCGCTCGCAGAGGGTACAACCGAGGCCGTAGCCCAGGCTTTGATGAGCAACTGGATCGCCCCCCATGGGCCGGCCCTCGATGCCTTCGAAGACTACCTGGCCAGGCTCCACGGCCAAAGGCCCGTTGTGGCAACGGTTTCGGGCACGGCGGCCCTGCACCTCGCCCTGCTGGCCGCAGGCATTGAACCGCACGACGAAGTTCTGGTTCCAGACTTCACCTACGCGGCAACGGCCCACGCCGTAGCCTATTGTGGGGCCACCCCCGTGTTAGTGGACACCGAGGACGATTCGCCTCAGCTTTCACCCGACTGGCTCCGCGTGGCCGCCGCCGACCGGCGGGCAAAAGGTCGCCCCCTGAAAGCCGCGGTGGTGGCCCATCTCTACGGTCGCGCCGGTCGTATGCCCGAAATTCAAGCTGTCTGCCAAGAATACAGTCTGACGCTGATTGAGGATGCCGCCGAAGCCCTGGGAGTACAGGTCGCTGGTTGCCACGCCGGCACCTGGGGCCACGTAGCCGCTCTTTCTTTCAACGGCAACAAGATCATCACGACGGGTGGAGGCGGGGCCTTGATATGCCAGAACCCTGACACAAAAGCTCGGACCTTGATTCTGGCACAGCAGGCCCGCGACCCCCTGCTACCGTGGGCGCATCTTGGTATCGGCTACAATTACCGGCTGAGTAACGTACTGGCAGCCCTGGGACTGGCCCAGCTGCCCCGTCTGGACTGGCACATTAGCCAACGAAAAAATATTGATCTTCGGTATCGAAAAACACTTACCGAGGTCGATGGATGGAATTTTTTTGATGAATCGCCTGATTTACAGCCTAACTACTGGCTGACGACTTGCTGGTTAAGCCCAGACACCGAAGCAAGCCCCGATCAGGTCATTGCCTACCTGAACCGTGCAGGCATCGAATCGCGACGGCTCTGGCGTCCTCTGCGTGAACACCCCAGCTTTGCTGGCTGCCCGTTTTACGGCCGGCGACGGGGAGACTTCTGGTTTGCCCGCGGCCTGTGCCTGCCCACAGGTAGCGACCTGACGGATGCCGAACAGGCCGAAATCGTAGCTTTGTGCCGCGCCGCGCTGCGGTGCTAGTCCTTGTCGTGCGAGCTCAGCACATCGATTCCCGACCGCCAGACCTCGGCAAGCGTCTGGCTGAACTGTGGGCCTACCGCGAACTCCTGCTTTTGCTCACCTGGCGCGATCTGCGGGTTCGCTACGCCCAGACATTCGTCGGGCTGCTATGGGTGCTGCTGCAACCTGTAGCAACCCTGGCTATTTTTCTGATTATATTCGGTCGGGTCATCAAGATCGACACAGAGCCTATTCCTTATTCAGCATTTGTTTTTCCGGCTATTGTTGCCTGGGGCTACTTTTCAGCCGTGCTTCGCGAAAGCGGCACCGTAATTCTGCAATCGGCCTCCATGGTCAGCAAGGTCTACTTTCCGCGGCTGATCCTGCCTCTGTCCAAAGCCCTGACGGCAGCCGTCGAGCTGTTAATCGGCCTTGTACTGGTTTTCGGACTTTTGATCTGGCACGGCCTGGCCCCGTCCGCCTGCATTTGGCTGATGCCCCTCTGGCTGCTCGTGGCCTTGATGGGGTCTTTGGGTGCGGGACTGCTGGTAGCAGCGAGCACCATACGGTACCGGGACTTGCAGCATGTTCTGCCGTTCGTCATCCAGATCGGGCTGTATGTTACTCCGATCGGATGGCCGGTGCGGCTGGTACCGGAAAGCTGGCGGCTGCTGCTGTTTTTGAACCCGATGACGGGAATCGTCGAAGGATTGCGCTGGAGCCTGCTGCCAGCTTACCAGCTGCCGCAAATTGGCGAACTGGGCCTTTCATTGGCGGCGGCCTCAGGCTTGCTTGGTCTGGGCCTGTGGGCTTTCGGGCGAGCTGAACGCCGCATGGCCGACTGGGTTTAGGTTTTTTAATCGAAAATCAATTGAAACCGGTCTGCATCCTGCCAGGCCGGAAAATGACTTCGAAAGCTGACCAGTTTATCGCGATCGAGTTCCACCGTTTCGACCGACTCGCCCCGCCTGATTTCTACCAAAGGATCACCCCACGGGTCGTAAACCGCCGAATCGCCGCGGTAAGCAATCCCGTTTCCATCAACCCCTACCCGATTTACACCGATGACATAGCATTGATTCTCGATAGCACGTGCCTGTAACAACTTTGTCCATTGCGAACCACGCCGTTCGGGCCAATTGGCCACATAAATCAAGGCATCGTAGGCGTGGTCTGCTTCCTCAAGATTGTTTCGGCTCCAGACTGGGAAACGCAGATCGTAGCAGATGAGGGGGCGAACTTTCATGCCTTCAACCTGAAAGGCTGTGTTCCGGCTGCCGGCACTGTAATGCTCATTCTCCTTGGCCATACGAAACAAATGCCGCTTGTCGTAATGCACTTGAAGGCCTTCGAGCGGATGCACAGCCAAAAAGCGGTTGTAATAACGGTCTTCATCTTTGATGATCAGACTTCCGACAACCACCGCATCGTATGTTCGGGCCTGCTCGAGCATCCAGTGAAACGTTGGCCCCATCGGCTCTTCGGCCAAGGCTTCGGCTTCCATACTGAAGCCGGTGGTAAACATCTCGGGCAAGACGATCAGATCAGTTTGGGGCTGGGCCTCGGCCAGATGACGGGCAATCCGGTTCAGATTTCGCTCGCGGTCGTGCCAGTGCAGCTGCGTCTGCACGATACTGACTTTCATAATACAGAAAGGCGTTCAGCGGCTTGAACCAGTGTAGTATCTGATTTTGCAAAACATAGCCGAATTATTCGGCTATCGATCGAATCGGCATAGAAAACCGAAACAGGAATTGCCGCTACGCCGTTTTCCCGAACCAGTTTCAGGCAAAATTCACGGTCATTCAAGTCAGAAATCGCCGAGTAGTCGTACAATTCAAAATAAGTTCCTGCAGAAGGAATACGTCTGAGCCGACTGCCACTTAAAAGATTGGCCAGCCGGTCGCGCTTCTGTTGATAGAAGGCCGCCAATCCCGAAAGTGCGGCCTCGCCACAGGGTTCCAGGTAACTGACCAAGGCTTCCTGCAGGGGGGTGGCAGTCGAAAAGGTCAAGTACTGGTGTACCTTCCGAAACTCTGTCGTCAGGGGTGCCGGGGCCACACACCAGCCGACCTTCCAGCCGGTGATGTGCAGGTTCTTGCCGAATGAACCGACAACGAGGCTTCGGGACTGCAGATCGGGATCGGCAGCCATGCTCAGATGCGTGCGTCCGTCGAAGACCATGTGTTCGTAGACCTCGTCGGCCAGGATCAGAAAGGGATGGCGTGCGGCCAGCTGCCTGAGGGCCTGCAGGTCTGCTTTCGTAAAAACACGGCCCGTCGGATTGTGCGGGTTATTGAGCAGCAGCAGCTTTGTCCGGGGACTTAATGCCGACGCTACAGCATCCCAATCAAACGAAAATTGGGGCGAATGCATGGGAATGCGAATGGCTTTGCCGCCCTGAAGCTCGACCGCAGGTACATAAACGTCGTAGGAAGGATCAAAACAAATGACCTCATCCCCTGCCCCGACGAAAGCCGTTATCGCGGCATAAAGAGCCTCCGTGCCACCGGAGGTAACCGTTATCTCGCTTTCGGGATCGTAAGCGGCTGCATAGTGGTGGCGGTGATGGGCAGCAATCCATTCCCGCAGGCGCGGCAGACCCGCCATGGGGGCGTACTGGTGAACCGGCTGGGTGATGATGCGCGCCAGGGCCGCCAGCAGTTCAGGCTCCGGGTCGAAGTCGGGAAAGCCCTGCGACAGGTTGATGGCTCCGTGCTTGCGGGCTTCGGCCGTCATGACCGTAAAGATGGTGGTGCCGACCAAAGGCAGCTTGCTATCGGGAAGAGTCTGAAATGGCAAAACCATATGAGGCGATACAAAAAGACGCAGACCTGTTCGATCTGCGCCTGGTTCATACCTCTAACAAACGATCGGTCAGAATAGTACCGTAATGTTGCCCACTAACTTGATGGTTTCGCCCGTGCCCGACTGGGCTTCGATGACGTAGACGTAGACGCCCTCTTTGGCAAT
This sequence comes from uncultured Bacteroidia bacterium, assembly GCA_937936615.1. GTDB lineage: Bacteria > Bacteroidota > Bacteroidia > J057 > CALDDN01 > CALDDN01. The sequence goes on along the minus strand of CALDDN010000003.1, from coordinate 70,271 downwards.
TTCGCCATTAATCATGCCATCCCACATGATGGCTTGGTGCATGCTGCCATCGCGGTCGGTATCGATTTGGATTGCTTTGCCTCCTTCGCCACGAATGTCTTCCCACACGGGATTGCCCCATCGATCGTAAATCCGGCAGGTATATTTCGTAATCCCTGGAATCCAAACGCGCCAGTATTCATTGAGGTTGTTGGCATCGCGGTTGGGGGTAAAGGCATTGGGGGGATTGATTGCAAATTGCGGACAGTCAAGCCGAACTACAAATGTCTGACGGGCACACAGGCGACCATCGAAGTAAATATCGACCCAGTACATGCCCGGAGTAAAAATCCTGATTTCCTGCGTGGTGGCACCGGTGCTCCATTGATAAATACCTCCATCGACTCCAGCTTTCAAGGAGGCTTCGCGGGCCGTGCAGCTCATGGGCGTTTGAATGGGGGCCCCAACCTCCACCGGAATTACATCGAATTCCTGTATGAAACAGGGTTCGGTACGATCGGGGGCGGTAACCGAAACGGTGTAGCGGGCGATGTCGCGGACACGTATCTGCTGGCGATTACCCAGGTACTGGGATACGCCGTTCACAATTTTATTCCATTCGTACTTGGCACCTGGGTTCTTGGCATCCAGCAAAATGGGATTGGTGTTACCTTCGCAGACTGCTACCGTTTCGCTTGCGTCGGTTGGAGCGTAGACGTTGACGGTTACTTCAGCCGTATCGGGGCACAGGCGGTTTGGAAGGGCAAAACCATCACCGCTCACTATGTAAGTAGTCGTCTTGACAGGCATGGCGCGAATGCTGCGCTGATTCAGGTTCTGGGACAAAATCGAGGAGTCGGGCCGCCAGTTCCACGTATTGCCATCCGATGCCCGAAGTGTAACCTCCTCGCCGAAGCATATATGCTGTTCGGGGCCTGCATCCAGCTCAAATTTGCCGACCAGAATGCGGGTCGTATCGGTTATGCGGCAGGCTTCGAAGTTCTGATCCTGCACTTCAAACAACAGCGTACGCTCAGGCCCCATCCGGCCCACCTCCTCGTAACGGCTTTCATTACCTGCCTGAATCTGACGCTCTGTGCCATCGGGCAGAATCTCTAACCAGCGGTAGAATATATCCTCAGTCGAGCTTGTGAAGGAAGGCGTAATTACCAATTGGTCGCCTTCGCAAAGTTCGTATCTGGGTTCGATGCCGCTGATCGTTGGCTTGTCGAATATTTCGATTTCGAAGACGTCGTCAAACGAGCCGCAGCGGTTCAGTGCTTCTGCACGCAAGTAGTAGATTCCCGGACGGTTGAAGCGCAATGCGTAGTAGTTGGCATTGTTGGTAACGAGGTCTACGTCGTTGGCGGCCAGGTTCAGACGCTTGTTGATATCATCACGCGATTCAATGAGGCGGAGATCAAAAACGGATTCTTCAGCCGATCCTTTCGGAATTTCCAGGTAGAAGGGAATCACATCGCCGACGCAACCTTTATCCGAAATGGGGGCGGCACTGAAGGTACCGGACAGCAGCTTGATGGGCTGGCCACGCGATACATCGCTTCGGCAGACATTGCCCCGTGCATCACGACCGTTCTCTTCCTGGGCAAAAATATAGACGTAGTTGGCCAACCCTTGGAAGTCGGGCGGAATACGGAACGCTATTTGGTGGCGGCCGATCTGAATGGGCGGTTCCGTCGGATCGGGGCGATAGGTAGCCAGGGCATTTTGCGTGAACCAGCCCTGAGCCGGACACAGAGGCCCAAACTGAAAGTCAGCCCCTCCCTGCTCACGGCGCAGAATCCGTTGCCGATCCTCTTCTAGCTGCTGGGGTGTCGGTTCATCGATATAGAACTTGCCAAACAAAACATAGCACGATCCTTTATTCGGATCGAAGCGATGCACGCCGAAATCAAAGAAGACGATTTCGGATGCGCAATAGCCCGTGGCTGCATCGCCCAGCAGGTAAAGGGTGTTGTCGCGATAAGGGAAGCCGAGGGTCACGCGAATAAAGGTACCCGGCATACCTGGCCCGAAAGGCTCGATCGGTGTGCCGCTCTTAGACGGGTCCATGTAGTCGGCATTGTCGGCCACAATCCGCAGATACAGTATGCCGGGAGTTGGAATCAGCCCAAGTGAATAAAGGCCGTCCAGAGGCGGGAAAGACACCTTGACCGTTCCTTCGGTCGTCTGCTCGATCGAGCCGATGCGGCCACGATGCAGGAAGGTCAGCTGTCCGTTCAGCACGCTGCCCGCCCAAAGCTCGACCCAGAACGTATTGGGATCGAGGTAGATCAGAGGATCGAAACCATCAATTTTTCCTTCGGAGGCCAGTTTGATCCACTCGTTAATATCAAACTCCATGTCCATCGAAGCCCCGTCGTAGTCATTGACGCAGAAAATCACGTTCTGCTGACGCCCCAGGTCCCGTTCGGTTTGACCGCTTTCGGCCACTGGATCGGGCTGGTCTGTCGAGTTGGTTTCAATATCGCAGTACCGCACACAGAACGGCCCCCAAGGGGCACCATAGGAAGGAGGCGAAGTGGATACCACCCGAATGCGGTATTTACAGCTTTCCTTGAAACGAACCTGCGGATTGTTGGTATAAAATTCGGGAATATATGAAGTTATCAGGCCCGGCTGATTGCGGATCGGATAGGGACGGGGATCGTTGAAGAGGCCACCGGGCAGGTAGACCGGCTCGCGACGGATAATGTTGCCGTTCGCATCGCGCAGCTCATCGAAAAACAGGCCGTTTTCGTCGCTGATCTCGATCAGATAATTGTTGTCAGGATACAGGAAGCGGGAGTTACCCAGCTCGGTGTTGAACGGCACATCGAAAACGCTCAGCACACAGATGGTATCGCGCAGGTCGTCATTCGAAGTCGGGGGCTTGTGGGTCAACTGCACAGGAGGCGGACATTCGCGAATGGTTATCCCACAGACAATGTTGCTGCTCGTGATTCTGGGTTCCAGATCGCAGACCCGTGTTACGCGCAGGCAGTAACCGCTGCCCGGGGGTACGCTGATGGGAATGGAGCTGATCCCCGCGGGTACGTTATAGTCCACGCCACCCTCCCAAACGTCCATCCCGATCACGCCGCGCTGAATTTCGGTTGAACCAACGTTGAAACCTCCTTGCGGGTTGGACAGCTCGATGACGATCTGGCAGCGACAGGTGGGGTCGTCGTAACGTAACAGGAAAGGAATGCCATCGCCCTGGCAGAATTCACGGCCCCGCACGTCGATATTAACCGCGTTCGGATCGCCATCAGGACGTACAAACCCAACTACTGAAAAGTCATCCAATCCAAATGAAATAGGCAGAATGCCATTCTCGTCGAGCAACTGGGCATTATTCATTCGATTGTTGCGCCAGCGAAAACCAAAACATAACTCTGTTACGCCAACCCAGTCGGTCATGCTGAAGCCACCTTCGTTGCCGCGCCCATAGTTCCATTGGCCACTGTTATCGATCAAGGGGAAACGGTTGCCCCGCTCGTCGCGGTAAGGCTGCCACGACGAACCCCCATTTGTTGAATAATAGAGTTCGGCACCAGCCATTTGGCCATCGTTGCGGTCGCCCTGCCCAATCCAGTAGAATTTTACTTCGATGCGTTCGAAGCCCCTGGTACAGAAAGTAGTCGGGCGATTGAATCGACCAATAATTAGAAAGCGATCGGATGAGGCACCGGGATTAAAATTCGCATTCTGGGTATTGGTGGTCAAGGCTGCATTGCTGCGAATGTAGGCGTAGCCTTCATCCGGACGCACAAAGCCCAAGTCGCCCAACTGACGGGGAACCGAGGGCCACGGGGGTGTACCTTCAAAACCTTGGCCCTGAACGAAGCGGTTTTCACCGGTATTCGACACCGGTCCCAGAGAAGTAACGATCCCGTCAGGGTTGAAAACGGCCCCTACAGATGCCGGATCATTGAAGGTCTCGAAGTAGAGCAGCCGGGCCGAAGAAATTTGGCCCTTGGCCTGACCTCCAAACAGGCAGGCCAGGACAAAAGCAAGATATAAAAGGTGTCGAAACTGCATCATTGGGGCACTATAATGCACAAGTATATAACCTTTCCGTTAAAAAAAAAAATCGAAAGTTCCCAATGAAAGGACCAGGCGGCCCAATGGTGGATTATGGAACCTTAACGAACATCGATATTCAACTTGGCATAGCCAGTCCGGGGGTGGCCTACCACCAGTTCAAGCTTGCCAGCCCCCTGTATGACGATGTCCAGCAACAAATTCTGCCCCGCTTCCAACCGGCCAAACGTACCGTGTGCCGCATGCTCGACCAGCCGCTGCCCCCTGCCCGGGCGGATATGCCAGCGATTGAGCGGTACATCGATCAACTCGGCGGCAGGAGCCGTGTGCGTAGGCAGCAAGCCCTGAACGGCAGCATAGGCCCGCACGCGATAGAGATCGCCCGACAGCCGTTCGACATCCGGAACCCGCCACACCCAACGGCACATCTGATGCACAACCGTATCCACAAAGGCCCGCTGCCGCTCAACCGCAGCGGTAAGGGCCGTATCGACAGGCTGATAGGCCCGCCAGCCGATCAGCCCCCCGACTTCGACACGCTGGCCCGGGAAATCGGGATGTTCTACCCTTTGCCACGGAACATAGTAGTTGGCCAGACCCTGCTGCTCGGCGTACAAATGCGCCCGAACCTCAGCATTTTTCGACTCAGCACCTTTGGCCAGACTCTTTTTAAGAGAATCGCTTGCCGAACTGTCAGGCTGCGACTTCAGCGGCAAATGCCAGCCCGGCGTCGCAAACACCCACCACCCCTGCTGGCGGTAGAGCCACGGAACAAGATTTCCTCCGCCGGAACTCACCCCGCCGCTGCCTTTAGGCGGACGCAGCTGCCGGACATAGAGCTGGCCCAGCTTTTCATAGACTGGCTCATCTTTGGAGTGTACAGCCTGTACGGGAAATCCCGTTTCCGATTTCCAAGGCTGGCTCAGGTTGTCGTCAGCTCCAAATACCCAGACAAGGGCCACCTGCGGGCGGGCGATCAAAAGCTGGGCCAGAGCCAGGTTTTCCGGCTCCGAAAGCGGTTCGCGCCCGCGGGTTGGCTGATGCCAGCGATAGCCGGCAGGAAAATTGCAATCGAAGGCGACCCCACCCACGCCATCTTCATTCCAGCGACGGTCGCGGTCATCGTCGCGCCCTTCAGGATACACCTGCCAGCGTTCGCCCGTGGGATTTGCCCCCTTGGAGGCAAGAACCATGACCCTCGGATCGGCGGGATCCGTCGTCCAGGGACCTGCCGGATCGGCAATGCGCATCTGCGTCAGGAAGCCGTCGCCGTTAAGGTCATCGGGGCCGTCCTCGTCGATGAAGCCGTCGCGATCCTCGTCCACGGGACGGCGGTTGACCCGAGAAGCAGCAACAGGTGAAAGCACTTCAGCCGCGTGGTCAGGTGCCGGCTGGGGAATGAAGAGCCAGCGAAAACCCGTGTATCGCTCGCGATGAGCCATCAGGCTCTCGGCCAGACGCAAGACCAGTGAAACGGTATAAGGCCGCTGCGGATCGATCCCGCCAATCAGAACCACCTCGGGCAACGAGTCGCTGGCCCGCCCCGCAGGCAGCCACTCCAGAGCCTTCAGCGGCTGTCCGGCGTAGGACTGGCCGTAAGTCAGTACTTGCGCCCTACCTGCCGAAGAGCGCGCCAGTTCCTCCAGGCGTGATTCCACCGACTTGGGGTCCTGGGCTTTCAGCCCCTCTTTTTTTTGAATAAAAACAAAAAAAAGAATTGCCAAAAAAGCTCCAAGCCGAATCGTACGCTGCATCAGCGAGGCAGAATAACCAAGCGTTGCACATGCCGCTGCCCATCGGCCTGGCATTCGAGCAGGTAAAGTCCCTGCCCGACCCAGCCGAAATCAAGATCGACTGCTTCAGCCGCGGTTGCCGTCTCCCACAGCAGGCGACCGCTCAGATCAAGCAGGCGCAAGGTGTTCGGAGCTGCAGCGGACAGACCGCGAAGGGTCAGCAGACCTGTCGTCGGATTGGGGTAGATTTCGAAAGCTGAAACGGAAGCCGTGGGAGCCGCATCGCGGTTCAGTCGGGTTGTAAAGCGACGGAAGGCCGTGTAATCACTTGCCCGACCGCCCGTACAGACAGCTCGAACCTGTACTTCATAGGGAAAATTCGGGATAAGCAACTCCAGTGTAACCGAAGGACTGGAGGTTTCGATGCTGCGCAGCGTGTTGGGCTGACCAGCCTGCCGCCAGAGCACCTGATAACGCAGAGCACCCGGAACGGGCGACCAGACTACCCGCGCCGAGCGGTCGGTTATAGCCTCGAAGTCGAGACCCGTCGGTGTGAAGCAGGCATCGCCAACCGGCTGCCGCGGCGTATCGAAAACCAGCTGCAGCGAAAAAGGCGAAAGCCCCGACTGACAGCGCGTACGCACCCGAGCCGTATAGCGGCTGCCGGGGGCCAGGTTATTCCAGACTATGCCGGGCTGGATGCTGAATGCAGTCTGCACGCCATCGGGGCCGGTGCGTTCGATTTCGTATTCGACAGCCCCCGAAACGGGCGGCCACGAAAGGCGGGCCGTCGTGAAACCGACTTCGTCGATACGGGGAACCGGTGCGTTGCAGGCCGGCGGGGGCGGGCCGTCGCCCAAGGTGGTGAAGCTGACTGCATTCGAATAGGGCGAGTAGCGATTGCCTGTACAAAGGTTGCGTACGCGGAACTCATAGCGGGTGCCGGCAGTCAGGTTGGGCAGGCGGAAGGGCTGGGTGCCCATCACCGCAAAAGTGCTCCATGTAGGGCTGTCGGCCAGACGGAAACCGATTTCAAAGGCCGAGGCAGGCGGACTCCAGTTAAAGGTTGCAGCGTTGCGCTCGAGACCCACCAGCTGCAGGTTTGGAACGGGGCAATCGTCGGTAGTGGGCTGCTCCGGCGTGCGGAACGTCAGCACGTTGGAGAAGCCCCCAAAGCGATCGCCACAGAAATTACGTACTCGAACTTCGTAGGCAGTGTTGGGCTGCAGCCCACTGAAAACAAAGGTGTTGCGCTGGCCCGATTCAAATGTCGTTACGAACTCGACCTGACCAGTTGAACGAATCCCCACTTCAAAGCCTGCGTCGGACGGATTCCAGACCACCACTGCCGAAACCGGTGTCAGGTTGGCCAGCCTCAGAGTCGGGGTCGGACATTCACGCAGGTTCTGGGTAGTCGCCAGAACCGGTTCCGACTGGTCCGATAGCCTGCCACCGGCGCAGCGGCTTCGTGCCCGAACTTCGTAAGTAAAGCCTGCTGCCAGATTGGACAGCAGCAGCGAATTGCCTGCTGGGGCCGCCAATCGAACGAAGTCCGTTCCATTCTGAGGCCGGTATTCAATCTCGTATCCAGACGCAGACTCCGGCTCGACATCGAAGAGCAGAAAGTCGGTTCCGGCATCGGCCAGCGTGAGCACCGGTCGCGGACAACCGAGGTCGCCCGTGCGAAAGGTCATCGTTTCGGTGAAGAGCGACCACAGCTCGGTACCGCAGCGGCTGCGCACCTGATACCGGTATTCCGTACCTGGAGCCAGGCCATCCAATACAATGAAAGGTGTAAGCGAAACGCGGGTTTCAACACGCGAGCTGCCGACCACTCCGAAGAAAACTTCGTAGCTGATCGCATCGGGCACGGCCGGCCAGCTCAGCGTTACTGCACCTCCTGCATTGGACACCAACGTTACAAGGGGTGTCGTACAGTTCACTGGTCGGGCCTGGGTTTCAAACCGCACAACATTCGACCAGGGCGAGGGCAGCCCATCGACGCAGATGCGGCGCACCCGGAATTCATAGGCCGTTCCGGCTTGCAGGCCTTTGAGCATCAAGGGGTTATCCAGCGTAAAATCCTCACTGAATAAATCCTGACCAGCCACACGCAGGCCAATTTCATAGAGGGCCGCATCGGGTACCCAACTGAGCGTAGCCGTAGTCTGGTCGACCGTCAGCAGGCGGGCTGTCGGGGCCGGGCAAGGCACAGCCGCTCCCGTAAGGAAGGGCTGTGTCGGCGAGGGACGGCCCTCGATGCCCTCGCAGATGGGCACGAGACGCACCTCGTAGGGGGTGGCCGGTTCCAGATTTCGCAGCAGGATGGGGCCACTTTCAGTGAAAAAGCCTGAAATCCAGCGTTCGCTGCCTTCGACCCGGTATTCAATTTTGTAGAACGCGATCGATTCCGGCCACGATACCCGTGCCAGGGTCGGTCCGAGTACTTCGACCGTCAGACGGGTCGGCGTAGGACAAGGATCGGGGGTGCGATCGGTTGTAAAGACGACCGAAGCCGAATAAGGCGAAAAGGTGTTGTTGGGGCAGCGATTGCGGATGCGCAGCTCGTAGCGGGTACCCGGAAGCAGATTCACCAGCTGAAAAGGTACCACGCTGGCGATCACGGACGTAAAGTCGGTCGCACCCTCGGCCTTAAATTCTACTTCGTACTCATCGAGGACGTTGACTCCGAAGACAGTCGCAGCTGTTTCGCCGACCGCCCCCACCGAAACAGCCGGCGTAAAGCAGACGATCGGTGGCTGGGCGGTACGGAAGAACAGCTCCTGACTGAAGTTGGAACTGCCGCTGGCGCATAGGGCCCGCACCCGCACGCCGTATTCGGTGGCAGTCAGCAGGTTGGTCAGCTCCAGTTCAGTACTCGATATATTGGGTACCGATACGGTGATGAAACCCCGCGTGGTGCGGTAGCTTACCTCGTAGCGCAAGGCACCGGCTGCCGGCTGCCACCGTACCACGGCACGGCTTTCGCTGATCTCGTCGATGCGAACATCGGTCGGAATGGCACACGAGGGCGAAGGTACCGTTCCGGTAACCGCCCGTACCTCCGACGTAAAGGGAGAGGGCGTACCCGAACAGTTAACCCGCAGGCGGAATTCGTATTCCGTATTGGGGATCAGGTCGGCGACCAAAGCTTGCAGAGCCGTGGTGCCGGGCAGACCGACCCAGAACGCATCGCCCACGCGGCGGTACTGCAGTTCGTAGAAATTGGCCCCGGGAGCTGCCGTCCAGTTCAGGCGCACGCTTGTAGTACCGGTTTCAACCACAACGGGCGGGCGGACGGCGTTCAGGCATTGATCGAGCAGGCCGGGGGTGGTAAAGGTGATGACATCGGAAAAAGGTGTGAAGCCAAAACCGATGCATGCGTTGCGCAGGCGTACCTCATACCTTGTTGCCGGACTCAGGTTGTCGAGCTGAAGTGTGGCCGTAGGCAGATTGGGAACGACGATAAAATTAGGTGCTCCCACCTCGCGATAGCTCACTTCGTAGCTGATGACGTTGGGAAAGGCCGTCCAGTTGAGCCGTGCCCGGGTCGGATTCAGGTCGCTGACCGTGGGCGGAAGGGGCAGCGGGCAAGGCTGGGGAGGCAGGTCGCTGGTTACAAATGCAAAATCGATGACAGCCGAGCGGTCGGTTCCGCACTCGCTGCGCACGGCGATCCGGTACAGGGTATTGGGCTGCAAGTTGCTGGCCGAAAACTGCGTCCCTGTAAAACCAGTCGTAACCTGCGGGCTGGGGTCGGCAAGCGGTCCGAAGCTTACTTCGTAGCTGCCGGCCTGCGGCACGGCAGGCCAGACAAGCACCGCGCTGTTTTCCGTAATGGTTGAGGAGGTCAGCGAAACCGGTGCAGGGCAAGCAATTGTCTGGCTGAACTGTCCGTTGCCATCGAGGCTCCACACAAAAGCATCGGCCTCGCCGGCAGAAACCAGATTGGTTACCGGAGGTCCAGGATTGAAGTCCGCCGTTCCGTGAAAACGACCGGCTGCGTAAAGGCGGTTCAGGCTGCCGTTCCAGGCCAGCCCCAGACCGGCGGTATGGCTGGCTGCGCCCGTCAGTACCGGCCCGGCAGAAACCGCCCAGATGAAATTGCCGATGGGGCCATACTTGCCTACAAAAACATCGGTAGCCCCGCCCGTTCCCCGCGATTCGATCAGGAACTGGCTTGCTGACAGGGGATCAAAATCGGCTGTGCCACTGAACGCACCGGTAACATAGTATTCGTTGGCACCGTCAGCAATGAGGCGGCTGGCTGCATCGTTCTCCGGACCGCCAAAGCCAACAGACCAGAGCGCATCGCCTGTTCCGGCGTCAAAACCTGCCAGGAGGACATCCAGTTCGCCTTTGGAATCGATGAACGGGCCGGGCGTGGGATAGGACTCACCCGTTCCTCGGAAGCCGCCCGCAATCGCAACCTGCCCGTTGGAAGTCCAGGCAATGCCGCCAATGCCGGCAAATTCATTGTCGAGGCCCCCAAAGCCTGAAGCCCAGAAAAATGCTCCCGATGTGGTCTCGTAGCGGGCTACGAAATGGTCGAGGCCTCCGATGGCTGCCAGAGGAAAATCGACGTTGGGATCAGGATTGAAATCGGCAGAGCCGGCAAATAGGCCCGTTATGTAAACACCTCCTTGGTTGTCGAGGACAACGCCTGTGCCACCCGTTCCGGCATAATCGTCCAGAATGCCCCCGATGGGGTTGACCCAGACGAAAGCTCCGTTGCTGCCCTCGTAGCAGGCCAGGTAATTGTCCGAAAGACCTGCCGTAGTAACCAGACGAGTACCCGCCGAGGGATCAAAATCGACCACACTTTGGTAGACTCCGGATACAAAAACGCGGTCCTGGGCATCGGCCACTGCATCAAAGGCGTAATCGTTACCCGTGCCGCCGAAGGTGATGGCCCAGACCAACGAACCATCTGCCGTGCGAAAGCGGGCCAGGAAGGCATCGAGCTGACCGGTCGAGGTACGCTGCTCGACGCCAGGCCCAGGGTTGAAATCGATCGTTCCGGAAAAGGAGCCAACGACGTAGATGCCACTGCCATCGGGGCTGAGGGCCAGCGAATAGCCCACATCCTCCTGCGCCCCCTGCAGGGCGACAGCCCACACGAAACCACCGTCGGCGGTGTACTTGGCCAACGCCACATCCGATTGGGCATCGGTTCCCGTGAGGTTGAAGGTATTGCCTGTCGGATCGAAATCGACAGGCTGGTTACCGGTAAAGTTAACGAGCACGTAGATGTGGTTGGAGGCATCACGGACCACATCCGCGGCCACGTCGGCGGTCGGACCGCCTATGGCAAATGGGAGTTGAGCCTGAGCAAGCATGGCTGCCGCCAGCCACATCCAAACAACAAGTACCAGGTATCGCATACACAGGGGCATAATAAGGGCTGCCCAAAAATAAGGAAATATCCCACGCCCGGCGGCCATCAACCGGCGCGAAGCTCCAGCCAGCGCACAATGTACTTGCCCAGCAGGTCGTACTCGACGTTGAGCCGATGCCCGGGATCAAGACGGCTCAAGTTAGTATGTGTCCAGGTGTAGGGAATGATGGCCACGCTAAACTGGGCCTCGGCCAGATCGGCTACCGTCAGGCTGACGCCGTTGAGGGCAATCGAACCTTTGGACACTACCAGAGCACGATCTGCAGCCGGCAGTTCGATATCCAGCAGCCAGCTGCCGTCCAGTTCGACCACAGCCAGCAGGTGCAGCGTGCGGTCGACATGCCCCTGCACCATATGCCCGTCGAGGCGGGCATCGGCCCGCAGGCAGCGTTCCAGGTTGACGGCATCACCGACCCGCAGGTCGGCCAGATTGGTTTTGCTCAGGGTTTCGGCAACGGCCACCACTTCATAGCGGCTGGCTTCGGCCCGTTCGACCGTAAGGCACACGCCGTTGTGGGCCACACTCTGATCAACACGCAGGTCGGCGGCCAGAGGGGTTTCGAGAGTCAGGCGCAGGTTGCTGCCCTCGGGCCTGAGGTCCACAACCGTGGCCATGGCCTCTACAATACCTGTAAACACGGGAGAAGGTTTAGTGCAAGTCGATGAGAAATTCGATAATCCGATCCAGATCGAGAATTCGATCCACAGGGGTTAGGTCGAGAGCGGCTTGGGGCATGGTGTTCATGCTGCACGTAGCAGGGTCCTGAACAACCGTGTAACCGCCTTTGACGTGGATGCGTTTCATACCCAAGGCCCCGTCGCGGTTGGCACCCGAGAGCAGTACAGCCAACACGTTCGATTTCAGCGCATCGGCCGCAGACTCAAACAGGACATCGATTGAGGGACGGGAGTACTGTACCAGTTCGGTGGTAGCTAAGGCAAAAAAATGAGGGGTTTCGATGAGCAGGTGGTAGTTGGCCGGTGCAATGTAAACGTGGGCGGGCAGGATGAGGTCTTTATCGTTGGGTTCACAAACGGGCATTTTCGACTTGATTTCGAGGGCTTCTTTGAAGCCCTCGCGCTTGTCGCGCAGGCGGTGCAGGCACATGACCACCGGCAGGCGGTAGTCATTGGGCAGGTGCTCGAGGATGCGCGAGACCGACGGAAAGCTGCCCGCAGACCCCCCGATAACCAATACGTGGTATTGCTCCTTGTTAAATGAACCGCTCATCTACGCGGGTTTCAGGTATTGACTTTTAGATTATTTACAAATAAACTGATCACAATTTGATCTTTTTATAGACTTTTTCGATCTCATTGACAACTTCGAATTTGTCTGAAATGCGACACCAAACCATCGATTCCTTGGCACCCAATGCCAGGAAACCGCCCAGAAACAAGCTGTTGTGCAGCAGTTCAAAAACACGATTCTGCAAATCCTGATTGAAATAAATCAGGACATTGCGGCAGAATATAAAGTCGAATTTGAAAAAATGATGATCGACCGCCAGGTCATGATGCTTGAATTTGACATGCGATACCAGGGCCGGATCAAAGTAAATTTCATTGTCTTTGACGATGTAGTAGTCTTCGAGCTTGCCTTTGGGCATGGTCAGCTCGTAGTTCTGCTTGAAAAGCTCAAGATTGCGCAGAGGGTAACGGGCTTCGGCAGCCCGCTTGAGCACCGCGTGGTTAATGTCGGTTGCGTAGACTTTGGCCCGCGACAGCAGCCCTTCTTCGTGCAGCAGAATCGACATCGAAATTACTTCCTCGCCCGAAGAACAGGCAGCGTGCCAGATATTGAATTCCGGTCGGGTATTGAGCACCGGAATGATCTTCTCGCGCAGATACCGAAAAAAACTGGGATCGCGAAATAGCTCGGTCGTATTAACCGTTATATCCAGAATGAATTGCTCGAAAAATTGCGAATCATGCAATATCTTTTGAATAAGCAATTCCACGGTCTTGATACCATGCTTTTTGAGCACCATGATGATCCGCCGCTTGAACGAGGACATGGCATAGTTCCCAAAGTCGTAGCCGTACTTGGTCAATACGGCATCGGTTAGCTTGTTCAAGTCATCGAGTTCGATTTCGATGTCATATTCACTGGGCAGATTGAACATGATGCGTGCGGGACTCCAGCAGGGAAAGGGTATCAACAGGGGACAATGCCCGTGCTAAGATACGCGATGGAAGCCTTGGGGTTACGCCTGGTCGCGTTCTTTGGCCGGCCGACGCTCGGTCTGAAGCTGAGCGGGAGCCTGAGTTTCAGATTCGTCCAATTCCAGAGCGCGGATATCGAAGCGGTCATACTCAACGAAGAGACCCACAATGCGTTCGACTACCCGACCGGCTCCCAGAATAGGCGCAACCGCGCCAATCACGCGAATAAGCACCCCGCGGGCATCGACCCACTCGAGCGAGCCATACCAGGTCTTGCCTTCATTGAGGGTATGGATCAGCCCCTCGAATAAAGCTACCGGCGTCCGACGGCTGGAAATCACGGGAAAAGGTTTACCCAGCACCTGGTCGCTGCTCCGTCCCAGCAGGGCAAGCATCCGTTCATGAACAAAAGCAAAATTGCCGTCCAGATCCATTTCGAAATACAGCGTATGAGCCGTCAGCCGTTCGATCATGCGCTCGCTGATGCTCGGACCGCTCTCGCTCCGGCTGCCTACCTGCAGCTGCTTTTCCAGATCGAAGAGCAGCATCCAGATGGCCGGCCCTTCGGGCTGCTGCTGCAGAGCGAAGGCCGTAGCAAACCGCTTGCCCGCACGCTGGCGGTCGATGTACTGTAATTCGGCATAGGCAAAACGATGCTCGGTGAGCACCTGGGTCAGCTGGTCGAGGCTGGCCCCCGAACTCTGCTCGGCCTGCAGAATCAGTACGATAGACTCCCCTGCCAGCTCGGCAGCCTGCCAGCCGAGCCGCTCCTGAAAGGCTGCGTTCGCCCGCCGGAACCGCCAGCGTTCGTCGAGTTCGGCCGCGGGGAAGGGCAGCTGGTCGAATGCAGGACGGGGTGCCTCGGGGTCGGCTCCCCCGATGTGGCGCAGCACCTGATGCATACGGGCTCCGAGAGTGCCCGAGCGGCTGGCCTCGGGCAGGCGGCTGGCCTTGGTGCTCTGGCGAACCCGCTCCGTAACATCGAAAGCCACACCGATATAGCGGGTAGGCACGGCTTGACCGTCGAGTACGGGCGTAATGGTCAGCTGAACCCAGAAATAGTCGCCCTGCTTGTTGCGGTTCAAAATTTGGCCGCGCCAGACGTGGCCAGCGGTGATGGTCGACCAGAGCTGCGCAAAAAATGAGCGGCTGTGGTGATCGGACGAGATAAGATTGTGGCGGCGGCCTAGGGCTTCCTCGCGGGAATAGCCCCAGACACGCAGGGCCTGATCGTTGACGTAAGTAATGCGACCCTGTGTATCGGTTTCAGATACCAGAGCCGAATGGTTGAGGGCTTCGACACGGCTCGAGAGCAGGAGCTGGTTCTCAAGAATGAGCTGCTGGATTTTCTCCATTTCCAGCGCGGCGGTACCGAACTCACGCTCGCGTTCCTGAGAAATCTGATAGAGCTGACGCAAAGCCCGCTCCTGCTCCAGTTCACGCTGGCTGTCGTGCAGCATCCAGAGCAGGCGGACGCCTTCGCCCCTGAGCGGCTGAATGGCGGCCACGACGGCCCGACACCAGAAGCCGCCGCCATGGCTACGTGATTGCAGCTTGAGCTGCCCCCGCCAGATGCTGCCCGAAGCGGCCTGCCGGATCAAATCGGCAACGAAAGCGGGGCTGTGTTCGGGTGCCAGCCACGAAGCTGGCAGCTGATTGGTCAGCTCGGTTCGAGACCGGCCGAGGCGGGTTTGGGCCTCGTCATTGATTTGCAGCACCCGTCCCGCCGTGTCCGTCTCGATAACCAGGGCTGCCAGCTGCAAAGCTCGGGCGCGGGCTTCGAGCAGTTGCAGCTCTTTTTCCAGCTCTTCCGATGCCCGGATTCGATCATGAGCCTGGCGTTCGGTGGCTTCCAGCTGCTGGCGCAGTTCGTTCAGAGCTTGGATTTCACGGCTGATGTCAATCCACAGGCCATCGAAATGCGTCAGACGGCCCTGATCGTCGTAGCCGGGCTTCCCTTCCTCGCGAATGAAACGCCACTGCCCCCGGGCATCGAGCCAGCGAAAGGTTACGAGATACCCGCGCCGTTCGAGGCGGGCAGCTTCCAGTGCCAGCAGGACATGCGAACGGTCGTCGGGATGCAGCAGAGCCGGCCAAGGGCAGGCAGGGCTGAGCCACTGCGCGGCATCACGCCCCGTCAGGGCGTGAATGTGCGCCCCTACCCAGATAAAAGGCTGGGTATCGGAAAGCGAACGACGAAAAAGGGCTGCCGGAAACACGTCAGGTAACTCGGGCTGGTGCTGCCGCTCGGCCTCCAGTTCCTGACGCAGCTGATTTACCGCCATTTGAAGACGGGCCAGCTCGGCTTCCTGCTTTTTGAGCAGGGTAATGTCGTTGATAAGGCAGAGATAGTAACGCAGCTGGCCCAACTCGCCGGGTACGGCGTGCAGGTGCACCAGCACCCACAGAGGGGTCGATTCGTAGACCGTCAGAATCAGCTCACCTGTCCAGCGGCCCTGTTCAGCCAGCTGCTGCCAGAAAGCGGGTTCTTCCAGATTCAGCTCGGGGCTGTGAAAGTAATGGGCGAAAGGCTTGCCACAGAGATCGTCGTAGGATTCGCGGGCCAGAATCAGGAGGCGGTCGTTGGCGTGGGTAATGGTGCCGTTGGGATCGATTTCGGCCACCACCGCTGCCGCCTGCAGGGCTTGGGTACGTCCGGTCAGCTCGTAAGTGGCTGCCAGCAGCTTGCGTTCCTGTTTGTCGAGCTGTTCGAGCAACCGGGTCTGCTCATCCCTGAGCTGGCCAAGCTCGGTCTCCAGTTTCACGAGGTGCGTAACCTCGAATCCGATGCCAATGTATTTTATAGGCTGATTATCGAAATTGAGTACCGGCGTAATGCACAGATTAACCCAGTAGAGCCGACCATCGGCCGACTTGTTGCAGATCAGGTCGCGCCAGACCTCGCCGCTGGATATCGTTTTCCACATGCGGTGATAGAAAGCCGCTTCGTGCACGCCCGATTTGAGAATCCGGTGGTTTTTGTTGGCCAAATCGGCCATGCCGTAACCGGCAGCCTGAAGGAAAGCCTCGTTGGCATGCTGGATGTTTCCACGCAGATCGGTTTCGCTGACCAGAGCGGCATTGCGGATGGCCTCGGTACGACCGCGCAGGTCGAGCTGGGTCTGACGCAGCATAGCCTGAAGCTCGCGAAGGTCCTCGACGTTCTGCATCATCTCCTGCTCCTGCGTGTGCGAAAGCTCGATAGCCGCCATGAGCTGGTCTTCCTGCAGCTTGCGCCGCGTAATGTCGAAGCTTACCGCGATAAATCGTTTGAACTGACCGTCTTCTTCGCGAATGGGCGTAATGGTGGTCGATATCCAATAGTAACTGCCGTTTTTGCGGCGGTTTTTCAATTCCCCTTTCCAGGTCTGGCCGCTGGTAATGGTTCGCCAGAGCTGCTCGTACAGATCGTCGGGCTGATGGCCCGATTTGAGGATGCGGTGATTCTGACCTATGATCTCCTCACGACTGTAACGGCAGGATTGCAAGAACTGCTCGTTGACGGAAATAATCCGGCCCAAGGTGTCGGTTTCGGCTACGATAGCCGAGTCATTGAGGGCCTGGGTCAGGTTGTCGAGAGCGTTGCGCAGATGGCTGACGTTACTTTGTGCCGACTCGAGCAGCAGTTGCAGGTTGTAGGCCTCCTGCTCCTTGTCCGAGAGCTTCTCCATGAGAAGCCGCAGTTCACCGGCCAGGTATTCCACATCGGAGCGGTCGGTTAAAAAGACCCGATAGCTGGGGGGGCGTCCGGCGGCGGCAGGTTCAGGTACCCAGTGCAAGCCGATGAGCAGGCGTTCGGATTCGGATTTTTTCCAGTAGACCTCGCCCGACCACCGGTCGATGGGGCTGCCCGCAGCGGGCCAGTTCAAACCGGCAGACAGCTCGGCCAGCTCAGCCAGTGGTCGGCCATACAAAAGTTCAGAACGAGAGCCCAGCAGGCGGCAGGCCAGCTCATTGGCCGACACAATTACATGATCGGCATCCAGCACCAAGGCGGGCATGGCCGCGTTCCAGAACCCCTCGATCAATGCCTGCTGGCCTTGCAGTTCGTCGACCAGCTTCGTGAGGCGCGTTACGTTGTGTTCGAGTCGACAGGCACGGTCCTGCTCCTCGGTCAGGCGACGCTCACTGGCTTGCAAGCGTGGAAGTAGCTCATCGAGCTGGCTGGCAGATGTTCTCAGAGCCACTTGAGCACGCATCAACTGCAGGAGCATGCGGTTGGATGTCCGGTAGCGTTCCAGGTGGCTGTCCGGAATCAGCAGCAGCAGCAGGGATACGCGATCGGGTTGGGTTTCGAGAGGCCAGGCAATCACATTCAGTTCTTTGAGCTGAATGGCAGACGACACAAAAAGAGGTGCCGCAAGGCTGGAAGCCGCTTCATGGTGGAAATCTGTTCGGCGCAGCTGATTTTCGATCCAAGCCTTGGCCTGCGGATGCTGACAGAGGTCAGAGCGAAAAAAAACATCGCCCGCTCGGGCCACTAGCTCCATCGAAACGCGCGGGCCGGAGCCCTGACGCGTGATGAACAATGCTTCTGTCGCGTTGAGATAGCCCAGCAAAGCCCTGCACCAGGCATGGCCCAAGTCGGCAGTCGATGCCTCGGGCGGCAGCTGCAGGGCGTCGACACATTCGAGCAAGGCCCGCCATTCGATCAGGGTATCGCCAGCAGCTTGCAGCCGATGGCTCAGCTGGCCCAGAAGGCCGTCGAACTCCGGTCGGCGCTGGTTCAAACCCAGTGAGACTTTGAGGGGTTGCCCCAGCGAAAGCGCGGCCAGGTGGTTCTGCAGGCTGCTCAGGTCTTCTTCGATCACCTCTATGGCCTTCTGAAACGCCAGCTGCCCCCGGTCGAGCGAAACGGAAGTGGCGGCGGTGTTGTCAAGACGGGCAGCCACCCGCAACCGGGTAAGCAGCCTCATGAGCCGGGCAACAGCCTGGCGGTGCTGGCGGGCGGGTAAAATCAAGAGCAGGACGACTAGCAGGGTGGCAAGCCCCAAAACGAGGTAAGCCCAGCGTATGGGATCGCCTTTCGGAGGGGAACTGGCCTGTCGCGCCAGTTGCGAATGTGCCGCAGCCACCAAGCTGTCCAGTTGAATCAGCGACTCGTAGGTGGCCAGCCGGGCGGCTTCGAGAGTAGGTGGCGGCGTTTCAGGCCTGAACGCCGCTTTTTTAAAAACCAGTGTCTGGACCGTGTCCTGAGTGGCGACCTGATAGATTAACTGCAGGTAACGCTGGCTGCTGGTATAGAACCGGTTGAGGGTTTGACTCCAGTCGCTCTGATTTTCTTTCGAACCGGCTACGAGCTGTGCCCAGGCAGCTACGCTGTCGGCAGGCTGGTCAATGGCCGTGAAGCAGCGGATGGTTTGACGGTATAGCGCGTCGCCGATGGCCTCGAGCTGGGCCTGCTCCAGATTGAGCAGCTGCTTGCGAAGTTCGACGAAATGGTTCTGAAGCTGCTGCGTAGCGTGAAGCTGCTGCCGCACCTGGTTCAGCGGCTGTTGCGCCATCGGATTCTGAATCAGAAGCCAGCCCCCAATACCCACCAAGACCAAAGCCAAGCCCAGGAGCAGCAACTGGGGCCAGGCACCGGGTGCCCCGTGTGGCCAATCGATGCGGGGCGGGGCAGGTGGGGCGGTGGCGGGCGTCCGTCCGGGTGCTGACATAGGTGTTAGAATTGTGCGGTTAGGCCTGGGGCTCCAGCTTAGCCGGTGCCAAACTCTCAAAATTAAGCTTTTCGAAGCCGCTGGCCGGTTTGCACAATCTAAAATTTACACACCGCCTATCCACGGGGATATTCCGAGTGCGAGAGGGGATGGTAGCGGTCCACAACCTCACGCAGACGACGGGCATCGGTGTGGACATAGATTTCGGTGGTTGAAATCGAGGCATGGCCCAGCAAGTCGCGTACCGCCACCAGGTCGGCCCCGTTTTCGATGAGGTGGGTAGCGAAGCAATGGCGCAGGGTGTGCGGACCGACGACCTTGGTAATGCCGGCTTCGCGGGCCTTCTGCTGAATGAGCAGAAACACCGCCTGCCGGCTCAGCTGCCGGCCGTAACGATTGAGGAAAATCCAGGGAACAGGCTGGCCGGAAACGAGCTGCGGGCGGCCTTCGGCCAGATAAAGCCGCAGCGCATCGATGGCGGGCTGCCCCAACAACCCGAAACGCTCGCGTCGGCCTTTGCCCAGCACCCGAACCCAGCCCTCATCCAGAGCCAGCTGGCCGGTCTGCAGGTTGACCAGCTCCGATACCCGCAGACCCGCCGCGTAGAGCACTTCAACAATGGCGCGGTTACGGAGGCCCAGAGGGCCATCGTCGGAGCAGGCGGCCAGCAGCTTCTCGACCTCCTCGACACTGAGAATGGTGGGCAATTTGCGGTGCAGACGGGGCAGGTCGAGCAGCGCAGCCGGGTTCTCGGCAGTCCATTCCTCGCGCAGGGCGTAACGGTGGTAGGTGCGCAAAGCCGAGAGGGCACGGGCCTGGCTGAACTCGCCCAGCCGATGAACTTCGATCAGTTCGATCATGAAGCTGTGCAGGTGGTTGACTTCGACCTGGCCCACGTGCGTCAAGCCGAATCGCTCACTCAGAAATTTGACGTATCGTGCCAGTTCATGGGCGTAGGCCTCGAGGGTGTGGGCACTGTAGCCCATTTCCACACGGGCCTGAGCGATGAACCAATCGATGGATTCCGACCACGTCATTTTTTACGTAATTCACAATCTGTATACATCGAAATCTTTCTGCGCGTGAACATCCTGATCCTCAATGGCCCGAACCTCAATTTCACAGGACAGCGTGAAGTGGATGTCTATGGGCTGGAAAGCTTCGAGCAAATTTTGGTCGAACTGCAAAAATACTTTCCGGGCTACAGCTTCGAGCTTTTCCAATCGAACCACGAGGGCGAACTGATCGACAAACTGCACCGGTTCATCATTTACGACGGGGTGGTCATCAACGCCGGAGCCCTTTCGCATTACAGCTACGCGCTCTACGACGCCCTGCGTTTTGTTACCATTCCCACCGTCGAGGTGCATTTGAGCAACGTGTTCAAGCGCGAAGCCTTCCGCCACCAGTCGGTCATCAGTGCGGCCTGCGACGGTGTAATCGCTGGCTTCGGCAAGTGGTCGTATTTCCTGGCGGTAGAATGGATCAAAAACCACGCCTGAGGCTCAGAAACCCAGCTCCAGCTGGCCACGCCGGTAGCGTTGGCGATCGGCTTCGGTAGCTGCCAGCTCGACAGCCTGCGCGAAAGCCCCGCGGGCATCGTCCTCGAGACCGAATGGCCCCGCAAAACGGGCATACCAATACCACAATTCGGGGTTGCGTTTGTTGAAACGCAGAGCCTGCCCCAGCAGACGCAGGCCATCCTCGGTGCGCCGCAGTCGTTCGTAGAGTGGAGCCGCCGCCAGGTAGGCCGACCGATCGAAAGGCTGACTGGCAGCCAGCTGCTCGTAAAACGTCAGGGCACGTTCAGGCTGGCCCTTCATTTCAGCGGCAAAGCCCTGCAGGCGCAACACCTCGGGGTGTTGGCCCTGCTCGCCAGCCAGCAGGGCCAGCAGGCTGTCGCCACGCTCGGTCTGCTGGCTGCTGTAGTAGCCACGGGCCAGCTCGGCACGCAGCGGTATATCCTTAGGATCGCGCTCCAATCCAAACAAAAACTGCAAATTCCCCGTCTCGTATTCTCCCAAATTGTTATAGATACGTCCAATTTCGAGATAGGGAGCCGTCAGACTGGAATCCTGATCGACCAGCGGCTGATAGAAGCGCAACGCCGGTTCGAGGTTGTTGTTGGCCTGACGGCCATAGATGCCGCCGCGCATCGCCTCATGGTAGGTGATGCCCTTAAAGTCCCACGGCAAAAAGCGAAGCTCGGTGCCGTGGGCAAAATCAAGCAGGGCCATTTCGCGACGAATCGGCTCATCGAAAGCCGGGAAGTCGGCCCGGCAGACTGCCAGCTGGCGATAGGCCCGATCGTGCTGGCCCAGGTCGGCCCACATCAGGGCCTGCTCAATGCGCTGGGTTTCCCACCCGGCCGCTACCGCTTCCCCAAAGAGATACTCCGCCACTTCGGACAGTCCTTTGCTGTGGTAGTAGAGGGCCAGGTTGTGGGCGGCCGAGGCTCTGTAATCGGGGTGATTTTCGCCCAGCCAGTAGTAGCGGCTCAGCGCGTTGCCGATCGAGTCCATGAAGGCCTGCGCGGTGAGGCGCAGCAGAAAAACCTCCGGCCGCTGGGCCTGCTGCAAGAGTGCACCGGCCAGGGTATCGGCCAGCTCGTAACGCCCCTGCTGAAAGGCCAGCCAAGCCAGGTTGTAATTAGCGGCATAGTGCTGCACATGGGTCGAAACCGCAACCTCATGAGCCTGAATGGCTCCCGAGGGTCGTTCCAGTTCAACGAAAATGCGGGCCTGCCGCACGTAGGGATCATCGGGAGAGAGGCGGGCAGCCGCATTGAGGTAAGTACGGGCCAGTTCCGGTCGTTGGTAAGCCAGATACAGATGGCCCAGATTGAGAAACAGATGGGCCTGCCCGGGTTTCTGCTCGAGGCTTTGCTTGAAATAATAGATGGCTGAATCGGGCTGGTTGGTCTGAAAGAACAGAGCCGCCCGCAGCGCATCAAGCTGGGGGTGCTGAACGCCCGGCGGGCGCAGCCGCAGGCGTTCGAGGGCCTCCTCGGGCTGGCGGCTGATCTGCAGAAAAAGAGCCAGAGCCGCCGCCCCTTGGGGAAACTGGCCGCGGTGATCGCTGGCTTCCAGAAGTTTGATGAGGCGGGGCACCTGGCTCGGATCATTCACGTAGCTGCCGGTCGTCAGAAAAAGCTGGGCAGCGTTGTAGTTGGCTTTGATATCGTGGGGCATGAAGCCAGCTGCCTGCTCGTACCAGAGCAGGGCCTGATCGGGCGCATCGGCCAGGTACTCGGCATCGGCAAACGTATTCTTGATGCTGCACATCAAGGCGTAGTAGCTTCGCCAGGAATAGGCCCCCTCGAGCAGCAGCAGCAGCGACAGGGCGATCATCCAGATGACCTCGAAACGAAATACGCGGGCAAACATCAGGATATAGTACACGTTGAGCCGGGCCCGCAGCCGCGATTTGAAATTGGCCGCCACATAGATCCAGTAAGCCAGCGAGACACCGAAGAATGCACCAGCAACCAGCCGGTCAAGCTGATAGGCCAGGCTGTGATCGGCAAAAAACAGGCTTCCCAGCAGCAGAGTCAGCAGCAGCAAGGCCATGCCCTGCAGGAGGGCCCCGTAGGCCACAGGTGCAGGTATCAGGTCGCTAACCTGGAAATAAGCATTCTGCGTCGTAAAAAGAGTTAGCAACAACGCAGGAGCCACCAGCCAGGCCGGACGGATAACCAAGTCCTGGCGTGGAACCAATTCGTAGGCCTGAGCCAGACACAGGCCGCCAAGCAGAACGACCGCGCCCAAAACAGCCAGTGTTCCTCCATACCCAAGCCGGTGCTCAGGCTTGCGGGCGTTGGTGGCGGCGTAGAGTGCAATAGCAGACAAGTCTTTGGCTACGAGCAACAAGGCCAGCACGCCGATCACGAAGAGCACGACCACCGGTGCCCAGACTACCTCGAACAGACCCGCTGAGCCACCGATCTGCCACGCCAGCCCGTGAAGCACGCCCAGCAAGCCCGCAAACAAAGCAAAAGCCCCCGCAACCGACAGGCGTACCAACCGCAACTGGATCAAGTAGGCCAGAACCAAAAACAGGACAATCAAACCAGCAGAACCTGCCAGCAGCAGATCAGGGTTACCGGTCAGAACCTTGGCAAAACGGCCTAAATAGAGGTAGCTCGAAAACAGAAACAGAATGAGGTAGCCCCAAAAGCCCTCGACACGGGTAAAAGCAGCCAGCAGAGCCGCCCAACCCAGTATCGAAAGCAGAGCCACCAATCCCACCCAGCCATCCCCCGTCGAGATCGGCGATGGGGTCGGCTGCAAAAAGGGAAGGTAAGCTTGGGCCGTCAGATTGAGAGGCCGGTAGTTTGATTCTACCGTGGCCACGACCACCTCCGAGGGCACATCGTCGGCAACCAGATTCCAGCGGGTATGGCTGTCGAAGGGGTATTCACTGGCCCAAACCAGGAGTCCGGCTCCAATGGCCGTTGCGGCCAGCAGCAGGCCGAGCATCAGCTGCGACGAGCGACTCAGGGGCTTCCAGAAGAAGCCAAGACGGACGAAGGGCGGGGGGCCAGCTGGGGGCATGCAGAGGCTTACTTGTCCACAAAACGAGGAACCCGGAAGTAATCGCTGTCGGCGTGAGGCGCGTTGAGCAAGGCATCGGCCCGGTCGAGGTACTGAGGCACTTGAGCCGGACGGTAGTGGCTGTCTTCCAGAGTCAGGTGAATCAGGGGATCGACCCCGCTGGTATCCAGTTGAGCAATTCGGTCCACCAGAGCCAGCATCCTACTCAAATCCTGTTTTATGGCCTCGCGGTCGGCGGCTGCAAAACGCAGCCGACAGAGCCGCTCCAGGTTGTCGATCAGCGCGTCGTCAATTTCCATGCACAAATTAAAGCAAGATGTTTTTCCTGCCAGCGGGTTTCGATCAATGAAAGCGCAGCCCGAAGACCAGCACATCATCCAGTTGTTCCAGATCGCCGCGCCATTCGTCAAAAAAGAGATTGAGTCGTTCGTACTGGGTCTGCATATCTTCTTCGACAAGCTCGGCCAGGAGGGAAACGAAGCGCGAGGTCTGCATTTTGCGGCCCCGCTCGCCCCCAAACTGATCGGCATAACCGTCCGAAAAGATGTAGACCGTGTCACCGGGCTGCATGTAAATGCGGTGCTGGCTGTAAGGCTCCCGCATCCGCGCAAAGCCCGTTCCCCCGATCGAGAACTTGTCGCC
The DNA here is from genome assembly GCA_937936615.1 of uncultured Bacteroidia bacterium. Classification (GTDB taxonomy): domain Bacteria; phylum Bacteroidota; class Bacteroidia; order J057; family CALDDN01; genus CALDDN01. The sequence goes on along the minus strand of CALDDN010000003.1, from coordinate 46,093 downwards.
CGGTATTTCGGTCATCTCCTTACCGCGAAAGTGAACAAGTGGACGCTGTGCCCCCGCGTAGAGCATCGTTCGGGGCTGCGGATCGTAAACACACAGTGCCAGGTCCATGCCGTCGCTCGTTACGGAGTTGGGGTCAATCTGCTTGAGGGTATCGACAACGCGGGCATGCAGTTGATTGAGGATTTCGGCTGGCTGGGTCAAGCCCTGTTCCTTGACCAGCTGGTTGAGCAACGAATTGCCCAGTACCGACATGAAGGCCCCCGGCACACCGTGCCCCGTGCAGTCCACCGCTGCAAAAAAGAGTTTACCCCCGCGTTCGGCGAACCAGTAAAAATCGCCGCTCACGATATCCTTAGGACGGTAGAGCGTGAAAGAATCGGGAAAGAAGCGTCGGACGTATTCCTGCGTAGGCAGCAGGGCGGACTGGATACGGCGGGCATAGCGGATGCTGGCCGTAATCTCAGCGTTTTTCTCTTCTATTTCCTTGTAAGCCCGCGCCAGGTGCTCATTTTGAGCCTTGATCTCGTCAAAGGCGCTGTTGAGCTGTTCGTTTCTGATTTGCAGATCGCGGGTACGCTCTTCGACCAGTCTGGTCAGTTCCTCCTGCCGCTTACGCATAGCGGCGGTGTTCTTGTCGTTGAGCTTGCGCAGGCGGTTGACAATCAGCCGGATGGTGTTGCGCGTAATTTCAGGGTGCTCGTCCAGAATCTCGTAGAACGTCTCCTGATCGAGGCGGTAGAGGACACTGGGAACGATTGTCGTTACGGAAGCCGATCGCGGTTCGGAATCGAGCAGCGAGAACTCGCCGAAAATGTCGGAATGGCCCAGCTCAACGAAGGTAACCTCACCGTCATGCACCCGGACACGTCCCTCGGCGATGATGTACATGCAGTTACCCATCTCACCCTTACGAATGATGCCCACACCGGCCTGCAATTTGAGTTCGAAAAGTCCCCGTGCGATGCGTTCGACGACCTTGTCATTGGATTGCGAGAAAATTTCGACTTCTTTCAGGAGTGCCGCGCGTGTGGCCAGACTGGTTTCACTCATGTAGGAGGATGGCATCGAAGATATTCCGGTAGCACGAAAATACGAAAGAAAAGTAGCGGCCCTCTAAGCGGGCGAACGCTCGCTCATTTGCTGACCGAGGAACGAATGGCGACCAATTCCTCAATTTCGGCCAGATGTTCCTGCTTGCGTGCATCCCGCAAGCGGCGGGCACTGGCCGTAAAGTAGGTATGCGAACTTAAAAAACGCACCTGCAGCTCGTACCATTCGACTAAATCTTTAGGATCGCCGTACTTCATCCATTCGAGGCGGAGACTGTGCGCGATGACGTGGTAATCGTCGCGGCCCAAGTAATCCAGGTCGGCATCGCAGAGTATCTGGGCGAGGTGGTCGTGCGGTTCCTGCGGTATCTTGGTCGCTAAAATCATTTCACCGATGTGCTCGGCATCGGCAGCCGTGAAGCCCCAGGCAGGCAGCTGCTCACGGGCAAATCGTGCTCCGATAGGCTCGTTGGCCCGATATTGCTCGACAAAGCCAGAATCGTGATACAGAGCCGCCGCCTTGAGCTTGAGCAAATCGTGGTTGCTCACCCGTTCCTCACGGCCCAGCAGCTGCACAGATTTAAGCACGTCTCTGGTGTGGTCCAAACCATGGTAGAACAGGTTCGGAGGGAGCTTTTGTTCCAGCCAGCTCAGCACATGCGATTCAAGGGCGGCGAAATCCATAGTCTTGATCTCCAAATACACACCTAATTTACTGCCGTTTCGCACAACAGGTTACATAGCCTGTTGCGTACTTACCAACCTCTTGTGGAAAAGCAGCCTGAAGTACAGATCGCCCACCAAAAAAGCGCCCCCGAAGAGTCGGGGGCGTTTTTTTTTTTAGTCCGTGTGCAGTTGCTCTGATGGTCACACACAAAAAGTCAGGGACTGCCGCTTTATTGTTGAATCAGGCGTATGGTCTGGTAACCCTCAGGAGTCTGAACCTTGACCATGTAGATGCCGGCGGGCAGCTGTGTCAGGTCGATAGGCGTTTGGTGGCGGTTGCCCGCAAATTCGGTTTTCGTCCACACGATCCGTCCGCTTGGATCGTAGACCAGCACTTCGATATCGCTGGGACGCTGCAGGGCCAGCGACAGCTGGTAGCTGCCCGTACCCGGGTTGGGATAGAGAGCCACGCCCAGCAGCGGATTGACGCGGTCGGGGCGGCTGACGCGGCACGAATCCCAGCCTGCCTGATTATCCAGATTCTGCTGAGCATCCAGGTTGGGGAAACCGCTGACATCGGGCGATGCACAGAGCGCGAAACGGTCGGGCCGGATCGACTGAATATTGTATCGGATCTCATCGGTACACGGTCCCGATTGCACCGTGTAAACTACGCGATAAGTTCGGGTCGCGTAACGGCTGGCGCAGTCGATGCGGATGACGATTTCCTCGGTGCCGGATGCTGTTGGGCTGCCTTTGTCGCCCTGACGCAGCAGACCTGCGTTCGGCGCATTGATTCCCAGATCGCCCTCGAAGACCCAGAAACGGCCCGTTACGGGGGTCATACCCCGCTTCGAGGCATCACGTAGAATAAGATTGCGGCAGCAGCAGACTTGTACCGGAATGGGGCCGATTTCGTAGTTACCGATGAAGTCGGCCTTCAGGGTGTCGCGCGAAGTGCCGTTGGCATCAAAGTTCTTGGTAAAAGTAGCCACTGTAACCTCCGAGGTAGCCGGATTGCTGGCGTTGCATCCCAGAGGGTCGAGGGCCGTAACGCGGTAAGTCTTGGCCCGCGTGCCACCGGTATCAACACTGGTCGAGAACTGGGGTGTGGTGCCCTCGTAGGCCAGATTGCCGTCCACTTGCCAGCGGTAGACGACACCCGGGCCGGTAGTTTCATTGTCAGGATCGAGCACCAGCGGTTCGCATACCTGGGGCGGAGCCTGCAGGTTGATCCGAATGTTCCAGATCCGCAGATCGACAACAGCCGAGGTGTCGCAGCCTGTCTCACGGTTGATGATGCGGGCGGTGAAGCGGCCGGTGCGATCGAGCGAAATATCGTTGGTAGTGAATCTGCGGCTGCCACCGACTTCAGTCCAGCTGTAATCGTAGGCGGCATTGGGCTGGGTCGTCATGGAAGCCCGCAGGGGTGCATTGGCCTGGCAGATGGCGTTCGAGGCAACCGTCAGGTTGGGAATGTCGTTGATGCGCACTTCGACCTCGTCGGTCAGCGAGCTGGGGGTACATTCCGGACTGGTTACACTGATTTGCAGGGTACCCTGGCCACCGGGCAGGTCGTTCTGCGTCAGAAGCAGGCGACTGCCGGTATTCGGGAGGTTCTGGCCATTGAGCGTCCAGGTCGTGGTAAAGCCTTCCAGGCCCGTGTTGATGTCAAGCGTACCGCAGCCCGACAAGGTAGTAGCCGAGAAAATCTCGCGGTTCGTTCCACCAAAATTGACCACGTTGACGCGGCGGCGGTGATTCTCGAATACGTTGTCGTTGAAAACCCGCGTTTCGATGTAAAACTCGTAGTTGCCGCTTTGAGCGATGTTGGCGCGGCGGGTGAAAGTATAGTTCATCGTGGCACCCGGAGCCATGGGCTCAGGGAGCGTAATGGTTTCGACGACCGGTGCGCCATTGTTGACACTGTATGCAATCTCAAAAGGCCCTTCAATGGGTCCTGTGCCGTTGTTGCGCAGCTGCACCGTAACCTCGGCTTGTTCAGCGAAGCAGAGCCGCGTTCGCGGGGAAGTAACTTCGGTGATGGCTAGGTCTATTTCCGGAAGCACGAACTGCGCTTCGTTGAGGGTACGGTCGGTAATGAAATTGAAGCTCGTTTCATTGTTCTCGCCATTCGGAATTTCGGCGAACACCGTCGGGAGGGTGAACGAACGACCGCCATCGCCGGTGCCCGTCAAGGCAACAGGAGCCATGGTCGGGAAATAGATTTTACCCCGATAAGTAATGTTGTCACGCGACTGGGTGTAGTCTTCAGGGGTCATAGCTACATCGCTGACGCGGATGCCGCGGGTAAAGAGATCGGGGTTCATGTTGAAGGCACCCGAAGAAACGGTAGTGTCATCCACCCAGCTGGCAAATACGAAATTGCCTTCCGGATCGCGAGCCGCCTGAATGAAGTTGTCAAAATTGAAATTACTGGTACCGGCTACCGTACCTCGTGGCTTGTAGATGGTTGCAACCCGAACAGCCTGCCAGGTACGGCCCTGATCATTGGTCGTGATGTCGACCAGGACGTTGCGGCCCGCACTGAAGAAACGGATACTATCCGGAACGGGATTGGCAAACGAAGCATTGGCGAATACAGCCAGGTAGTGGGGGTTGCCGTTGCGGTCGACGACAATGTCATGATCACCCAGCTGCGAGGGGATCGCCGTCGAAGTATCGACACGGCCCGTCTGTTCGTTGCGGAAGGTGAAGCGGATGTTGTCGCGGATTTCGTTCATTTGCATGACGGGTACGCGAATGGGGCCATTCCATGTTACGCCAAAATCATTGGTCCACCAGAAGTGCGGGTTAGCTTCGAAGGCACGCTCGCTGGCCGGCTCATCGTTATCAAAAGCCACGGCTGCCCAGCCCCAACGTCCGTCGGGCGAGAAGGCCATGTTGGCACCGCCGGGCATATAGCCCGTGAAATTTCCGTTGTCGCGACCGGAACGCTCGCGCCACAGGTTGATGGTAAAGGTGCGGTACTTGACCCAGTTGATGGTATTGTTAGCCGTGTTGAGAGTGCCTTTGAACAGGTAGAGGCTGTCCAGATAACGGCCACCACCGCCCGTCGGACCCGAGAAACAGACATCCATTTTCCAGAACTCGCCTTTGCGGCCTTCGCACAGACCACCCGGAATGAGAGTCAGATTGTCCTGGCGGTTGTTCAGAAAGCCAAAGCTCGAACGCTCGGCTGCCGACGCACTGGCTGTCGAGGCGTTACCGACACCTACGCCGCAGAGATCGCGGGCCACGCCCCAAGTCAAATTACCCCAGCGGTTGCCATCGGTGCAGGTAGCCGTCCAGATCAGGCGGTAGTCGGCAAATCGGTCTTCGCTGCCCTCCGGTACGTGAATGGTGGCTTGTGGATAGCGAGCACGGGCCGAGTTGCCATAAGGAATCGGATTGAAGGGGCCGACGTCGATCTGCCAGCGGTTGTTGGACGGTGTGCCTGGGCAAGCCGATGAAAAGAAATCTGTACGCAGTACCCCGTTGGCTGTCGTTTCGGGCGAACCCCCGAACTGCAGAGTCGAGTGGCGGCGAATCCAGCCCATGAAATCGTTCTGCGTACCCGGACGGTCGACGGCATAAACCTGATTGACGCGGTTATTGATAATCGTAAAAGCGTTCGTTGCCTTGCCGACCGGCTGAACCGTGAACGAGGAGGTTTTACCTGCCGGGCTGCCCGTCGCAGGACGTACCGGACCATCGTTGACACTCCGTACAGGGGCGGCTTCGGTTTCCGCGCCTAGTTCCTGATGTAGCTTTTGCATCAGCATCTGCTGATGATCAAAGACTCTGCCACCATCGGGCACGTACGGAACCGACCGCTGTTGGCCGTAAGCCGTAGTCAAGAGCAGGACCAGCAGCGTAAGCAGGGTGGTTTTCTTGAGCATAAATCGAAAAATGAAGCGTGGTATGGGTAATTGGATGTGGGTTCGTGTCTTGGTGGCGGCACCTCGCGGTGCATCTGCATTGACTTATCATTAGCAAATATACAGTTTTAAGCTTTGTTAACAAGTCCGTAATATAAAGGCATCTTGCATTTGCTGGCCTGCGTCCGCAATCGGGTACTCTAAAGACTGAAATTAAATATAGCATGCAGCCGGCAAACGCGAACCCGATTTGCAGCTCCGGCGGCTAAAATTTCCTGCCGAACCGCAGCCCCCGTAAAAAAGAAAATGCCGGACGCGGTGCCCGGCAAGATCATCCGATACACAGGGAGTCGGCCCCGCCTAAACAGGCTTGAACTGTTCGAAGGTCTCGAGACAGTCGCCACATTGGTGAATCGCACGGCAGAGCGTCGGACCGAACGGACTGAGCAGCTGGGTACGGGTCGATCCACATTTAGGGCATTCGGCAGGCTCATCGGGGCCGTCGGCGTGCCGTGGTGGCAGAGCCAGTCCGTGGGCACGCAAGCCGCGGCGTCCGGCCTCGGTCAGATAGTCGCTGCTCCAGGGTTTGTTGCGGTTAACCTTGACTTCCACCTGCTCCAAACCCTGCGCCCGCAGGCATTCCTCTACATGAATCTGCATGAAGCCCAGCGCATGGCAGCCCGAGAACGTAGGGATCATCTCGACCCGAACGCCATCGGGGCCAGTCTCGACCTCCGATATAACGCCCAGGTCGACTACCGAAACAGTAGGAATTTCAGGGTCTTTGACGGCTTGCAGCCAGTCAAGTACCTGCTCACGGGTGGGGTTGGGTCTTACCATACGGCTTCAGGATCGAGGGCGTAGACTTCGGTCATTTCGGCCAGCATCGGCCCCAAGTGTTCGCTGTGGTAACCTTTGCGCCCCCCCATGTAGGCTGCGGCATCGAAATCGCCGGGGAGGCTGAGGCCTGTTCCGGCAAGGGTCTGCTCGAGCAGCTGCTGCCAGCGGCTCTGCAGAACACTTTCGGCAGGCTGAACTCCCTCGGCAGCCAAAGTTTCGGTGAAGTCGGTACTCTCGAAAAGGCCCAGTGCCATGGGGTAGGCTTCGTTCAAGGCCGACTGCAGGCGCAGGCGGGCCTCATCGCTGCCCGCAGCCAGCTGCCTGACCCACGTCGTAGCGTGCATCCGGGCGTATTTATGCTCGCGACGGATGCGATCGGCCAGCTGGGCCAGAGGCGCGTAGCTCGACTGCGTCAGGGCTTCGAGGCGTACCTGCTTGGCCAGATCGTAGAGGAAGTGGCGAATGAGGCTGAAGGCGTAATCGCCGATGGGCTGCTCGACGAGGTGGCACGACCGGAAGTCTTTTTCAGAGCGGTGGAAGGCCAGCCGGTCGGGGTCGGCCTCACCCAGCTCGTGAATGAGCGTGTAATAGGACTGGGCGTGGCCTACGCAGTCCTGGGCCATCGACGCAAAGGCGATGTCTTCTTCGAGGACAGGCCCGATACCCGTCCACTCGGAATTGCGGTGACCAATCACCAGATCGTCGTCCGCCAGACGGAAAAGCAAGTCTTTGAGGGCTTCGGTATTCATTTCTTTTTGCCGATTACGATGCCAGCTTTTTTGACGGTGGTTTTTGCGGCGACAGGCTCGGCCTGCTTTTCGGTTTCCGCGGCGGCGGGGGTGGTCAGGCCCTGGGCCTTGCGGTACTCGTCGATGCGGGCGCGGGTCTGGGTGTAGCCGAAGGACTCGCGGTAGGACTTATCGAAGGCGGGTTCGAACATGTCCGCATCTTCGTATTCCGAAGCGTAGACGTCGGCCGTTCGCACCACCCAGAGGTTGACGCATTTCATGCGGCGGGCGTACTGTTCTTTGGCAAAAAGCAGGGCCATCTCGGCGGTGGGAGCATGGACGATGCCCACATGGCGGTGCTGGTCGCCCCGCGCCTGCTGGTGGAAGACTTCCCAGGTCTGCCACTGGTCCATTTCGTGCCCCACATCGAAGGCCTCGTTGGTGCGAACGAGTCGCAGCCGGTTGACTCGGGGATCAAGCGATTCAAATTGCATCTTCAGGGTCGGTCAATTTCAGGATTTGGGATTTCAAGCTAAAGCTCCAGTCTGTTTTTCAGAAAAAATCTGATTTTTCCGGGGGCTTTGCCCCCCGGAAAAATCAGCTGCCTGACTCTATGCCAGCGGCGTAACGTAGCGTTCGGTGGGTCGGATGAGAGCCTGGCGCACCCAGCGGCCTTTCTCTTCGGCGTAGCGGCGCACGGCCAGACGTTCGGCATTGCAGGGGCCGTCGCCGTTGATGACGCGCATGAACTCGTCCCAGTCCGGCTCGGTATATTCCCAGAGGCCGGTTTCGGTGTTTTTGCGGAGATTGGGATCAGGGATCGTGAGGCCCAGTTCCCAGATTTTGGGCACGTACATGTCCAGAAACTGCTGGCGCATGGCGTCGTTGGAGGCCATTTTAACCTGCCACTTCATCAGGGTTTCGGTGTGGACGGAGGTCTTGTCGGGGGGACCGTGGAAGTGCATGATGGGGGTCCACCAGCGGTTGAGGGCTTCCTGCAGCATCTGCCGCTGTTTGGGGGTGCCCGTGGCCAGGTGTACGCAGGTATCGTAGCCGTAGCGCAGGTGGAAGGACTCCTCGGCGCAGATGCGATCAAGGGCACGGCCATAGGGGCCATACGAACCTTTGGCGTTGGCCACCTGATTGATGATGGCTCCCGCATCGATCAGCCAGGCGATGACGGCGGTATCGGCCCAGGTAACGGCAGGATAGTTAAAGACGTTGGAATACTTGGACTTGCCGTTGATCAGATCGTTGATCATCTGCTCGCGGGGCTTACCCAGGGTTTCGGCAGCCGAGTAGAGCAGCTGGGCATGGCCTACTTCGTCCTGCACCTTGGCCATGAGGGCCAGTTTGCGTTTGAAACCGGGGGCGCGGGTAATCCACGTGCCCTCGGGCAGCGCACCGATGATCTCCGAGTGGGCATGCTGCTCGATCATGCGGATGAGCTGGCGGCGATACTCGAAGGGCATCCAGTCCTGCGGCTCGATTTTCTCGCCCCGTTCGATACGGGCCTCGAACTCGGCCAGTTTCTGGGGGTCTTCTTCGTGGACTTTTCGCCCCCAGTTGTCCACTTCAATGATGCTCAGACTACCGTACATGGGTGTATTTATATTTTTTAAGGGTTAATCAGACAAAAAATTGATTCAGAAGCTTTGTGTAAGGCCATAGAGCAGCATCTCGGCCAGCTGCTCGCCGATCTCGTCGGGCATCAGCTCGCCCTCGGGGCGGTACCAGCGGGCCGTCGAGTTGAGAGCCGACAGCAGGGTAAGCACGGCCAGCCGGGCGTCGATTTCGCGAAAAACCCGCTCAGCCAGGCCCTGATTTACCACATCGCGGAACATGGCTTCGTAGGCATCGCGGCGGGCGGCAAACTGGCTGCGCTGCGGCTCACCCAGGTGCCGCCATTCCTGCACGAAGACCGGTGCCGCCACCCGGTTGCGCAGCGTAACGGCAACATGCGCGGCAAGCATACGGCTGAGTTTTTCGCGCGTATGCAGATTGGAGCGGTAAATCGGTTCGACCGTCTGGTGGAAATCATCGGCGCAGCGCACGGCGATTTCCCACAGAATTTCTTCTTTGGAGGCGAAATGCGAATAGATGCTCGAAGTTTCAAGCCCGACAGCATCGGCCAGGCCACGAACGGAGACCGCGGCATAGCCTTTTTCGCCGATCAGAGCGGCAGCGGCATCGGCAATTTGCTCACGGCGGCTGCTGGTGGTGGTGGTCTTCATTTTCACTCTTTATTGAACACAAGAAAACGAACAAGCGTTCGTATGTAAATATAACTTACGCAAGGCGTTAAAAAAAGTTACCAATCGTTCAGCGGCTGATTTTTACCGTTTAACTGGCTCAATGATCCGATAACCGAAGCCTGAAACGAATTGCGTAGTTTTGGGCGGAAGGCCGACCTAAAGGCGGCACAAGATTTGAAACCTGTAAGCCAAACTCGATTCTTAATCCTAAACCCAAAAGAACCTATGTCGAACCCGTCGCGTGTACTGGCCCTGAGCGTAGCCCCGGTCACCTGCCAACGGCTGGTGGCTGTCGTATTGCTGGCCTTGCTGTCGGCCTGGCTGGCTCTACCTGCGCTAGCCCAAGGGCCACCCAAAGACCTGCCCAACTTCAAGTTCTACGACCTGCAGGGCAAACCTTTTGCCCGTGCCAACCTCAAGGCGGGCCTGACGACTTTCATCTTTTTCTTCAGCCCCGACTGCGACCACTGCAATCAGGAAGCCGCCTGGATTTCGGCGGAACTGCCCCAGTTCAAAGGCTCGCAGTTCGTGTTTGTAACCTGGGAGGATAACAACGCCACGATCGAAGCATTCCGTAAAAAATACTTCGACAAACCGGGTGCTCCCCCCATTTCATTTGTCAAGGACCTGGATTTTAATATTGATAATTTTTTTGGCCCCAGCGAGGTGCCCTCCATCTACGTTTACGACAACAACAACAAATTTGTGAAGGTATTCCGACAGGAGACTAAAGCCAAAGACCTGTATTCGCTCATCAAGTAAGCCCATGAGCCTGAAAGAACGCATCGGCGAAGACATCAAAGCAGCCATGAAGGCCAAGGACCAGGCCGCTCTGCGCGCCTTGCGGGCCGTCAAATCGGCCATTCTGCTGGCCGAAACGGCCGAAGGCCGCAATCCTGACGAGCCGCTGACCGAAGCCGAAGAACTGCAGCTGCTACAGAAACAGGTCAAGCAGCGGCGCGATTCCGTCGAGCAGTTTACGGCCAACGGGCGGGCCGACCTGGCCCAGGCCGAGCAGGAAGAAGCCGAGATCATCGCCCGCTACCTGCCTCAGGCACTTTCGGAAGCCGAACTGGAGAGTGCGCTGCGTGAAATCATCACCCAGGTGGGTGCCGCCGGCGTCAAAGACCTGGGCAAAGTGATGAAAGAAGCCGGCACGCGCCTGGCGGGCCGCGCCGACAATAAAGCCGTAAGTGAACTGGCCCGTAAGCTGCTGAGTGCCTAGCGAAACAAGTTCGACATGATCCATCTGCTGCTCATCGACAACTACGACTCGTTCACCTGGAACGTGGTCGGTGCCTTGCGCAGCCTGGGGGCGGAGGTGGCAGTACATCGTAACGATGTGCTGCCGGGTGCCGAGTCCATCGCCGCGGACTTCCATGGGGTCGTTGTCTCGCCTGGGCCGGGCCTTCCCCTGGATGCCGGCCAGTGCCCCGACCGAATCCGTGATCTGATGGGTCGGCTGCCCATTCTAGGCATCTGCCTGGGGCATCAGCTGCTGGCCGAGCTGACGGGCGGTAGGCTTACTGCCTGTCCGGAACCAATGCACGGCAAGCGATCGAAGCTCCGGCACAGTGGCGGCGGGCTGTTTCAGGGGCTTCCCCGGGTAGTGGAGGTGATGCGCTACCACTCGTGGGCCGTTGATGAAGGCTCGCTACCGGCCGGCTGGCGTGTCAATGCCCGCACCGACGATGCCCTGGGCACCGTCATGGCCATGGAATGGCCCGAGCAGCTGCTCTGGGGGGTGCAGTTTCATCCCGAATCGGTAATGACCCCTTGGGGCGAACGCATGCTGGCTAACTGGCTGGCCCAGGTCGAACTGCACGCTACAATCCTCATGCCGACTCTGGAAAACCGGTCATGGAATATCTGCTGAAAAAAGAAGGTGAGTTCGAGTACATCGAAGAAGGCAGCGGCCCCCCGCTGATGCTCTTGCACGGCCTTTTCGGGGCACTGAGCAACTGGTATTCCGTGCTCAAGACCTTTCGGGAGCAGTATACGGTGCTCATCCCCATTCTGCCGATCTACCGGATGGTGCAGATCAAGCCTACGCTGGAGGACATCACCGACTACATCGAGCGATTCATCGAGCACAAGGGACTGCAGGGCTATGCGACACTGGGCAATTCGCTGGGCGGGCATCTGGCCCAGATGCTGGCCCTGCGGCGGCCCGAAAATACCCGCACGATGATCCTGACAGGCAGTTCGGGCCTCTTCGAGGCAGGCATGGGCAGCACCTTCCCCCGCCGCGGCGACTACGAATACGTGCGCGAGCGCGTCGAGTTTACATTTTACTCGTCGGAAACGGCTACGCCGGAACTGGTGCAGGAAGTGTACGAAATCGTCAACGACCGGCACCTGGCCCTCCGAGTCATCCAGCTGGCGCGGGGTGCCCAGCGCATGAGCATGAAAAGCCACCTGCCCGACCTGAAAATGCCCACCTGCCTGATCTGGGGCCTCAACGATACCATTACTCCCGTGCGGGTGGCACACGAGTTTCATCGCAACATCCCCCGATCCGAACTTTATTTCATCGACCACTGCGGCCATGCCCCCATGATGGAGCAGCCCGAACGCTTCAACCGCCTGTTGGCCGATTTTTTATCCACCCATTACCTGACTGCCTGCGCATGACGGCCGAACAGTTTATTTCCCACGCCATCCCGGCCCTCCACCTCTACGATACGGGGGAATCGGCCTTGCTCTGGATGAATCTGCTCAGCGTGCACCACCTGCCCGTTGTCGAAAACACCCGCTTTGTGGGCATTGCCAGCTTCGACAGCCTGCACGAAGGCGGCATCTGCTCGATCGGCAGCCTCATCAAGCGGCAGCCCGACACCTCCCACCTGTGCGTCCTGAACACGCAGCACGTTTACGATGCCCTGAAACTGGTTTCAGAACACCAGCTGACAGTAGCCCCAGTCGTCGATACCGACCGCCGCTACCTGGGCAGCATCGGGGTCAAAGAACTGCTCGAAGTCTTTACCCAGATCGTCAACGTGCAGGAAGCCGGCGATACGATCATTCTGGAAATGCATCCCAACGATTTTGAATTGAAGAAACTCGCTTCGATTGTTGAATCGGACGGAGGCAAAATCCTGAACTTCTATACCACCTCGCTCAACGAGTCGCAGCTGATGCAGGTTCACCTCAAAGTGGCCGGCCGCAGCACCAATGCCATCGTTCAATCGCTCGAACGCTTTGGCTATTCGATTGCCGGCGTATTTTCGGACGCCAAATACCTGGACGACGCTCACGACCACTACAACCAGCTGATGCGTTTTTTTAACCTATGAAACTTTTGGGTCGCCTGCACCTGCTGACCGATACCCACATTCAACAGCGGTACGCTCACCGCCAGCTGGCTGAGATGGCCTTTTCGGTCGGCTCGCCGGAAGTCGTGCTGCAATACCGCGAGAAGGCCTATGCCCCCGAACGCCACCACGACGAGCTGCTGCGCATTGGCGAGCTGGCCCGCCGCCACGGCAACACCCTGCTCATCAACGACTACGTCGACCTGGCGGCAGAAATCGGCTGCGGTACCCACATCGGCAAGGAGGACCTGCCCCCCACCCGGGCCCGCGACCTGCTGGGACCGGAGGCCATCATCGGCCTGACCGTTCATACGGACGAGGAACTGGAAGCCGCCAACACCCTCGATGTGATCGACTACGTGGGAATCGGCCCAGTCTTCGGTACAACCACCAAGTACACGCCCCGCCCGCCCCTTCAGCTGGAAGGTCTCAGGCGGCTGTGCGAACGCAGCCGACACCGCGTCATTGCCATCGGCAACATCGGCAACGATACCCTGCCGCAGGTACTGGCCCAAGGAGCCTACGGGGTAGCCGTTCTCTCGGCATGGATCAATGCCCCCAAGCCCACGAAAGCGGTCGAAGGCTTGCTCTCTCACCTCAATTGACACGATTTTGATCAAAACAAAATCCTAAATCATCCAGAAAAAAGCGGTTCTCAGGCAAACAACATCAATCTGATAAGTCGTCAGATACATCTTCTGTCAAATCAGAAGAAATTATCAGACCCGAAACCTAATTCAGGGCAAATGCGTATTGAGTGTGGGCTACCGAGACCCAATCCTCAATACTCATGCCTGCTCGTCTGAATTATCTTTTTTTGGTCCTGCTGGGTGTGCTGGCCGCAGTGGGCTCCCCCCAACGCCTGCTGGCCCAACAGAATCTGTTCAATATGCCCAGTGGCATACTGACTCCCCAAAAGGGCCTGTTCTATCAGAACCAGACCAACGCCTATTCGCCCAACGACTGGGAAACCAAAAGCCACTTTGTACTGGGTCTGGGTTCAGACTGGGAGATCGGGCTGAATGTGCTCAACAAGCCCTTCGCGATCGGGCACGATGGCATTGCGTTCGAGCAGAACGTCCAGCGACGGGGTACACGCCTGTCGGCTCCGCTCACGTCGCTGATTATGTTCACCTGCCAGAAAAAACTTTGGAAAAAAGGCAAGTGGCACCAAACCATAGGCACCCAAATAGGCACAAACTGGAATCGCCGCGCCGACTACCGGCATTTCAGTCAGTTTCATTACAGCCTGCTGGCCTACAAGCCCCAACCCGGAACTCTGTTCGTGGGCGGACCCTATCTGACCAATGCAGCCTTCGCCGGCGACGGCCTGCCCGTGGGCTGGATGCTGGGTTTCGAGTACCCCCTCGTTGGCAACAAGCTTGTGGCGATGGGCGATGCCCTCATCGGAGCGCACGATATCGGGGCAACTGTTCTGGGATTGATGTACGAAATGGGCAAAGGCTTGCAGGTCTGCGTCGGGTTCCAGTTCCCCAACCTGCCGGCGGGGCAGCAGCAAAAATTGGGTCTGGTTCTGGAATTGAACCTCTTTAATTTCTGACTTTTTAACTTCTGACTTCAGCCGTGAATCGTTTCCCGCTTACCATAGCGGGCAATCACCTGGGCCTCGTATTCGAGAAACTCATGCCAGCGATGGTCGACGTCGGCGCGGGGAGCCAGTTTGCGAGCCAGGTTGATGAAAGTGGTGTAATGCTGGGCCTCGGAGATCATCAGTTCGCGGTAGAAAGCGGCCAGCTGCTCATCGCCTACTTTCTCGGAAAGTAAACGGAAACGTTCGCAACTGCGGGCCTCGATCATCGCGGCAAACAGCAGCCGGTCTACCAGGTACGTTTCGCGGTCGGGGCCTTTGCGCACAAACTGCAGCAGTTCGTTGACGTAGTCGTCTTTACGCTCACGTCCCAAGGTCCAGCCTCGCGCCCGGATCAGTTCCACCACCTGACGAAAGTGGGTCATTTCCTCGATGGCAATAGCTGAGAGGGTATCGACCAGTTCGGGGTATTCCGAAAAATGGACAATGGTGGAAATGGCATTGGAGGCAGCTTTCTGCTCGCACCAGGCGTGGTCGGTGAGCACCTCCTCCAGGTTGCTCTCCACAAGACGCACCCAGCGTTCATCGGTCGGCAGTTTCAGTCCCAGCATGTTTTTTTTCACTTTTTACAAAAATACAGCCCAGAGGGGCATTAGAGGTAGTCGATCTGGCAGGGCTGAACCCGGAGCAAGCCCTGATCCGACTCCAGAACGAGACATCCTCGGGCATCGACGCCTACGATGCCGGCGGTAAGCACTCGATTTTGGTACCGGTACTGCGCCCACTCCTGATAGCGGTAGAGGTTGGCCAGATAATCTGCATCGAGCTGGTCGGGAGCCGCCGCTATTTGACGCATGCGGTGATCGAGGCACCGGCAGAGCACATCGATAACGTCGTTCAAATCGAATTGGACACCGGCCAGCAGGGATAGCGAAGTGGCCCGCAGCTCGGGAGGAAAGTCGTGCTGATTGACGTTGACGCCGATTCCGAGGATGGTTGCCGCCAGGTGTTGACCTTTCCAGACCAGTTGCAGCAGAATGCCCGCCAGCTTGCGGCCCTGAGCGAGCACATCGTTGGGCCACTTGACCTGCAAGCTGAGGCTTTGGCCGGTCAATCTAGCGCATGCATCGCGAACGGCCAGAGCAGCCGCTTTGTTCAACTGAAAGGGTCTTTCGGCGGGCACCCTTCCCTCACGCAGGAGCAAACTGCCCGTGAAATTAAGGCCGGCTGCGGCCTGCCAGCTGCGGCCGGCCTGTCCCCGACCGGCCCACTGATGATGAGCTGCAACCAGAAAACCATGGGGCCATTCGGGATGGGCGGCCCAGCGACTGGACAGCCAGTCTTGAGTCGAGTCGACCTCGTCGAGAATCAGGCGGCTCGCACCCATTTCGGTCAAGTCCATGCAAGGGCAAGTATTCGGAACGGAATGGTATATTTGATGATATAAAGTAAAATCAAAATGTTACATCTGTACCCCTCTGCCTTACTGGTTCTCTGGCTTTGGTTCGCATGTTTTGGTAAGGCTTCGGGCCAATGCAGCCTCGTACCGGTCGATCTGGCCCGACGCGTCGAAGCGGCCGACCTGATCGCCGAAGGCTGGATTTCAGACCTCAGGGCACTGCGTGAACCTGAATCCGACTGGATTTACACTTACGGCAAGCTGGAACTGGCTACTATTTTCAAAGGAAACCGCGGGCAAACCAGCATCTGGCTGGCTGTGCCGGGCGGACAGATCGACCTGGAAATCCATCGAATATCACCGGGCATCGAGCTGAGCCGGAACCAGAGCGGTCTGTTTCTGCTTGCACCGACGGGTCGAAGCTACCAAAACCTGCCGGTTTACGAGCCGGTGGCCTACAGTCAGGGGATTCTGTACTATGAAGCGGGTTCGGTGGTCGCGCCTTTTGACCGGTTCGAGTCGCCGGCGCAGCTGATTCAGACCCTGACTCAAACCTGTCGGCTGCGGCCAGCCTACATTCAGGAACTGCCCGCCCGCCACGAGCCGCAATTCAAGGTCGACCCCGCCCAGACAATGTCCACACCGGTCATCACGACACTGATCCCCGGTACGATAACCGCCGGCACGGGCAGCGTATTGACGATTGTTGGCAGCAACTTCGGGCGAAGTCCGGGCTTTTGGGGTCGGGTCAATTTTGCCAATGCCGATAACGGCGGTCAAGGCTTCATTTCAGCCAGCAATACCGATATCCGCTTCTGGAGCGATACCCGAATCGATGTCGTGGTGCCCAGTCGGGCCGGCACGGGCCGGGTACAGGTTGTGAACTCGTCGGGCCAAACGGCGACGAGCGCGTTCAACCTCAACATCACCTTTGCCGTGCTCAACTATACCAACTTTTTTTCTGGGGTATCGGCACCAGCCGATTTGATCAATCAGAACGGCCAGGGTGGTATTTCGTTCCAGATGGCGCCGGCCTTGAGCCAGAATCCGGCAGCGGTGGCTGCCCTGCGGCGTGCCCTGGAGACGTGGCGGTGCGGAACGGGAGTCAATTTTTCGCTGTCGAACCAGCCGGCGAGCGTCAGCTGCTCGGCCGACGACGGAATAAACCTGATCAATTACGATACCCAATGCCGGCTGTCGCAAGGCGTGCTGGCGGCGACCTTCTCGCGAATCTCAGGATGTTTTGTCAATAATGTACTGTTTTGGCAGGTCAAAGATCTGGATCTCCTGTTCAACAGCCAGATCAACTGGCATTTTGGCCCCAGCCAGCCGACCTGGGGGCGGTTTGACTTTGAAAGCGTGGCCGTGCACGAACTGGGGCATGCGCATCAGCTGGGGCACATCGTGGCACCGGGCCGGGTCATGCACTTTGCAATCGGCCCCAATCAGGAACAACGCCAGCTGAATTTTGCCAGCGACATCGGCGGCGGGCAGAGCATCATGCAGCGCAGCGAAAGCCGCAGCCTCTGCGGTACACAGGCCATGCGCCGCGTGCCCGGCTGGCAGTGCCGCCTCGAAGGCAGCGAGGGCCTGCAACCACCGGTACCCAACTTTCAGGTCGACCGGACGAGGGGCTGTGCGCCGCTGCGGGTGCAGTTTCTCGATTTGAGCACCAACAACCCCACCAGCTGGGAATGGGATATCGACAACGACGGTCGACCCGATCACTTTATCGCCAATCCGGCCCATACCTATTTGAATCCCGGTACTTACTCGGTGCGGCTGACGGCCCGTAACGCAGCCGGTGCGGCCAGCACGGTGCGCTGGTTTCTGATTCAGGTAGATGCCGGAGGCCCGCTGAACCTGACGCCGATCGCCGCAACGGTCTGCCAGGGAAGCACCGTCAGCCTGACGGCCAGCGGTGCCCAAAGTTACGCTTGGTCGCCCGTGCTTTCGGCTTCGGCTTCCAGTTCGATTTACACCTTTGTACCGGCAGCCAGCCAGACGTTCACGGTAACGGGCTTCTACGCCAACGGCTGCACCAGTACGCGGACGGTTCCGGTCAACGTGCTGCCACTGCCTCAGCTGCAGGTCAGCAGCAGCCCCGCCAGCAGCCCGCAATCGGCCAACGGCAGCCTCTCGGTAAGCCCGTCGGGCGGTCAGGCCCCCTATCTCATCCGCCTGCAAAACGGCCCCTTTAGCAGCCAGACGATTTTTACGGGGCTTCTCGCGGGCACTTACAGCCTCGCCGTGCGCGATGCCAACGGCTGTGAAAACCAGGCAACTGCTCAGGTGGGGATTGCCCAAGCCACAGCCTGCGCCACACCTACCCAACTGACGGCCTCGAACCTTACCGCCAGCTCGGCCTTCCTGAGCTGGGCAAATGTGGCGGGAGCCAGCTCCTACCGGCTGTTTTTCCGTCGCAGCGATGATGCCAATTTTCAGGTTCTTGTCCTTGGCTCGCCCAGCTTTAACCTGACGGGGCTTCAGGCTGGAACTGCCTATCAATGGTACGTGCAGGCCGTCTGTGGCGAACGGCTGTCGGACGGCTCGGGCCTGCAGTCGTTCACGACGCAATCGACGGCACCGGCGGCCTGCGTGGCTCCTGTGCCTCAGTTCAGCGAAATCACGCCTACGAGCTTGCGGGTCAGCTGGCCCCAGCAGCCCAATGCACTGAGCTGGCAGGTCTACTACCGTCCGTTGCAGGCCAGCGCGTGGAATTTTGTTAGCGTTTTTGCTCCGGCCACCAGCGTCGTGCTGACCGGCCTCAGTGCGGCGACCCGATACGAGGTCTACCTGCGTACCGAATGCGTGGGGCAGGCAGTTTCCTCATTCGGGGGGCCTTACTTCGCCGAAACGGCCGGCCAGTCGGCACCGGCATGCACGCCGCCTGCTTCAGTTAGCGTCTCGCCATTCGGTACGGGCGCGTTCGTGAGCTGGTCGTCGGTAGCAGGGGCAACGACCTACCGCCTGACCTGGCGCGAAACCAGTTCATTGAACAGTGTTACGGCCTTCGTGCAGGCCCCGCAACTCAGTTACACGATCCAGAACCTGCTGCCTGCACGCTCCTACGAGCTGAGCATCTCGACTACCTGCGGAGGTGTTACCTCATCCAACCGCTCGACCTGGTTCAACACTCCGCCCCAAGGCAAACTGGAAGGCACAGACCCATGGAATACCAGCGAATGGAAGCTCTACCCCAATCCGGGAACCGGGCGGTTCAGCTTGCTGCTGCCTGCCGACTGGAACGACGACGAGCTACACATCGAGATTACAGACCTACAGGGCAAACGGGTCTACGAACGGTTACATCCTGCCTCTACGCAAGGCCATGCCGAACGGCAAGTGGAAATCGAGGGGCTTGCTGCAGGCGTATACGTGGTAATGTGCCGAACGGCAACGCGTACGGCGGTACTCAAGTGGGTAGGGCTGTAGGAACAAGGCCCATGGGATCATTTAACCTGCCTCCAATTCTCTAAACAGCTTAAAATCATTGGCTCAGGAAGTCGCAATGAAGCAGGCGCAGGCCAAAGCCACCCTGCCAGACGGGCTGCTTGACCTGTGCCCTCGGCAAAAAAAACTAAATTTGCCGCGCTTCGGTTAAGCCGATTTTACCTCACTCCTACAGATGCCGATTCCCATGGCGCACCAACATCTGGCCGATTACCTCAACCTCAAACACTTAGGCACCCTGCACTACCAGCTTACACCTGCCGAACTGGTCGAACATGCAATCCGCAAAGGCCAGGGCGAGTTGGCCGATTCGGGCGCGCTTTGCGTATCGACGGGTGAATTCACCGGTCGATCTCCTAAAGATAAGTACGTGGTCGTCGATGAGCAGACCCGCGATCAGGTCTGGTGGGACAAAATCAACCACCGATTCAGCGAGGAACAGTTCGACCGCCTCTTTGCGCGGATAAGTGCCTACATGCAGAATCGCGAGTGGTACGTGCGGGACTGTTACGCGGGGGCCGATCCCGCACACCGGCTGCGCGTGCGGGTCTTCAACGCCTACCCCTGGCAAAATTTATTCGTCAACGCCCTGTTCATCCGCCCCACAGCCGATGAGCTGGCCGGTTTCGAGCCAGATTTCACCATCCTGGCCTGCCCCAACTTCCGGGCCATTCCCGAAATCGACGGCACGCGGGCGCACAACTTCACGATCATCAATTTCAGCCGACGGCTGATCCTGATCGGCGGCTCAGCCTACACGGGGGAAATCAAGAAAGGCATTTTTACCGTGTTGAACTACCTGCTGCCGCTCAAAGGCGTGCTTTCGATGCACTGCTCGGCCAATGTGGGGGAGGGGGGCGATGTAGCTCTGTTCTACGGCCTTTCGGGCACGGGCAAAACGACGCTCTCGGCCGACCCCAACCGCCGCCTCATCGGCGACGACGAGCACGGCTGGACCGAAACGGGGGTTTTCAATTTTGAAGGCGGCTGCTACGCCAAATGCATCAACCTCTCCAAGGAGAAAGAACCCCAAATCTGGAACGCCATCCGCTTCGGGTCGCTGGTCGAAAACACCCGGTTTTTCCCGGGTACGCGCACCGTGGATTACGACGACCAGTCGATCACGGAAAACACACGCGCAGCCTACCCCATCCACTTCATCGATAACGCCCTCGAACCCTCGGTAGGCGGTATTCCTCAAAACATCTTCTTTTTATCGGCCGATGCCTACGGCGTGCTGCCGCCCATTGCGAAGCTGACCCCAGGCCAGGCGATGTTTTTCTTTCTGTCGGGCTACACGGCCAAGGTTGCCGGTACCGAAGCTGGAGTCAAAGAACCGCAGCCGACATTCTCGGCCTGTTTCGGGGAGGCCTTCCTGCCGCTGCACCCCACCCGCTACGCAGCTCTACTGGGCGAGAAAATGAAGCAGCACGCCACCAGCGTCTGGCTTGTAAACACCGGCTGGACGGGCGGCCCCTACGGGGTGGGTTCGCGCATTTCGTTGCCCTACACCCGCGCCCTGATTACAGCTGCCCTCCAGGGGAAACTCGAAGGGATCGAATACCGCACCGATGAAGTATTTGGCCTGCAAGTGCCTGCAGCTGTGCCGGGGGTTCCCACCGAAATCCTCAATCCACGTGGCACCTGGGCCGATCCGGCAGCCTACGATGCCCAGGCCCGCAAGCTCGCCCAACTTTTCAGCCAGAACTTCGCTCAGTACAACGAATTTGCCAACGACGAAACCAAAGCAGCGGCCCCCAAGATCATGGTTTAAGGCAGCCCGCCTACTGCTGTTGACTTCAATGAATGCAGGCCTCGGTTGTGGCCTGCATTTTTAATTGAAAGTGAAACCTAATCCTTGGTTCTGCGTTGAAAGAATGGTATATTTAGCCTCAATTCATCCCTTGTTATGCTCCAGTCTCTGGAAACACCGGCCGTCAGAACCAACAGGACGGATTACTACTGGATCGAAGAGCTGCTGACGGAAGAACACCGCCAGATACGCGACTCGGTCAAAACCTGGGTCGACGAAAAGCTGCTGCCCATCATCGAAGACTACGCCCAGCGTTCGGAATGCCCCACCCACCTGATCCCCGAAATGGGCGAACTGGGGATTTTCGGCTGCTTCCTGCCCGAAGAATACGGCTGCTCGGGGGTCGATTACATCGCCTACGGCCTGATCATGCAGGAAATCGAACGGGGCGATTCGGGCATCCGGTCGATGGCCTCGGTGCAGTCCTCGCTGGTGATGTTCCCCATTTACGCCTACGGCACCGAAGAGCAACGGCAAAAGTACCTGCCCAAGCTGGCCACGGGCGAATGGATGGGCTGCTTTGGACTGACGGAAGCCGACTTCGGCTCGAACCCGGGCGGCATGCGCACCCATTTCACCGATGCAGGCGACCACGTCATCCTCAACGGTTCGAAGATGTGGATATCGAACTCACCCTTCGCGCAGATTGCCGTGGTGTGGGCCAAAAATCCCGAAGGCCGCATCCAAGGGCTGATCGTCGAACGGGGCATGGAGGGTTTCACCACACCCGAAATCCACAACAAATGGTCGCTGCGAGCTTCAGCCACCGGCGAACTGGTCTTCGACAACGTGAAAGTACCCAAAGCCAACATCCTGCCCGGAATTACGGGCCTCAAAGGGCCGCTATCCTGCCTCGACAGTGCCCGTTACGGCATCGCCTGGGGAGCCGTCGGCTCGGCCATCGCCTGCTACGAAACCGCCCTGCGCTACAGCCTCGAACGCATCCAGTTCGACAAGCCCATCGCCTCGTTCCAGCTCATCCAGAAGAAGCTGGCCGAAATGGTAACCGAGATCACCAAGGCCCAGCTGCTGAACCTGCGCCTGGGCCAGCTCCGCAACGAAGGCCGCGCCACCACCGCCCAGATTTCGATGGCCAAGCGCAACAACGTCGAAATGGCTCTCAACATCGCTCGCGAAGCACGGCAAATCCTCGGCGGCATGGGCATCGTGGGCGACTACCCCATCATGCGCCACATGATGAACCTGGAATCGGTCATCACCTACGAGGGCACCCACGACATCCACCTGCTCATTACGGGCATGGACATCACGGGCATCAGTGCCTTCCGTTGAACATGATGCAAAAACTTACTTATATTCTTTTTTTCAAGAATAAAACAGGCCATGTGGTAGGTACCGCATGGCCTGTTTTATTCGCGCTCTTTTTTTTAGTTCAAACAAAACCTGCAGCAGCCCAAACAATGCTCAGCGGCCGCATCGTAGATGCCCAGACCGGAGAGGCCGTGCCCTCGGCCACCGTCTACGCCCAGCGCAACCAGCGAGGCACCATCGCCGACCTGGACGGTTTCTTTCGGCTCGAACTCAAGCAACTACCCGACAGCCTGCGTATCTCGTGCCTGGGCTACACCCCGCAGTTCATTTACTTGACCGCACCAACACCCCCTGAATTTCGCGTGCGCATGCAGCCGAAGGCTTCCGAACTCGAAGCCGTGGTCATCCGCCCGGGTGAAAACCCCGCCCATCGGCTCATCCGGTCGGCCATCGCCAGCCGCAACCGCAACAACCCCAACCGGCTGCCCCAGTACCGGACGCGCTCCTACAACAAGCTGCACATTACCTTCAATCCCAATCGATCATCCGTCGGCAGGGACTCGATCACGGAGGCGAGAATGGAGGAAATCACGCAACAGCAGCACCTCTTTCTGTGGGAGACTGTAACCGAGCGCATCCACCGCCGACCCGATCGCCTCAAAGAAACCGTCATCGCCAGCCGAACATCCGGACTTCCGGGCCTGGCCCTGCCCCTGACCCCGACCGACCTGCAGGACTTATCGGTCTACGAAGCGACTCTACGCATACTGAGCACCGAATACACCAGCCCGCTGCATCCCAACGCACTCAACCTCTACTACTACGTGCTGACCGATACGCTGCTCGATGACCGCGATACGCTCTTTACCATCGAATTCAGGCCGCAAAGCCGGTATGCCAATGGCCTGACAGGCCGCCTGCAGCTGCACAGCCGCACCTGGGCCGTCGCCAGTCTGGAAGCCAAGGCTCCCCTGCCGGCCGATTTGCTCCTGGCTGCCCGTCAGGTCAGCATCCGCCAGATTCACCGCCCCCTCAACGACAGCACGTGGTTTCCGCACCAGCTCTGGACCGACCTGGGCCTGCAGGTACCCAACGACCGCGATACCGTGCCCCTGCTGCTGGTGGCGCGGTCGAGCATCGACTCGGTCGATCTGGCCCCCATGCTCCTAAAACGCGACTTCGACCAGTATGTCCTGGAAGTGGCCCCCGATGCGGCAGGAATTCCCGACAGCACCTGGGACCGCCTGCGGGGCATCGCCCTGACCCTTCAGGAAAAACAAACCTACCATAAAGTAGACAGCCTCCTGGGTTCGCAAAAATTCTTCTTCTGGCTCTTCCGGCAGTTCGACCGCCTGCGAACGGGTTATATCCAGATCGGCTCGTTGGATCTGAATCTGAATCGGATAATCAGATACACGCCCGTCGACCGTTTCCGCCTTGGGGTGGGCTTGCGCACCAATGAACGGATCAGTCGCTCGGGCAACATCGGTGGCTGGGTGGGCTACGGCTTCACCGACCAGGAATGGAAGTACGGGGCCGAGCTGACGCTCACCCCCTTCCAGAAGGCCACGCCGGCCCTGCAATTGGGCTACGAACGCGAGCTGAATGGGCTGGGCGACGACTACCTGGCTTTTCAGACGGCCCGGCCCATCCACGAGCGAACGCGGGTCAACACGGCCCTACGCAGCTTCTTCTTTGAACCAATGGCCTACCGGCAGACGCGCTGGGCCAATCTGACCCTGAGCGTCGCCCCCTGGACAACGGCCCGCCTCGAACTGCGCCAGCGCGACTGGCAGATTGCTCCGCTGACCGACCGGCTGCCTCGCATGGAAATCCGCGAAGCCGTGGGGCAGGTGCGTTTCGCCTGGCGCGAGCAATGGGTCAAAAGCCCGCTGGGCGAATGGGCCACCGCCGCCCCCTACCCCATTGCCGAGCTGCGCCTGACAATCGGCGAACAACCCAATGGCCCCGCCTACCAGAAACTCGAAGCCAGCCTGACACAGGTGCTTCTGCTGCGCCGCTGGGGCCGCATGCGCCTGCAGGGCAATGCGGGCCACCTGACCGGGACTGCGCCGCTACCCGTTCTCTTCCTCTTTCCGGCCAACGGCCAGTCTTCCCGTGTAAGCGACAGCTTTACGCTGCAAACGCTGCCCATTTCGGGGCAGCGGGTCTTCGCCGCCCGCGACTTCGCGACGGCTTTCATCGAATGGGAATACGTTAACAATCGGTTTCCCTCGGCGGCCTACTCACCCGATCCGATCATTCGGGGGGCCTGGGCGTGGGGCAGCTCAATTCAGACCACCACCAGCGAAACACAAGCCATTGAGCTGGCCGCACTCGACCGGGGCTACTACGAAGTGGGTGCCGGCGTCAACAACATCCTGCCGCCCGAGTGGACGCGGCAGTTTGCCTCACTGCGTTTTTTTGGAGTGGGCTATTACATCGGTCTGGATGGCCGGCTAGGGCTGCAGGGCCGCTGGAATCAAATGTTCAAGCTTGAATACAGCTTTAGGTTCTAGAACCGTCAGCTTCGTCCGGCCAGCAGATAGAGCACGGCCATGCGCACGGCCACGCCATTCAAAACCTGATCGAGGATGACGGCCTGCTTCGAATCGGCTACTTCACTCGTGATTTCCACCCCGCGGTTCATCGGCCCGGGATGTAAAATCAAAATCTGCTTGTCCAGTTTCTGGATGCGGTCGCGGTCGATGCCGTAGTGGCGGGCGTATTCGCGCAGCGAAGGAATGTACTTGATGTTCTGCCGTTCCAGCTGGATGCGCAGCACATTGACGGCATCGGCCCAGGCCAGCAGGCGGTCGAGGCTCGGCTCGACGGTAACGCCCAAGGTTGTAACGGTCGATGGAATGAGCGTGGGCGGGCCGCAGACGCGGACTTCGGCTCCCAATTTCTTGAGGGCCAGAATATTGGACAGGGCCACGCGGCTGTGGCGGATGTCGCCCACGATACCCACGCGTATCCCGTCGATGCGGCCCAGGTGCTTGAGCAGGGTGTAACAGTCGAGCAGAGCCTGGGTAGGGTGTTCGTGGGCACCGTCGCCGGCGTTGATGATCTGGGCGGCGATGTGGCGGCTCAGCAGGTGGGGGGCCCCCGGGCAGGCGTGCCGGATGACCACCAGATCGACCTTCATGGCCAGGATATTGTTTACCGTATCGAGCAAGGTTTCGCCCTTGGATACACTTGAACCAGATGCCGAGAAATTGATCACATCGGCCGAAAGCCGTTTTTCGGCCAGTTCGAACGAAATACGGGTCCGGGTCGAATTTTCAAAAAAGAGATTGGCTACCGTAAAATCGCGCAGCGAGGGCACCTTCTTGATAGGCCGTTCCAGAATACCAGCAAACTCGCGGGTAGTCCGGAAAATGGCGTGCAAGTCGGCCTCGGTCAGGTCTTTGATACCCAGCAGATGACGCACCGAGAGGCGGAATTCAGACATGGCGTTGCGACTGGATGACGACGAGGTCGGTTTCGTCGGGGTTGTCGGGCCAGCGCACCAGGACCCGTTCATGGTCGAGGGTATCGACGGCAATCCCTACGTAGTGGGCTTCGATAGGCAGTTCACGTTTGCGGCGGCGGTCGACGAGCACGAGCAGCTCGGTACTCCGGGGCCGCCCAAAGGCCAGAATGGCCGAAAGGGCGGCCTGCACGGTTCGGCCCGTATAGAGGACATCATCGACGAGCACGACCACCCGGTCTTCGGTCGAAAAACCCGGGGGCACATGGGTCGACTCGGGCACGATGGGCGTGGAACTTCGGCGCAGGTCGTCGCGGTGAAACGTAACGTCGAGTTCAGCGTAGGGTAGTTCAAAATCAGGATAGAGCCGGGCCAGCACGTCACGCAGCCGGCGGGCGAGAAACACCCCCCGTGGCTGGATGCCCACCATGCAGCAGCCCGCCAGCCGGGGATGGTGCTCCAGCAGCTGATGGGCCAGACGCAGCAGCGTCAGCTCCATGCGGCGGCGGTCGATGAGCACACGCTGGCTCATCCCCTAGCTGATGTCGTCGAAGCTCATGCCCTCGATGCGTTGCATGAATGCGGGCAGACGGCCCACCGCGGCGATCTCGCGCCACCGCTGGATGCGCTCCGCCGCCGGCGAACCGAAATAGGTTTTGGCACCGGCCAGCTCGCCCTGAACACCCGACTGCGCCAGTACGATAGCGCGGTTCCCGATGACGGTATCGCTGGCCACGCCGACCTGTCCCCAGAGGATACAGTCGTCGCCGATGGTGCTCACCCCCGCGATTCCCACCTGCGAAGCGAGAATGCACCGTCGACCAATGAGCGTATCGTGGCCAATCTGAACCAGATTATCGATTTTGGTATGGGCACCGATTCGGGTTTCGGCACTCACCCCGCGGTCGATCGTCGTATTGGCCCCGACGTCTACGTAATCTTCGAGCACAGTATGGCCTTTGGAGAGCATTTTCTCGCGGCCCCATTCGCGTTTTTTGTAATAGAAAGCTTCGGCCCCGATGCGGGCACCGCTCTGGATCATGCAGTGCTGCCCGATGGTGGTGTAGTCGTAGATACTGACGTGGGAATGAATCACGGTGCCCGTACCAATCCGCACGTGGCTGCCGATCACAACGTTATGCCCGATTTCGACGTCGTCGCCGATGACGACATCGATACCAAAAACGACGTTTTGCCCGATCCGGACCTTGGCCCCCAGCTGGGGCTGGGCGTGCTGGGTGGGGTCGATTCGAGGCTGGTAATGTTCGGTCAGTCGGTTGTAGTCGCGGAAGGGATCATCCGAGACGAGCAGGGCTTTACCCGGTGGAGGATCGATCGCCTGGTTGATGAGAATGGTGGTAGCTGCGCTATCGAGGGCTTTTTTGAAATATTTTTCGACGTCGACGAAGGTCAAATCGCCCGATTCAACGCGGTGAATTTCGTTGATGCCGGCGACCGGGTGGTCGGGGGGGCCGATGGCCCGGGCACCGAGGAGGGCGGCCAGTTCGGCTAAGGGGCGGGGTGGCGTTAATTTCATGCAGGGCCTAGAACTTGTTCTTCCACATCATCGATTCAACGGGGAGGTCAGTTCGTTGGGTATACTTGGCAGAAGCCTTATCGCAATAGGGCCGTTCAACCTCCCCTTTGAGTTCAAAAAAAATCAGCTGGCCAATGGGCATACCGGCATAGACCCGCACGGGGTGTACGACCGAGATTTCCAGCGTCCAGGTGTTGCAGAATCCTACATCGCCTTTGCCGGCGGTAGCATGAATATGAATGCCGAGCCGGCCAACACTGCTTTTGCCTTCCAGAAATGGCACATGGGCATGGGTTTCGGTGTATTCTTCCGTAACCCCCAGGTACAGAATGCCCGGCTGCAGAACATAGCCCGTTTCGGGGATTTCGATGTAGTCGATGGCATTGTGCTGACGGGCATCGAGTTCCGGCTGGGTATAGACCGCCAGCCAGCGGCCTAAATGGACATCGTAGCTGTTGCTGCCCAGGCAGTCGGGCCGCCAAGGTTCGATCACAATCGAACCGGCCTCGCGCTGGGCCAGAATTTCACGGTCCGAGAGGATCATTCGAGCTCGTCGGCTAAAGCGGCAAGCATGCCGGTACGGTCGGCGGTGGCCAGCATCGATTCAAAAAAGGAACGGCGGGGGGCGTTGCGCAGAATATCGGTACTCGCCCCGTTGGAATTCAACAGGGGTTGGGCAAAAGATACAGGCTGCAAAACCCGGGCTTCAGGCTCGGAGACAGGGGCAGGCACCGGGCGGGGTGCGGACACTGCACGGGGCGGTTCCGCTTCGGGACGGGAGGCACCCGCGGGCGCGGAGAGGTCGGTCGATCGCGCCAGGCTGATGACCTCGTGCTGGCTGAAGGTCTGAATGCGTTCAAGCTGCGAGGTCAGGAACAGCGAAAGCTGGCTCAGGATTTCATTGCGGCGCAGGCTCAGCTGATGAACTTCCTGCTCGATTCGGCTGCGATCTTCGTAGGCCTGGGTCAGAATGCCCACTGCACGCTGTTCGGCTTCCTGCTTTTTCATTTCGCTTTCGATGCGGGCGTTGTGCAGCAGCTGCTGGGCCTGCTGGTCGGCTTCCTGCAACCGGATCTCTGCCTCCCGCTGTGCATTCTCGAGGGTCGCCTTGGAGGATTGTTCGGCCTGCAGGAGGGTTTTGTGCAGCATCGATTCCATTTCACGGAAATGCTGGAGGCTTTCCTGTGTGGCTTTGAGTTCGGCTTTGAGGCTCCGGTTTTCGCTCAGCAGGTTTTCCCATTCCTGGGCCAAAGTCTGGAGGAAAGCTTTGACCTCCTCGGGGTCGAAGCCCCGAATGCCGCGTTTGAAGTTATGCTGGCGAATTTCTGCAGGACTGATCATGAGACAGGCAACCAAATGACACAACAAAAATTACGAATCGATCGGTGAAACGCAAAGCGCAGGCCGCCCCAGCTGTGAATTGCGTGGTGGAAAGAGGCCTCGAAGGCCTTCAGATCGAAACGGGCCAGTGGATTCAAGGTGGAAAAGAAAATCGGGCCGAAGGCCGGTTACTGCGGCGGAAGATTGTCAGCTGCCCCGTCTGTTCTAGCTCGTAGGGCCGCAGCAGCAGCGGCAAGCGATCGCGGGTTTCGGCAAACACTCCATGAGGGTCGAAAACAACATCGGGCTGCTCGTGCAGAAAAGTTTCGTACACGCGGGGTAAGGGTTCGCTGCGGGAGAACAGAGCCGCCTGGCGGTGGTTGCGCTCCAGCCAGTCGAACTTGATCAGGGTCATGGGCAGGTGCGTGTAGCGGATGCCGACGCGCTCGCCCACCCGCTGGTAAAACAACGGGTCGTCGCCAACGTACCAGATGCCCGCAAGGGCCGGATGCTGGGCCAGGTATTCGCGGGCCAGCAGCTGGCTGGCATTGGGCACGATACGCTCCTGCTGCTTGCGCCAGTATTCGGGCCAGTCGATCTGCCGCCGGAGGCTGCGCAGGCTTGCCGGCTGGGCTACCAGCACATGCAGCAGACTCAGAGCAGCCAGCCAGAGCACCAGCACGCTATAGGGAAGTCGCCGCCAAAAGCTGCGCCGGACGCTGCGGGCATGAACCGCCATAAAAAATACGAGTGGTGGCAGCAGCAGCCAGTAGTGCGTCAGCCGCGTTTGGGCTGCAGCGATGAGCAGGCTCGCGGCCATACCCGTGAGCCAGTAGGTAAAAAGGGCTTCGATTTTGCGCTCGCGAATCGTCGCTGCAGCAGGGCGGGTTCGCAATACCAGCCACGCCCGAAGCCCCAGTGTTACTGCCAGGCCGTAAACGAGGGCCTGCTCGGCGAAGGCAAAAGCGACCGACTCGGCAGGGAAGTGCTCAGCGATGCGAATGCGGTCGAAAGCATAGAGGACTGTCTGATCCCACCAGTCGTCGATGGCTCGATGCAGATCGAGCCAGAGCAGCAGGCCCAGTATCACCGTCAGCTGGCCCGTGAGCAGGGCGACCAGATCGCGCAGGGGACGGCGGCTCAACACCAGCGTACAGAAGGCAGCCGTCAGCAGCAGCAGCAATCCCTGGTACTTAAGCAGGCTTGCCCAGCCACACCACAGACCGGCTACGTAAAGCTGTTCGCTCAGCAGCTGGCCCTCGACGTAGTGACGGATTTGCAGGCGCATGACCGCCAGCACCGGCAGCACCAGCAGAAAATCCTCGTTCACCTCCTGACTCGACCACGGGGCACAGAATAACAGAGCAAAAAGCAGAGGCGGAAAAAAAGTCAGCCGGTATTCGATCCGGTATTCGATGAGGGTGAGATGCAGCAGCATGCAGCAGATCACCACATACAGACAGGCCAGAACCCGCAGCAGCGTCAGGCTGTAGGAGCCGGCCAGAGCACGGGCGGCACGGTAAACCCATGCAGTGGCGGGTGGACGCGACTCCCATGCATCGGCGTAGAGCGAGGCCCCGTCAGCCATGCGCTGGGCCAGGACGCTGTTGCGCGATTCGGCAGGGCAGGCGTAGTCGGACCGGAACGTGGCCGACCTCAGTAGAAAAACCAACCCCACCAACAGCACATAAATGAGTGGGTTAGTGTAGGTGAAGAGGCGCAGCACGGCTCAGCAGGCAGGTGAGCGGCTTCCGGCGATCAGTAGCCGAAGTTGTAACGCAGGTCTACGATCTCGGCATGTGCCCGCAGGCCCTGTTGCGCCTTGTTCAGGTACTGGTTACGCTTGTTTTGCTGCTGGGTAAACCGGTATTCTTCCAGAGCCTTGTCGTCGAGCTTTTCGGGCTGTTCGATCGACGTGATTTTAACCACAAACACGCCTGTTTTACCGACAATTGGCTTTGAAATCTGATTGACTTTCAGCCCCGGAAGCGAACCGATGAGGATCGGGTCCGAGCCGATGCCCGGAATGTAGCCCGATGCAAACGTTACGTCGGCGGCTGTACTGGTATAGGCTCCCGGCCCGTATTCGTTGCGCATCTGCATGAGGTCCGAATTGTTTTTCACTGCGGTTTTGAAGCGGTTGAGGATCAGTTCCGCCTTTTTGGCTGCCAGCACGCGGGGCCGAATCTGCTCACGTACCGAGTTGAGCGAGCGGTAGCCCCGCTCCAATTTCTCGTTGACCACGGCTACTACCACGCTGTTTTCCGTCTCGAAAACATTGCTGACGGTATTGACTTCGGCATTGAGTGCCCAGACAATCACATCTTTGGTACCGCTTCCGTAAAGGCCTCCGATGAATGCGGAACCCGGCTGCGCGATCTGATTGGCCGTTACGTTGAGCTTCATTTCAGCCGCTTTTTTGACAAAGCTGGCCGTATCGGACACGGACGTACGGAACTTCTCGGCCAGAGTCAACAGGCTGTCGATGGTTTGCTGCCCCGGCTGGATATCGTGCGCGATGGTCGCCACGCGAACCCCTTCCACGCTCCGATCCTGTACCTCGACGATGTGGGCACCGAAGTCCGACATGATGGCTGCTATCTGACCTTTCTGCAGTTTTTTGACTTCCGTATCAAACTTTTTACCAAACATACCGTACTTGAACCAACCCAAATCGCCGCCCTGCTGTTTGGTGGCCCCGTCGTCCGAAAGACTCTGCACGTAGCTTGTAAAATTGTCGCTATTGATGAGCGATGCCTGAATCTGGGCCTGCATTTGAGCCTGGAAGGTATCCTGGGCGGTATTGCCCTTGGGACGGATGAAGATATGGCGCAGCTTGAGGAAAGGAGCCGTGTCGCGGCGCACCACATCCGTCAGTTTGATCAGTTTGAACTGGTTGCCCGACAGAAACGGTCCGACGACCGAATCGATGGCAATTCCTTGGATGCGGGCGGCTGTCTCGGCATCCAGTTCGGCCCGCTGCTGGAACTCATAGGGAAACGATTGATCGGAACGGTTCTTGTCCGCGGCAAACAGCGAGTCGTTATCCGTCTTTTTAAACTCTTCCACCAGCGCGAGCAGGTAATTGTAGGCATTCATCGTATCGCGGGCTGTAGCGACCTTCGGCAGGCTGATGAAGCTGATGGCCGTTTGAGGGATATTCTGGCGGAATTCCTCGATGTTTTCCTGATAGAAGCGGCTGAAATCCGACTCGCTGACCTGAACGGTTGAATCGGCGATAGCTGCAAAGTTGACCGCTAAGTAATCAAAGGTATACCGGGTGTTTTCCTCCTGGTAGCGGCGGCGGGCTTCAGCCTTGGAAACAAAGATGCCTCCCTTGACCAGAGCCTCGTACTTGCGACGCAGGCGGTTTTCAACCAGGTACTTTTCAGCCATGGCGATGCGAAACTTGAGGTTGCCATCTTTTTCGGCCTGCTGCATCACCTGCATCATGCTGTTGCGGTCGCCAAACATCTGGGTGGCCTGCGGATCGGGTTCCGGCCCCAGAAGCATGTCCTGGTATTCCTCTTTGCTTACCTTCAGGCCCAGCGGTTCGTACTGCTTCTCGTAAATAATTTCATTGACGACCTGTGCCCAGGTGTCGTTCGACATGCGCGTGGGGTCGATGGGCTGGGGGTTGTTGGGGTCCTGGTTGAGCTGCGCCAGGGCCGTGGCCTGATCGATCCGGAATTTGAAGTAATTGTAGTTGATCTCCTGACCGGCGACAATCCCCACCGCCGTGGGCGAAGAGCCACGCACAATGTCCGAAATCCGGGTCAGTACGTCAGTCAGAATAAAGGAGGCCATTGCCACCCCGATCAGGATCAACAGGGCTAGGGAACCCTTGGTGCGGATGCGGTTAATTACACCGGCCATAGTCGAAAGGCGTTCAGTCGCGTAAGATACGTTTCGGCAAGCCCAACTCGCTTGGGACTTGAATTCTACATTTTGAAGCGAAGCGCAAAGATACGAGCTTTTAAGGTCTTATCAAGTCCGCATGCCGGTCCCGAGGAACCATCCGAGCCAGAATTGAAGTTGTATTGGTAGTCAACCTGAATTGAATTTAATTAATGAGACGAAAATTGATACTGCTGATTGCTCTGGGGATTCTGGGCGCGGCTACGCTGGCCTACGCAGGGGTCGTAGTTTTTTCCGAATATGAGTCGGCCCGCTACACGGTCGAACAGCGCAGCGGCCACTTCGAACTGCGCAACTACGCGCCCCGCATTCTGGCTTACGTGCAGGTCGAAGGGGACCGCGAAACGGCCGAAAATCGGGGCTTCCGCCTGCTGGCCAACTACATTTTTGGCAACAACCAAGGCTCCAGCAAGCTGGCCATGACCACCCCCGTAACCGTCGCCCCCGAAAAAATCGCCATGACTACCCCCGTAACCCTGCAATCGGAAACACGGGGCACGTGGACCGTTACCTTCCTGATGCCAGCCCAGTACACCCTCGAAAGCCTGCCCAAGCCGGTAAACGAGCGGGTGCGGTTTGTCGAACAGCCCTCGGCCCGCTGGGTGGCGGCCCGCTTCTCGGGCTACATGACCGATCGAAAAATCGAACGCTGGCAGCAGGAACTCCAGCAGTGGGCCGCCCAAAACGGCCTCAAGCTGGAAGGTGAACCCATGCTGGCTTACTACGATCCGCCGTGGAACCCGCCTTTCGTTCGACGCAACGAAATTTTATGGCGCGTGCGCGATTAAATCGTCTCTACACATGGCTTTCCCTCCTATAGGCCCCAGGATACCGACATTGAGGTAAAGAGCTTCAGATAAGTTTGAAAGGAAAAGCCCCGCTCGTTGAGCGGGGCTTTTCGCTTTTCTTGATAAAAAACTTCAATCCTGAATCCGGATCAGCTTTTGCACACCGATGAGATCGGTACCCTGACTGATGCGGAAGAGGTAAGAGCCAGGCATCAGGTGCTGCAGGTCGAGTTCGGCCGTGCGGCTTTCGGAACCTAAGTCGTGTACTGCAACCACCCGTCCCAGCAGATCGATGACCTCGACACGGGCTGAGCCGCGCAGAGCATGGCTGAAGTGCAGACCCACCCGACCCGTAGTCGGATTGGGGTACAGCTGAAACTGAAGCTGCCGTCCTCCATCAGACTGACGAACCGTCGGCCCGGGGCCATAACGCAGCTGCCAGCCTCGGCCTTCCACGCTGCCGTTACTGGAAAAGGTTACCAGGGCCACCCCGCCCGGAACCACCACCGGTTCGGGAATCCGGTCGCCACTGTGCTCAAAAAGCTGGGCTATCGGGGTGGCCGCTTCACCGGCATAAACCCGTACCCGGTCGGCAACCGCCTCCGTATCGAAGCGATCAAACGAAAGGATCAGCGTCTCGACCGGTTCGGTCGGGCGAATGAGCCATTCGCAGCGGGAATTCGGGCCGTAAAGCTCTTCGGCGGGGCTGCCATCCGAAATCGTATCCAGGGCTGCCGTACGCACCTGGCGGTCGCGGCAGAAAACGGGCGGCGGCGGCGGGAACACCGCCTCGTAGCGCAGCTGCCAGCCACTAGCCTGACCCAGGGCATCACTCACAAAATGCAGGCGGGCCTGTCCGCTGGAAGTCGTCAGGGCAGGCGGCAGATTCTGCCCCCAGAAACGGCCCAAAATCGGGGCATCGGCATCCGTTCCATCGAAGACCGTCAGCACATCCGCCGAATCGGCGGTAGCGAAACGGTCGAAGCGGAGGCGCAGCGAATCGGCCCCCGCAACCTTGATGAGCCACTGGCAGTCGGAGTTGGGGCCGTAGTTCCGGTTGGGCGTGCTGCCGTCGGTGATGGTGTCGGTCGGTGCTGTCCGCGTCTGGATGCCCCCGCAGAATACCGGCGGGAACACCGCCTCGTAACGCAGCTGCCAGCCGTCGGCGTGTTCCGTGCGGTCGGTAGCAAAGGCAATGAAAGCACGGCCGGTGCTCGTTACCAGCCTGGGCGGCAGATCGGTACCCGAAAAACGGCCCAGCACACGAGCCGTAGCATCGGGGCCGTCGAAAATGATCAGCACATCGGCCACACCGGCTGTCGCGAAGCGTTCAAAAGTCAGGATCAGCGAATCGGCCCCGGGCACATCGATGCGCCACTGGCAATCCGATAGCGGGCCGTAAGGGGCCGTGCCGCTGCCATCGGTGATCGTATCGGTCGCCGCCGTGCGGACGCTCAGGCCGCTGCACTGCGGGATTTCGCCCGTGTAGCGCAGCTGCCAGCCTGCCCCATGCACAAAGGCATCGCTACGAAAGACGACCAGCACCTCGTTGCTGCGCGAGTCGAGGCGCTCGGGCAGCGTCTGTCCGCTGAAGCGGCCCAGCAGCGGCGACCGCTCATCGGGGCCAGCGTAGAGGCTCACGAAGTCGGTATCGGCCTGCGTATCGAACTCCAGGAACTGAATCACAACGTTACGCGCACCGTCGGGGCGAATGCGCCAGCGGCAGTCGCTGTTAGGGCCGTAGGGCAAGGCTCCACTGCCGTCGGAGATGGTATCAGTGCGAGCGGTATGTACTTGTGTACCGCGGCAGGCAGGAAATTCAGCCTGATAGCGCAAGGCCCAGCCCGACCGCTCGAACGCGGCATTGCTTTCAAACTGAATCAAAGCCGTACCCGTACCTGTAACGATGCGCGGGGGCAGTTCGCGACCCGAAAACCGCCCGATGACCGGTGCCTGAATATTCGAGCCAGCATACACCGTTACAAAATCGGCTCTCGATTCGGTATCAAAAGCCAGAAAATCGATCGTCAGGTTACCTGCACCTTCAGGTGCGATGAGCCAGCGGCAGGCGACGTTGGGGAAATAGTTGCTGGCCCCGCTACCGTCGGTGATCGTATCGCTGGCAGCGGTGCGCACGTCAAGGGGCAGGCAGTGCCGCGGTTCGGGCGGGAAGGTGCCCTCGTAGCGGAGCCGCCAGCCCTGGCCCTGCACCGTGCGGTCGGTTCGGAAGACGATCAGGGCCTGACCGCCAGTCGTTCGCAACACAGGCGGCAGCTGCGTTCCACTGAAGCGGCCCAACAGGCGGTCGTTTTCCGTCGGGCCGTCGTAGACCCAAACGTTATCGAACTGCTCCTCGAGGTCAAATTGAAGGAAGGTCAATTCCAGCGAGCGTGCATTCGGCGGAGCGATCAGCCAGCGGCAGTCGCTGTTGGGGCCGTAGAGGCGTCCGCCGCTGCCATCTTCGATTTCGCCACTTCGGGCCGTTACGGTCTGCTGACCGTGGCAGAAGCGCGTCTGCTCGGCACTGACCCCGCGGTAGCGGAGCTGCCAGCCGGTACCTTGGTTCTGCTCGTCGGATGTAAAAACCACCAGTACGACCGGTGCCGTAACCTCCACCATAGGGGGCAGCTCGCTGCCACTGAAGCGACCCACAAGGGGAGCTTCCATGTCGAAACCGGCGTAGAAGGTTACGAAATCTCGGTTGCGTTCCGTGTCGAAAGCCTCGAACGTCAGTAGGATGCTACGGGCACCCTCAGGTTGAACCAGCCACTGGCAGAAGGAATTGGGGCCGTAGTTTTCGGTGCCGCTGCCATCGGTAATGGTGTCGGCAGTGGCGGTGCGGGTCTGCTGGCCGCGGCAGAAGACCGGCTCGGTGTTGAATAGGGCCTCATAACGCAGGCCAAACCCAGCATCGGTAATCGAGAAATCGGAATTGAATACCACCAGAGCCGTACCCTGCGACGTAACAAGAGGTGCGGGCAGGTTCGACCCGCTGAAGCGGCCCAGTACGGGAGCTTGCGCCGTCGGGCCGTCGTGAATCGTTACGAAGTCGAAGCCCAGTTCGGTGCGCAGCGAGTCGAAGGTGATGCGGATGTTGGACGCGCTGTCGGGCTGGATGAGCCAGCTGCACGCGCTGTTGTTGCCGTAATCGAACGGGCCGCTGCCGTCGGTGATGGTATCGGTCGGAGCGGTGCGGGTCTGCTCGCCGCGGCAGAAGACCGGGTCGGGAATCTCCTCGGCGTTGTAGCTGAGTTGCCAGCCGGCGGCGGTGTTTTGCTCATCGGAGGTGAAGACAACGAAGGCCGCACCCGACGTGGCGATGAGCTGCTGGTTGCGGACGCTGCCGCTGAAGGTGCCCAAGAGCGGAGCCGTATCGTCGGAGCCGTCGTAGATGCGCAGTTCGTCGCGTTCGCGTTCCGTGTCTAGATTTTGGATCGCCAGCACGATGCGTTGGGTGTTGGGCGGCTGGATGAGCCAGCGGCAATCGCTGTTGTTGGCGTAATTGGCGGTGCCGCTGCCGTCGGTAATGGTATCGTTGAGGGCGGTGCGCAGCTGGGTGCCGCGGCAGAAGGATTCTTCGACGATCTCCAAAACCCGATAGCTGAGCTTCCAGCCAGACTCTTGAATCAGCTCGTTGGTTTGAAAAACAATTAGTACCGATGTAGAGAAAATTTCCAATGGTCTGGGAAGCTGTTGACCTGAAAATATTCCGACCAATGGAGATTCAATCGATGGCCCCGCAAAAATGGCGACATAGTCTTGATCGACTTCGGTATGGAATTCTGTAAAGTTGATTTCGATGGCTTCCGCTCCTTCCGGCTCAATGAGCCAGCGACAGCTGGAATTGGGCGCATAAGGCTGCGCTCCACTGCCGTCGGTAACGGTATCTGCTAGCGCAGTTCGGCGTTGCAGCCCACGACAGAAGACGCGCCCAGTCCGAGTGATACCCTGATAGCTGATACGCCAGCCCGGAGCCGTTACAGACGGATCACTGGTAAAAACCACCAACGCAGACGGACCCGAGGTAAGCAGAACCGGTGGCAATTCGAACCCGCTGAACCGACCTAGCAAAGGCGCATCGACAGTCGGACCGTCGTAAACCGACACGAAATCGAATCGCGCTTCGGTTTGAAATTCAGTAAACTGAATGCGGATTTGTTGAGCATTTTGGGGCTGGATGAGCCATTGGCAATCGCTGTCGTTGGCGTAATCATCGGGGCCGCTGCCGTCGTCAAAGCTTCCAAATTCAGCTGTCAAGGTCTGCATGCCCTGGCAAAAAGTCGTGTTTTCTTCGGGAATTTCTTTGAGAAGCAGTCGCCAGCCGCTATAGGTAATGCTACCGTCCGTGGTAAATTCCAGATATACCACCCCAGAATTGGCCCTAAGGCTTTGCGGCAGCACACTGCCACTGAAGCTGCCCAATTGGATACCTCCGCTTCCGGGCACACCGTCGTAAACGCGCAGGAAATCGTAATTCCGTTCAGTTTGAAACTCCAGAAAAACGATATCGATCGGGCGTCCTGATGCCGTTCGGTACTCGAACCGGCAATTGGTGTTGTTGCGGTAATCGCTCAGGCCGCTGCCGTCCGTCACTTGAACGAAATCGGTGAATACTTGAGGCCTAGCTACCGGTTCGCAAAATGCAGCGAGGCGGGGCGTTGTGAAGTAAATCAGCGACCAGTTCGATGGATTGCGGCTACTAGGAGGGAAACAGTTTGCCCTTATTCGCAGCTCATACTCTGTATCTGGCTGCAAGTTTTCCAGCTCATACGTGTATCCAGTAATTTCTCCGACTGATGTCCAGGTACCAAAGAATCGAATCCGATAATCCAATGTAAAGCTCCCGGCCCGAGGCGAGCCAATCCATTCGACTCGCGCCCGCGTTCCGGAAGAATCGGTCGTTACCGTCGGAACACGGGGTGCAAAACAATCGCACAGGTATTGGGTCTCACAAAAAGCCCGTGACACACGAGAGCGTACCCGTTCACCCGGAATCGGCCCCAAACCCAGGTTCAGGTCAACGCCGATGCCGGGCAGCATCTGGCATCGGCTCATGATGGTACCTTTAAAAGGCGGCTCTGGAATGGGTGGACGAGCGCAATTTCCGCCTTCAACAGGTGCACAGCCATCGATCGGACCACTGGGCCATCGGCAGTCGTTGGTTGCCCAGCTGCCCAGATTAAATCCCAATAAAACGGAAGTATATTGAACCGGCCAGCTGTAGACCGGAAGCTCAGAATAGAAGGGTGCAACAAAGCCCACCGAAAGCCGCACAGCCGGCCGACTGCAAAGCACATCGTAATACCCCCAGCCTTGAAGCGAGCGTCGTGCGGAAATGAAATGCGCCAAGGATATATTCGGAAATTCCCTGAGTAAGTTCAAGTCTGTTGCTCGATTGAGGATATCTCGACCGTTATCAACATTAATAAAAGGATCCGCCGCCGTATACACCTGAATCCGCGCAATTTGCGTCATGATCTCCTCGCGGTCGTAGATCATCGCCACCACGTTGTACATGCCCGTAACGTAGTCCGCCACCCGTTGTACCGAGCGGTTGAAGTCCAGATACATCTGGAAATCGCAGATGAAAAGCTTCGTAATGACGTAGCAATAAGCCCCATTCATCACGCGGTCGGGGTCGAAGTCTTTGTGCGGGTCCTGCGGCGGTTCTTCGACCTGGCATTCGCGGTGGGGCAGTTCCACCTTCAGTTCCCGCTCGTTGAAGAGGACGTAGCGGCCGCTGGTGTCGCCGGCTGCCCCCTGCGGCCCCAGGTTGAAGGCCCCTTCCGGCGTTACGATCACGGCCATCAGGCCCGCCCGAGAGAACGACGCCGCCACCCAGCACCCAGGCCGCCCGTGGACGATGCCACGGTAGGTGCGCGGAGCTTCAAAGGGCAGTTCACGGCCCGTGTGGTCGGTCAGGCGGAAGTCATCCGTCAGGACGCGGGCTTTCGTCAGGTGCAAGGCCCACTTGCCGCCACCGGCCAGAGGCAGCGTAACGCGCAGGTCTTCGGCATCGGCTTCGTAGAGGCGCAGCAGCTCGGCGCGGTCGAGGGTCAGCTGCGTGGCACCGCCGACCGTCTGTTCGAGGGCCGCGTCGGGATCGGAACGGAGTTCCAGCGGGTAGAACGTGGCCAATTGGGCCTGCACCACTCCCCCCCAGAGCAGGAGCAAAAACAGCAACAGCCCCCTGCCGATTGATTGGCGTGTCGATTGAATCATAGATGAAAAAGCAATGAAGTGTCGAACGATAGGCTTGTACGGCAAGTTAAGCAGAAAAGGCCATGCAGCCGTCGGATTGCAGGCTTTGAATTTTCTGCTTAACATTAAGGTAATGCATATATAATACACCCAGGCGGATTGAATTGCTGCCTGTGAGCACGGCGGCTGCCCGCATCAACTTTTTACACGCCCCAATGCGGCTCCCGCATTCAAACGGACGGCCCAGGCTGGCCCCGCCTGCGAACTCGCGCGGCCGCCTCGGCCAGCACCCGCGCCACCACCGCCGCCGACCCCTCCCAGCTGAACCGCTGCCGCTGCTGCCGACCCCGCTCGATGAGCGAGGCCCGCAGACCCGCATCGACCGCCAGCTGAGCCAGCACCGACGCCAGACCCGACACATCGTCCACGCCCACGTATCGGGCGGCATCGCCCCCCACCTCACGCAGGGCCGCAATGTCGGAGGCCACTACCGCCGTCTCGGCTTCCATCGCCTCGAGCAGCGGCAGCCCGAAGCCCTCGTAACGCGACACGTAGCACAGTGCCAGCGAACTGCCATACAGCACGTTCAGCTCGGCATCGCTCACAAAGCCCGTGAACTCCACGTCGGCCCGGTGCGTCAGGCCGGCATAGATCCGCTCCACCTCCCCATACCGCCACGCCTTGCGGCCCACCAGCAGCAGGCGGGCCGGGTGGCCCGTCTCGCTCTTGAAGCGGTCGAAGGCCCGCAGCAGCAGCGTCAGATTCTTGCGCGGCTGGATGGCCCCAACCGACAGAAAAAAAGGCTGGCCCCCGCTGAAACGCGCCCGGCAGGCAGCCTGCACCTCGGATGAGCTGGGACCGAAAACACTCGAACAGGCATTGGGAGCTACAACGATCCGATCGGGCGGTGTTCCGTAGGTCGAAATCAGGTCCTGGCGCGTGGCTTCCGAAACGGTCAGGATGCGCGTAGCCTGGTGGGCGTAGCGCGGGAAAAACGTCCGGTAGTGCCAGCGGTGCAGCCGGTCGATGTCGTGCGGAAAGTGCTCGAAAGCCAGATCGTGGAAAAGCGGCACCTGCGGCACCCTGGCCCGCAGGCTCAAGTAGGCATCGGGCGAGAAAAACACGTCGGGCCGCTGGCGGTTGAGCCACTGCGCCACGCGGCCCTCGAACCACGCCAGATACAGAAACGGATGCCGCGCCGGCGGGAAAAGCTCCACCGCCGAAATCGCCGGACTGTAGATAAACTGCCGGTCGTGGGGCCGGTCGAACAGAAAGCTGAAACGGGCTTGCGGCAGCTGACCGGGCAGCCGCTGCAACAGCTCATGGGCCACCCGACCGATGCCCTCGAGCCGGCCCGACAACAGCAGGCGCGTATTGACGGCAATGTGCACCCTGCAAGCTTAGTGAAATTTCAGCCCTAACAACGGCCTCCAGCTTAAAATTGGTTTCTTCCAACAAAATAAACCCGTCCAGCAAAGCTAAATTCATAATTTAATTCAATTATAAAACTAAAATTTTACAAAAAATCTTATTTAAAAAATATTTTTTCAAACAAACAAACCTTCGTAAATCAAAAAAAGCCGCCCCCACGCTGGGAGACGGCTTCTGACTCTTTGTTGAAGCCCAGACGGATTACTGGACGATCAGTTTTTCGAGGTGCGTGTGGCCACCGGCCGTGATGCTCACCAGGTACTGGCCCGGCGTCAGGTCGCCGATCTGGAGGCTGTGCATGCCCGTGCCGGCGGGCTGCTGACCCAGCTCCTCGCTCCGGATTTCGCGGCCCATGATGTCCATCAGGCGGATGCTTACGGGCTGGCTTGTCTTCAGCTCGAACTGGACGTTCGTTTCGAGGCGGGCCGGGTTAGGGAAAACCGATACCTCACCAATCGTCAGGTTCTTGCGGTCGGGTACCGAGACGTTCCAACCCTTAGTGTAGAAGCCGTCGCAGTTGTAGACCTCCCGTTCGGGGAGTTTGTCCGAATTGCGGGCCACGAAGCCTACAAAGTAGACGTTGTCGGCTTTGAAACGGGTATCGAGGTTAAAAGTAAAGGTGTGGGTGTACTTCGTACCCTTCTTCACCACGGAGTCGGTCAGGGTGCCCTTCTCGCCCAGGATGCCCCCCAAAAACTGGCGCAGCACGTGGTTGTGCTCGTGGCCTACAATCGTTGGGGGCTTCGAGAAGTAGCGGCTGTCGCGGTAAGCGGGGTTGCCGCTCAGGGCGTTCTTCTGATCCCACAGCGGACCTGACCCAGTAAGCTTGTCCTCGACAACGTAGGCGTTGAAGCGGATGTCGCCTGCGATGTCGATCATGAACTCGGCTTCGAGGTTGATCTGGGCGCGGCGGGTGCTGGCCTCGTAGCTGGAGGTCATCTTGAATTCGACGGGATTGTAGGCATCGAGCATGAGCCGGGTAAAAGGCTCGAAGATGGACACATTGCCCGCGGATAAGCCGGCACCAAAGGTCATGCGGTCGACCTGCCCGCTGGGAAAGCTCGTAACGCCCGACAGCTGGGTGAAGGTGTCGCCGTCGGGGAAGGACATGCCATCGCGGTTGTGGATCATGACCGGCACGAACTTGTCGGGCATCTTTTCGAGCATGTTTTCGATGATATCGAACCCGCTGGGGCACCACTGGCACCAGGCTCCGGTGAACTCCTCGATGAGCACTTTTTTGTTCGAAGCGCTGCGGGCATCGACCCCGACCATCGTCCACTCGATGGTGCTGTTGCGGGGTTCCATGTCGTCGACGCCCTGGGTGGGGTTGTTGACCGTAACGATGTCGCCGATCCAGACTTTGAGGGCATAGGTACCTTCGGCCATGATGTTGGGCACACCGTTGACGCGGATCAGGTTGCGGAGCTGGGAATTATACGGCATGCCACCGTTGATGCTGATTGGCGTTTCGACGGTATCTCCCTCGTTGACCGAGGCGTAGATTTTGAAGGAATTGACCGTCTGCTGGCCTTTGTTGCTAATGGCCAGACCCAGTTGAACGGTCGAGGGAATGCGGTAGTAACGCAGCAGAGGCGTGGGGCTGATGGCAATGTCCACGTCTTTTGGTGGTGGTTGGGCGATACCCAGCTGAGGCAGCCCCAGCAGACAGAGACCGGCAAGAGCAAGCGAGCGTAAAGCTTTCATTGGAGAAACAGGGTTTGGAATCTTAAGGATCGGACAAGCTAGTATTAACCAAACGTTAAGCAAGATACATTTCAAAATGATTTCAATCCAAATTTTTTTTAGTTAGCTTCAAATGGCTGCAGCTCACGGGGTTGCCGCTCGACGTTTCGTTGGGGCAGCAGCCGTTTTTTGACGACGCGGGCCAGGGGCATGGTCAGCTGGAAATGGTGCAGCCCTCCCGCCACGTGGTAGCCCGCGTAGGCGTAGTCGAGCCAGACGCTGCCCAGGCGCAGCCCCAGGCCCAGCGAGAGGCCGTCGAAATTGAAGCCCATGTCGGGGGGGTGCAGCTCCTGGCGGCGGCGGTGGTTGTAGGAGAAGCGGACGTTGAAGCTGCGCGTGGGAACGATCTCCATACCGGCCACGAGGTGGCGCATGATCTGCTGGCCCGTGGTGGGGCGGTCGTCGATGGGATTGCCGGCCAGGTCGAATCGCACGGGGGCTGTGGGATCGGGGAAGATCATGCGGGGCCGGTTGAGCTGCACGGCCGTCAGCGTGAAGCGCAGGGGGGCCTTGGGCAGCTGCTGGCTGATGCCTACATCGACGGTAAAGGGCATGCCCTCGTCGGGTGTCTGACCCGGCAGGCGGTCGAGCACCAGCCCGAGGTTGCGTACCACCGCTCCCACCTCGAGGCCCCAGTCGCGGGGCTTCCAGTACGCGCCGAAATCGGTGGCCAGCCCCCAGGAGGTCTGGCGGTAGATGACCGACTGCACGTATTTGA
This sequence comes from uncultured Bacteroidia bacterium, assembly GCA_937936615.1. Lineage (GTDB taxonomy): Bacteria > Bacteroidota > Bacteroidia > J057 > CALDDN01 > CALDDN01. The sequence continues at coordinate 2,743 of CALDDN010000003.1, read as the reverse complement.
GGTTCATGCCCAGGGTCAGCGGGCCAAAACTGCGGGCAGCCCCTGCAGCCACATTGAGCGTGCTGATGGAGAAATCGCCCAGTCGGTTGCCCAGAATGTCGGTTTCCTCGAAGCGTCCGAAACTGAAGTACTGGATGCCACCCCAGAAGTGGGCGAGCCTCGGTTCGCTGTGGCCGTAAGCGAAGGTACCGTAGCCCACGTCCTTCAGGTAGTTGATGTAGGAGACCTGGCCCACGCTGTGGGTCGAATCCGAAAGCGTGGCCGGATTCTGAAAGGCGAGGCTGGGGTCGGCCTGCTGCTGCGAGACGAGCGTACCGCCCAGGGCGTTGGCGCGTGCACCCGGGGCCAGGTAGAGAAAGTCGTACACGCTGCGCCCCCCCACCTGCCCCCAGGCCACCGAGCCGCAACCGACAGCCAGAAGCCAGACGAGCAGCGGTTGAAGAACAGGGATCAAAACCAATTTTTTAAAAAAGCTTGACAATGAGTTTATATTTGGCTTAAAAGCCTTTCAAACTTGGGCTTCGACGGCTTGCGTCCGGTCAATCTGAAAAGAGTTCCGCCCCAGCAAGACCCGCCGACCGAGGTGCAAGTTGCACAACGGGCGGCAAAAATACCCGTGCCGAGCCGTGGTTGGCTAATTTGCAGGCTCAGTAGCATATGATGGGCAACACCCCTCCCCGTATCCTGCGGGTGCTCAACCGGCTGAACATCGGCGGGCCGGTCGTCAGTGCCGTTGCCCTGACCCGTCATCTGGCCCCCGAGTTCGAGACCCTGCTCGTAGCGGGTCCGCCCGCGGCGGGCGAGGCGGCGGCCTCGGCTTTGTGTGCCGCCGAGGGCATCGAGCCGCTGCTCCTGCCCCAGATGCGGCGATCGATTCACCCGCTGCGCGACGTGCACGCCCTGGCGGCCATGCGTCAGCTCATCCGCCGCTTCCGGCCGCAGATCGTGCACACGCACGCGGCCAAAGCCGGCCTCATCGGGCGGCTGGCGGCCGTACTCGAAGGGGTACCGCTTCGGGTGCACACCTTCGAGGGGCACGTGTTCCATTCGTACTTCGGGCCTGTGCGCACGGCGGCCTTTCTGCGAATCGAACGGCTGGCGGCCCGCTACACGCACCGGCTGATAGCCATCAGTGCCAGCCAGCAGCACGAGCTGTGCGAGGTCTACCGCATCGCCCCGCCCGACCGCTTCCGCATCGTACGCAACGGCTACGACCTGAGCCGCTTTGTGGCCGCCGGTGCGGCGGAGGGGGCTGCCTTCCGGCGCGAGCTAGGCCTGCCCGCCGACTGGCTGGCCGTGGGGATTGTGGGGCGGCTGGCCCCAGTGAAAAACCACGCGCTGTTTGTGGAAGCGTTTGCGCGGCTGCGGGAACTGGTGCCGCTGCCGGTGGTGGGGGTGGTGGTGGGCGATGGCGAACTGCGGGAGGCCGTCGAGGCGCGGGCACGCAACCTGGGCCTGCCCGTAGCGCGGGGGGGCGAGCCGGTGGCGGCGGGGGGGCTGCTTTTCACGTCGTGGCGGCAGGACCTGGAGCGCGTGTACGCGGGTCTGGATGTAGTGGCCCTCAGTTCGCTCAACGAAGGCAACCCCGTTACGCTGATTGAGGCGCAGGCGGCGGGGCGGCCCGTGGTGGCCACCGATGTGGGCGGGGTGCGCGACACCCTGGCCGACGGCCTGACGGGGCGGCTGGTTCCCTCGGGCGATTCGGCAGCACTGGCTGACGAACTGGCAGCCCTGCTGACCGATGCCGAGCGGCGGCACCGCTGGGGCCTGGCCGGGCGGGCCTTTGCGCTGAAGCAGCACAGCCTGGCAGGTTTCACCGAAGCCATGAAGGCGGTCTACCGGGAGCTGCTCGATGGCTGATGCAGCAGCGTTGCCAGGGGGCAGGCATCGGGCACGATTCTGCACGCTTTTTGAGTTAATTTAGCAGAAGAAAAACAACTCGTAATCTCCTGTTCACCCATGAATAACTACTATGGCAGCAGCTGGGATGCGGAGCAGGTGCGCCGCAATCCAGTTCTCCTCGCTCGAACGAACGCCTACCTGCAGCGGGTGTTCTGGATCATGACGGCTGGTCTGGCCATTACGGGCGTTACGGCCTATGGCTTTGCCGGATACCTGGCTTCCAATCAGGATTTGCTGCTGCAGCTGTTCGGAGGGCCGATGCGCTGGGTCATCATGCTGGCTCCGTTTGCCTTCGTGCTGGCACTGAGCTTTGGGATCCAGCGCATGTCGTATGCAACGGCCACGCTCGTTTTTGGGGCCTATGCCGTGGTAATGGGCATCAGCCTGTCGTCGATCTTTTTTGTCTATTCCTCGACCTCGATTGCCTCGACGTTCTTTGTAACGGCAGGTACTTTTGCGGCCATGGCCATCTACGGGGCGACGACCAAACGCGACCTGACGAAACTGGGTTCCTATCTGATGATGGCACTTTTTGGGATCATCATCGCCAGCATTGTAAACATGTTCATGGGCCTGAGCACGCTCTCGTTCATTATTGCGATCGTGGGGGTAGTTGTTTTTTGTGGCTTGACGGCCTACGACATGCAGCAGCAAATCGCGATCAGCCAGTCGGAAGACGGCTCCGAAGCGATCAAAAAAGCCTCGCTCATTGGTGCGCTGAGCCTCTACCTCAACTTCATCAACCTGTTTCTGCTGTTGCTGCGCCTTTTAGGCTCCTCGCGCGACTGAAGATTGAAAATCGGACTGAGCTAAAATATCCTACAGACCGACAGCCGGAAGC
>CALDDN010000002.1 GCA_937936615.1 uncultured Bacteroidia bacterium | reverse complement strand
CCTCGAAGCCAGCCGCAGCCAGCTCGATGCCATGATGCAGAACGTGCCCGATGCCATTTTTCAGCTGGTTCAAACTCCCGATGGCTCTTTGCTTTTCACTTTTGTAAGCAATCGCCTGTACGATCTGACGGGTATTCAGCCCGAGGAATTGCTTCAGGATGCATCCCGCCTTCGGATCGATTCCGAAGATCGCCCCGCGTGGGACGAGCAGTTCTCCGAGTCGGCACGCACCGGCCGGAACGTGCTCTGGGAGGGGCGCATCGTCCACCGCAATGGCTCACAGCGGTGGTTCCGCGTGAACGCAACCCCCACAACCAAAGACGGACGTTGCCTCTGGAACGGTACCCTCTCCGACATCACCAGTACCAAGGAATACGAAGTAGGCATGCGCCTGCGCGAGCGGGCCATTACCTCGAGCAGCAGCGGTATTGTCATCGCCGACATGCGCCAGCCCGATCGGCCCATCATCTACGTCAACCCTGCCTTCGAGCAGATCACCGGCTACACCGAAGCCGAGGCCCTCGGGCGCAACTGCCGCTTCCTCCAGGGCAACGACCGCGATCAGGAGTCGCTGGCGGTCATCCGGGAAGCTCTGGCCGAGGGCCGCGAATGCAAAGTGCTGCTGCGCAATTACCGCAAGGACGGCAGCCTCTTTTGGAACGAGCTGAACCTCTCGCCCGTACGCGACGAACACGGCGTGGTTACCCACTTCGTGGGCGTGCAGAACGACGTTACCGAGCGTATCGAAAACGAACAGCGCATCCGCCAGATGAACGAGACCCTCGAGATTCGTGTGGCCGAACGCACGGCCGAGCTGCAGGCCGCGATGGACGAACTTAAATCGGCCCAGCACCGGATCGTGCAGTCTGAAAAGCTGGCCTCGCTGGGTCAGCTCGTGGCGGGCGTGGCCCACGAGATCAACACCCCGCTGGCAGCGATCAAAGCCGGTGCCGAAAACATGAGCGAATTCCTGCCGCGTACCCTGGCCGATTTGCCCGTGCTGCTGGCGGGACTGGAACCCGAGCTTCGCGAGCGATTCCAGCAGCTCGTCGCCCTCTCGATGAACCAGACCGACCAGCTCTCGACCCGCGACGAACGGCGCATCCGCAAGGAACTGGAAGACCGCCTCAAGGAAGCCGGCATCGAGGACTGGCGCGACCTGGCCAAGAAACTCATGCTCAACGGCGTGCGGGGCGACCTGGATCAGTTCCTGCCCCTGCTGCGCCTGCCCCAAAGCAAGGAGCTGATCCAGACGGCCTATCACGTGGGTCAGATGAAAACCAATCTCGATGTCATTCATCAGGCCGCAGCCAAAACCCGCAAAACGGTCTATGCCCTCAAACGCTACTCGCACTTCCAGCAGGAGGAAACCCTCGAGACGATCGACCTGGTCGATTCGATGGAGGTCATCCTGACCCTCTACCACAACCAGCTCAAACACGGCATCGAGGTCGAAAAGCACTACGCCCAGATTCCCCCCATCAAAGGCTACGGCGACGAGCTGGGCCAGGTCTGGACCAACATCATCCACAACGCCGCCCAGGCCATGGAGTTTGCCGGCAAGCTCATCATCGAGATCGGCCGCTTCGAAAACGAGGGCGATGCCTTTGTGCGCATCACCGATAACGGACCGGGTATTCCGCCTGAAATTCAGGACAAAATCTTCGAGCCTTTCTTCACCACCAAGCCGCAGGGTGAAGGTACGGGGCTGGGGCTCGACATTTGCCGCAAGATCATCGAAAAGCACCGCGGTACCATCAGCGTCGAATCGGAGCCGGGCCGTACGAGCTTCCTGATTACGCTGCCCTATCGACTTGATGGCGGCGGAAGCGAGGAGTAAGCCGCATCTGCCTAAGGTTGATTATTTGCTGAATTTCAATTGTTATTTAGGTAAGTCCATTTGCTATCAAGTTTTTGATGTCGCAGCCGACCATTTTATGCCTCGATGACGAGAAAATCGTAACCGATACCCTCGTCACGCAGCTCACCAGTGCATTTGGTGATGCGTTCTACTTCGAGGCGGCCAGCGAGGTGGACGAAGCCTGGGAAATTCTTGAAGAACTGGAGGCCGACGACCAGCCCGTGGCCCTCGTCATCAGCGACTGGCTCATGCCCCAGTGCAAGGGCGATGTCTTTTTAGCCGAAGTGCACCAGCGTTGGCCCGATCTGCCCCTGATCATGCTTTCGGGACAGGCCGACGAGGAGGCCATCCGCCGCCTTGAATCCCAAATTCCCACCTTTACTTTTTTCAAAAAACCCTGGAACCGCGAGGAACTCGTGGCCCTGATCCGTTGTAAAACCAAGCCTGTGACTGACTGACCCGATGCTCACTGCTCCAGCCCAAACCTTTGCTCCCGATACCACCGACCCCGTTTACCTCCTCTGTGTCGATGACGAGAAGCCCGTCCTCGATACCCTGTCGGCCCAAATCGAAAACTATTTTGGCGACCAGTTCTATATCGAGGTGGCCAACAGCGGCGAGGAAGCTCTCGAGGTGCTCGACGAACTGCAGGCCGAAGGGCTGCAGGTGGCTGTAGTCATCAGCGACCAGCTCATGCCCGGCATGAAAGGCGACGAACTGCTGATTCAGGTGCATCAACGCCTGCCCGATACCCGAAAAATTCTGCTTACCGGCCAGGCGGGTGCCGATGCCGTGGGCCGCGCCCTCAACGAAGCCAACCTCTACCGCTACCTGACCAAGCCCTGGGACAAAACCGACCTGATGCTCACCATCGAAGAGGCACTTACCAGTTTTTTTCAGGTTCAGCAGATTGCCGAACAGAACAGCGTACTCGAATCGCTCTACTTTGCCTCGCAGCGGCTGAGCAAGGAACGCCGCCTGGCCGACGTGGCGGCCCGCCTGGTCGAGGTAGTCGTCAATGCCACGCGGGCCGAACGGGGGATGCTCTGCCTGCTCGACCGGGGCCGTGTGCGTGATGTCTACGTGCACATCGCCCGCGAGCACCACGAACGCCTGGGGCAGCTTTATCAGGGGCCGGTGCCCGAACTGCTCATCGATGCGCTGGTGCAGGCGCAGGCAGGGGCAGCCTCTGCCGACCGGCTGACAGCCGACCTGGCCCGCGACCCCTACCTGCAGGCCTACCACCCCGAGAGCCTGCTGCCCGTGCGTCTCGAACACGACGGCCACCTGCTGGGCGTGCTGCTGCTCGAGGACCGTAAGCGAGCCAACGCCTTTGGACGTGCTGCCCGCGATTTCATGCAGCTTTTTGCTGCCGAAGCTGCCCTCTCGCTCGACAAAGCCCTGCTCTACGAACAGCTGGAACGCCGCGTCGAAGAGCGAACCCGCGAGGTGCAGCTGCAAAAAGCCATCATCGAAGAAAAAAATAAAGACATCACCGACAGCATCCGCTACGCCAGCCGCATCCAGAAGGCCCTCAACCCCGATCCC
>CALDDN010000001.1 GCA_937936615.1 uncultured Bacteroidia bacterium | reverse complement strand
CCCATCAGGGCTTCACCGCTGAGCTTGAGGAGTACGCGGCGGTATTTGAGGGTAGGTTGGGCAGCGCTCATGGTAAGGGCACAGTTTTTAAGTAAAAAAAAGGAGAGTCAAGGGCGACTCTCCGGTATCAATTCATTTTACGATCAGGAGCCAATCCGCATTCGGCGGAAGGCCAGCACCTTGAGGGCCGGATTCTGTTCGTGCAGGTATTTGCGGATGGTTTTGGTGGAATCTTTGACGAACTCCTGTTCCAGCAGCGTGGCTTCCTTGTAGAACTTGTTGAGCTTGCCTTGGGCGATTTTTTCGAGCATTTCCTCGGGTTTGCCTTCGGCACGGGCCTGTTCCTTGCCGATTTCGAGTTCGCGGGCCACGATTTCGGCGGGCACATCTTCGGGGCCGATCGAAACGGGATTCATGGCCGCAATCTGCATGGCCACGTCCTTGCCTATCGAGGCGACATCGATGCCGTCGGTACCTTCGAAGGCGATGAGTACCCCGATGCGGGCACCCGGGTGGATGTAGGCCGCTACCCCCTGGCCTTCGAGGCGTTCGTAGGCTGTGATGTCTATTTTCTCGGCGATTTTACCCACAATGTCAATGATGTGCTCGCCCACGCTGCGGCCTTCGAGCTGCAGAGCCTTCAGGGCTTCGAGGTCGGCTGGAAACTCGCGGGCGGCCACCTCGGCAATCTTGCTGCCCAGGGCCTGGAAGTCCTCGTTGCGGGCTACAAAATCGGTTTCGGAACTGAGCTGGAAGAGAATGCCCCGCCGGCCGTCGTCCGAGAGGCGGGCGAAGACCGCGCCTTCGGCGGCCTCTTTATCCTGCCGGGCGGCGGAGACTTTCTGGCCTTTTTTGCGCAGGATGTCTACCGCTTTTTCAAAATCGCCCTCCGCTTCGGTGAGGGCTTTCTTACAGTCCATCATGCCGGCACCGGTTTGCTGGCGCAGGGCGTTGACGTCTTTGGCGGAAATCGTCATGGGTGTCCTTTCTAGGGATCGGATTCAGGGGGCAAAGATAGGCAGCCAGCCCCAAGGTGCCAACTGTCAGAACAGGAGTCCTGGGGTGCTTTTGCTGCGGTGTGCACCGCCCATCGGGGGCCCGACTTATCCCCAGTGGACAAAGCGGCTGCTGGCCCACCGGCCCGATTTTCGCTAATTTGCTCCGGCATACTGCAGGCTCTGACCGGCAGCCGCTGCTAGATTGGCCCCATGAGTGCCCCAACTGCCCCCCCAAGCCGGTGGCGACGTTTCCTCGATCTCAACTTCATCGAACGCATTGGGGTCAGGTATCTGAGCCGCCTGGCCGAGCGCGACCGCCAGAGCCGGCTCTATACGCGCAGCCAGCTCGACGACCGCGGCTACCTGCGGGCCATCCGCCTGACCACCTCCTCGGCCATGCTTACGGGCTTTGCGCTGGGGGGGCTCTCGTCGGCAGGCACTTTCTGGGCCGATCAGGTGCTGCTCGACGAGCTCTGGTGGTACCGCTACTTCTGGGTATCGCTCGTTACGCTGGTACTGACCGTCATCGAACTCACGCTTCTGGGCTGGGTATCGCTGCGCCTGGTCTACTTCAACGCCCGCATGACGGGCTACAACGTCGACAACGAGCGCGAATCGGCCTTCCTCAACGACAAAACCCTGAGCCTGCTGGCCCGGGCTGCTCTCGAGGTGCCCGACCCTGTGCCCAATTTTCTGGGAATCGACCCCTTGGCCAAGGTCTCGCGCGGGCGGCTCGTCTTCGTGGGCATTGCCTACAAGCTCAAAGTTTTTCTCTCCAACTTTGGGGCGCGGATGCTCCTCACCTGGCTCATTGGCCCCACCATCTGGGGGCTGAGCATGATGATCGTAACGATTCCCATCACGGGCCTGTGGAATGCCTGGGTAATCCGCAAGGTCTCGCGCGAAGCCCGCCTGCGTCTTTTTGGCAACCTGCTCGCCCGCCACGTGGTAAGCCAGATCATCGAACTGCACCGGCGCGTCGGTCTTTCGGAACTGGGCCGCGAAGGCTGTGTCCGCGCCGTGGCCAATTCGCTCATCCTGACCCAGCAGTACCACCCCAACATGCTGCTGCTGCTCATCGAACTCTACAACGCGCTCGATGTCGAATACCACGGCCGCCTCGACAACTGGCCGCTTTTCCTCATGACCCTCGACAAGGCACCGCTCCACGAGCAGTATCTGCTGCTCGATGTGCTGTGCATCGCCGCCGCCTTCGACGGGCACATCTCACGCCTCGAACGCCGGTACCTGCGCCAGGCCTTCGGGCCTTATACCGCCCAGTATTTCCAGCGCATGAACCGGCTGCGCCGCTTCCTGATGTCGGGCCGGCTGCAGGCGGCCAAGCAGCTGTCGGTCGTCGACTTTCAGCCGGGCTGAAGCCCGCATGCAGTCGAACGTCGGTTCCCCCCAGCAGAAGCCCTTTCGCGCCACCTGCCCCCATCCTTTCAGCTTGCAGCCTATTTGCCATCTTGCAGCCATGAAATCGGCCCTTAGCCTCGAACGCGATGTCCCCCTGCAGCCGCTCAACACCTTCGGCGTGAGTGGCCAGATCGACCAGCTGCTGCGGGTGCAGTCCTTTGCCGGTTTCGATCGGCCCGAACTTTACGACTTCCTGCGCGACCCTGCTTGCCTCGTGCTGGGCGGGGGCAGCAACCTGCTCTTTGTCCAGCCCCCCCGGCGGGCCGTTCGCATCGAGCACCGGTACCAGAGCGTCGAGCGCGAGGAGGGCCGTTTCGTCTGGCTGCGCGTTGGAGGGGGCTGCCCGTGGCCCGAACTCGTCGAAGAATGCACGCAACGGGGCTGGTTTGGCCTCGAAAACCTGGCCCTGATCCCGGGCACGGCAGGAGCCGCCCCCATCCAGAACATCGGTGCCTATGGCGTCGAGCTGGTCGAGGTGCTCGAGGCCGTCGTCGTACGCGAGCGTGCCACAGGAGCCGAAGTTCGCCTGCCGGCCTCGGCCTGCGGGCTGGGCTACCGCAGCAGCCGCTTCAAAACGGAGTGGCGGGGCCGCTACCTCATCGAATCGATCGTCCTGCGGCTGAGCCGCGAACCCCGTGTCAAGCTGAACTACGCAGCCCTCGCTCAGGCCCTGCCCGATGGGGAGATGGCCACGCCCCGGGACGCCTTCGAGGCCGTGTGCCGCATCCGCCGCAGCAAGTTGCCCGACCCCGCCGAGGTGGGCAGTGCAGGCAGTTTTTTTCAGAATCCGCTAGTGCCGGCATCCACCGCCGAGGCCCTGCGTCGCGACTGGCCCGATTTGGTGGCCTATCCCCAGCCCGACGGGCGCGTCAAGCTGGCGGCAGGCTGGCTGATCGACCGCTGCGGTCTGCGGGGACTGCGGCGCGGCGATGCGGGCACTTGGCCCGCCCAGGCTCTGGTCGTGGTCAACTACGGGGGGGCGACCGGTGCCCAAATCTGGCAGCTGGCGCAGGAGATTCAGGCTGCCGTTGCGGCCCGCTTCGGCGTGTGCCTTGAACCCGAGGTGCAGGTCTGGCATTAGCCCCGGCTTTGCCGGCCTGTTCTCTGAAGTTTGTTATCTGATTAAAAATTTGAGTTTTTTATATGCTGACTGATTTTATATTTAATTTTAGTTTTTGTTATAAATTTACTAACAAAATAAAAACAAATCGGTCAGCTGCCTTTCTGAGAAGGTTCGCTGCGTGGATGCCTGGCAGCCTCGTCGGAAGACTCGCGGGCTGGTGATGCCTCTGGGGCTGGCTCGGCAGGGGGGGAAGCCGGCTGGCGGCTGGCTGCGCCGGGCTTGCCCAGCAGTCGGTTTTGAAAGACGATGATGCTCAGCACGCCCGTGGTGATGGCAGCATCGGCCACATTGAAAATAGGCCACAGGAACAGGTAGTCGCCACCCCAGATGGGCACCCACTCGGGCAGGTAGCCCTCGTAGATATCGACGTAGACCATGTCGACGACGCGGCCATAAAAAAGCCCGCCGGCGTAATCGTTGATCGAGGCAAACCAGATGCCGTAGAATATGCGGTCGATCATGTTGCCGACCGCGCCGCCCAGAATCAGCGCAATGAGCAGCGGCAGGGCGGTGCGCTCGTGGCGCACGCGCCAGAGCAGGTAGCCGATCGCTCCCATGGCCACCAGCGAAAAGAGCGTGAGCAGCAGCTTGGCCGATTCGTCCGAAAGGACGGGGATGAGGCTGCGCAGGGTCATGCCAAAAGCTGCGCCCGGGTTTTCGACGAAGTGAATCTTGAGCACGTTGCCCAACACCGAGAAGCCTTCGCCGGGCAGCAGGTTGAGCTTGACGGCAAACTTGGTTGCCTGATCGAGGGTGATGACTGACAGGGCCACCAGCAGGTAGCGCAGATAGGGAGGCAGATGTTTCACGGCAGCAAAAGGGTGGGCCTTGCGGCCCGGGGGTAGGCGTTCAGCTGCGATTTTGCTTGGCTTCGATCGAGGTTTCGGTATGGGGCACCAGCCGGAGCCGCTCTTTGGGGATGAGCTTGCCTGTGATCTTGCAGCGGCCGTAGGTGCCGTTTTCGATGCGGATCAAGGCCCGCTCGAGGGCATCGATGAATTTGGCCGAACGCGCGATGAGCATCTCAATCTGCTCTTTGTCCTGGATGTCGGCTCCGTATTCGGTCAGGTTGCCGGCATCGGCGGCGATCTCGGCACTGTTGCGCAGCGAGTCCTGCATCTGCCGGTATTCGGCGCGGGCCACGCTCAGTTTTTCTTTGATGAGCTGGCGGAATTCTTCCAGTTCTTCGGGCGAGTAGTGTTTCTTTTCCGGGTTCGTTTCGGTGCTCATGGTCAGCGCACAAGGTGCAGTTGGATGGGCGAAGTTACGCCCTCGATTTCGATTTGCTGGTCCGATGTCAGGCCCTCTACGGTGTCCAGCCGCTCGGCCAGCGTTTCATGCTGGATATAAACGCCAAACTGGGCCAGGGCGTTCTGCCATTCGGGTCGAAAACCCATTTCGATGGCAATCCGGTCGGTTACCTCGAAGCCCAGGTCTTTGCGCAGGTTCTGGATGCGGTTGACCAGTTCGCGGGCCAGGCCCTCGGCCCGCAGCTCGTCGGTCAGCGTCGTATCGAGAGCCACCGTCAGGCTGCCTTCTGAAGCGGTTGCCCAGCCGGGCACATCCTCGGTGCGGATTTCGACATCTTCCCTTGTAATCTCGTACGTTTCACCCTCGACCTGCAGGGGGTAGCGGCCTGCTGCCTCCAGTTTGCGCAGGGCTGCCGCGTCGAGGGCGGCAATGGCGGCGGCGGCAGCTTTCATTTTCGCGCCCATTTTCGGTCCCAGGGTGCGGAAGTTGGGTTTGACCTGCCGTACGAACATGCCCTCGTCGCCGGTTGCCGTTTCGATGGCTTTGATGTTGACCTCGCTGCGGATGAGGTCGGCCACGGCTTCGAGGCGTTGACGCGTGATGTGGGCTGTCAGCGGAATGAGGATGCGTTGCAGGGGCTGGCGGATGTTAAGCCTGGTCCGTTTGCGCAGGCTCCGCACCAGCGAGCAGATGTTCTGGGCCAGCTCCATGCGGGCTTCCAGTTCGGCATCGCGCACCGACTGGTCGACGGGCGTCCAGTCCGAGAGGTGCACCGAGGGCAGGGCCAGAGCCGAATCGTGCGGGCGGGCGGCCTCGCGCAGGCCGTCGGTCAGGTTTTTGTAGAGCCACTCCGCAAAAAAAGGCGCGATCGGACTCATGAGCTGGGCCACTACGAGCAGGCATTCGTACAGCGTCTCGTAGGCCGACTGCTTGTCGGGCGTCATCTCGCCCTTCCAGAAGCGGCGGCGGGCCAGGCGCACGTACCAGTTCGAGAGCTGGTCGATGGTGAATTCCTGAATGGCCCGGGCCGCCCGCGTGGGGTCGTAGTCGGAATAGTATCCGTCTACCGCCTCGATCAGCGAATGCAGTTTGGATACAATCCAGCGGTCGAGTTCGGGGCGCGACGCATAGGGCACGGTATTTTGATCATCGAAGACAAAGTCGTCGATATTGGCGTAGAGCGCAAAGAAGGCATACGTATTGAAGAGCGTTCCGAAGAACTTGCGTTGCACCTCGCCGATGCTGTCGATATTGAATTTGAGGTTTTCCCAGGGCGGCGCATTTTCGATCATGTACCAGCGCGTAGGGTCGGCCCCGTAGGTCTGGATGGTTTCGAAGGGGTCGACGGCGTTGCCCAGCCGTTTGGACATTTTGTTGCCGTGCTTGTCGAGCACCAGACCGTTGGCAATAACGGTCCGAAAGGCCACCGAATCCTCGAGCAGCACCGCGATGGCGTGCAGGGTAAAGAACCAGCCCCGCGTCTGGTCGACGCCTTCGGCGATGAAATCGGCCGGAAAGCTGCGCCGGAAAATGTCCTCGTTCTCGAAGGGGTAATGCCATTGTGCAAAGGGCATGGCTCCCGAATCGAACCAGACATCGATGAGGTCGGGTTCGCGGCGCATGGGCTGGCCCTGGCTGTCGGCCAGAATCCACTCATCGACGTAGGGGCGGTGCAGGTCGAAGTCGCGGCCTTCCTGCAGCGGGTTCTCGGGCATGAGGCCCAGACCTACGGCCCGCTCCAGCTCGGCCCGCAGTTCGGCCACCGAACCGATGCATTTGCTTTCGGTGCGGTCTTCGTTCATCCACACGGGCAGGGGTACGCCCCAGTAGCGGCTGCGCGAGAGGTTCCAGTCCACCAGATTTTCGAGCCACTGCCCGAAACGGCCCGTTCCGGTGCTCTCGGGCTTCCAGCGGATGGTTCGGTTAAGCTCGACCATGCGCTCGCGGTAGGCCGTCGTCCGGATGAACCAGCTGTCGAGGGGGTAGTATAGAATCGGTTTGTCGGTGCGCCAGCAGTGCGGGTAGTTGTGCTCGTATTTTTCGACGCGGAAGGCTTTGTTTTCTTTTTTCAAAAGAATGCAGATATCCACATCGACCGACTGGTAGTCGGGGTCGTCGGTATAGTTCTTGACGTAGCGTCCGGCAAAGTCGGTTACCTGCTCCACGAATCGGCCCTGCCGGTCGACCAGGGGCATGGGGCTGCCGTCGGGTGCCGGTACCGTGATGGCCGGAATGCCCTGCTGACGGGCGACGCGCAAGTCGTCGGCCCCGAACGTGGGTGCGATGTGCACGATGCCCGTGCCGTCGTCCGTCGTTACGAAGTCGCCCACGATGACGCGGAAGGCGTCGCCTTCGGGCTGTACGTAGGGCAGCAGCTGCGCATAGCGCAGGCCGGCCAGCTCCTCGCCCCGCTTCGTCTCGACGATTCGCCACGGAATGCGTTTGTCGCCCGCCTGATAGGCTGGCAGATCGAGGTCGGCGGCCTCGGCACTGAAGTAGGCCGGAAGGCGGTCCTGGGCCAGCCAGACGCGGATGCGCCGGTGGGTGTAGGGGTTGTAGGTATCGACGAGGGCGTAGTCGATGCTGGCCCCAACGGCCAAGGCCGCGTTCGCGGGCAGGGTCCAGGGGGTGGTCGTCCAGGCGAGGAAGTACTCGCCGGGGGCATCGCTGCGCTCGAACTGGGCCGTGCACGAGGTGTCTTTGACTTCGCGGTAGCAGCCCGGCAGGTTGAGTTCGTGCGAGCTCAGGCCCGTGCCCGCCGCCGGCGAATAGGGCTGGATGGTGTAGCCCTGGTAGAGCAGGCCTTTGTCCCAGAGCCGTTTGAGCAGGTGCCACACCGATTCGATGTAGTCGTTCTCGAAGGTGATGTAAGGGTGGTCCAGATCGAGCCAGTAGCCCATGAGGCGGGTCAGCTCGTCCCAGCGGTCCTTGAACTGGAGTACATCGCGGCGGCAGGCGGCGTTGTAGTCGGCGATCGAAATGGTGGTGCCGATGTCTTTTTTGGTGATGCCGAGGCTTTTTTCGACCTGCAGTTCCACGGGCAGGCCATGGGTATCCCAGCCGGCCTTGCGGTGGACGAGCCGCCCCTTGAGGGTCTGGTAGCGGCAGAAGATGTCCTTGATGGTGCGGGCCATCACGTGGTGGATGCCCGGCTGGCCGTTGGCCGAGGGTGGCCCCTCGTAGAAGGTGAAAGCAGGGGCGTGGGCGCGGCGTTCGAGGCTCTGCTCGAAGATGCGCTCGCGTTCCCAGAAGGCACGGATGTAGGTCTCGAAGGCGGGAAAATCGAGGCTGGCGTAGGTGGGGTAGCGGGTCTGGGTCGTGGCTTGGCTCATGGCAGGCATCCGGCACGTTAAGCCTGCAAATATCGCAAAAAGGCGGGCCGTGCTCAGGCACCGATGCCCTCGGCCCCATGAACGGGTCTCCGGAAGGGCTGCTTCCGGCTTTCGCGCGGCAGGAGAGCCGGTGGAGGGGGGGCAAGGCTGGTTCGAATTGCTGTTTTTCTGCCCCAGGCTCGATTTACTCAACGACGTAGCGGCCTTCCCAGGCGACCCGCCCATCCGATTCTGGCGTAATCAGCGTCCAGTAGTAAAGGCCTGGGGCCTCGCCGCCGCCGATTTCGATCTCGAAATTGGGCTGCAGCTTCAGCTCGCGTACCGACAGCCGCTGTCGCCGGTTCGAGTAGATTTTAAGCAGCCAGACTTGCTGGCCGTCGAGGAAGGGGTGTTCGCTGCAGGCGCAGCGCACCCGCAGGGGCAGGCCTGTCCCTACCTGCTCGCAGGTCAGCACCAGGGCCGGTATGCTGCTTCCTTTTTCCAGCAGAAAGTCGTTCGAGCGCATGGTCCGGGCATAGAGCTCGCGGGGCTGGCCGAAGGCATACTTGAGCAGCCGCCGCTCGGTAGCCGAATCGGGGATGAAGGCCGAGCTGTCGCGGGTGATGGGGGCTGCCTGGGCCAGAGGGTCTGCAGCGCGTTCCGTGCGCTGGACGATCGGCTCGGAAACTGGCTTCGGTGCGGGTGGCGGAACCGGCTTTGCTGCCGGTGGCGGAACCGGCACCGGTGCGGGTGGCGGCGAGGGCAGGCTCTCGGTGGGCGTTGGGGGGAGAGTGCTGGAAGCTGGTTGCAGGGGCTGCGGTGTCGTCGGGGGTTGCCGGAGCAGGCGGCTTGCCAGGAAGGTCAGAGTCAGCACGGCCAGCAGTACTGCTCCATAGACCAGTACCCCACGCAGGTTGGGTTGGGGCGGGGGGGTTGGGGTGGCCCGTCGCAACCGCAGCACTTCTACCAGGGACAGGACCTCAACTTCGAACTCAGGATGTGTTCGGGCATAGGCCAGCAGCTCGGCCGGCAACTCTTCAAGCGTGTTCGACAGCAAAGCGGTTGCGTAGACCTCGCGGGCGAACCGGGTGGGCCGCCCTTGGGCATCAAACCAACGTTCGTTTTTCATCGGATGCGGTTACTTTTCAGCTGACTGGTGAAAGTTCCCAGTTACTTTATCTAAAAAACATGTTACTCGGAAGCAAGAGCGAATCGGGCCGACTGCTGCTCTGCTACATTTTCAAGAGTGGCAAAGAACGCACCTGAATGGAGAAAAAAAGGGTGCTTGCACCCAATTTTTTTTACCGGAAGTAAAAAAAGTTGCCAACAGTCTGCGGCGATCAGTTGCGGGTGAAGAAGTCGTGAAGCAGCTCGCGCAGGCCCTTGATGCCGATTTCAGGAAAAGAGCGGGGGGGCGCGTTGAGCAGACGCATCAGGCGGTTGGCCTGGTAGTTGACGCGGCGTTGCAGGGCTTCGGGTGAGGGTCTTCGATCGGGACAGTTTCGGCAGCTGCCCAGCAGGGCATAGAGGTCTTTATCGCTGAGGCTTCGGTACTTTTCGCTTGGGGTGAGGCAGAGTGCGGCGGGGCACTCGGCCACCTGGCCCTGGCAGGGCCGCAGGCAGTCGAGCTGAGTTTCGGGCAGACCTGCGCGGGCAAAGAGGCGCAGCAGTCCCTCGGTTTCGGCACCATTCTGCCGCGTCAGGC
Organism: uncultured Bacteroidia bacterium; assembly: GCA_937936615.1. GTDB lineage: Bacteria > Bacteroidota > Bacteroidia > J057 > CALDDN01 > CALDDN01. Next base: position 473 of record CALDDN010000001.1, on the reverse strand, counting down.
GCAGGGCCAGTTCCAGTCGCATGCGCAGCTCTTCGAGCAGCTCGCTGCTCTCGGTCGGGGAGGGGCTGACCGGGGTGTTGAAGCCCAGGAGGCGTGGAAACCGCCAGCGGTGCCGGCCCTCACGACGGCGGTAGTCGCTGCAGAACTCGCGTACCAGCTGGTAGATGAAAGTTGCCACATCGCCACGTGAGGGGTCCCAGCGCGGGCTTCGTTCCCAGAGGTAGGCAGCGAAGTCGCATTCGATCTCGTCGAAGCGTTCGGCTTCGACGTAACGGGTCGACAGGTAGCGACGCAGGTTTTGGCTTACCATCCTGGCAAAGGGAGCCGGACGCTCGGGCGGGCCGAGGATCAGGGTCAGCGGGCTTTCGCGCATCAGGTAAGCGGCATCGATGCAGGCGAGCCAGTCATCGAACCATCCATCGGGATCGGTTGCGTAGCTGCTTTGGGGGGGGAGCCGTTCCAGGTCGTAGCGG